>JANPGC010000353.1:0-13997 GCA_031423755.1 Phyllobacteriaceae bacterium | reverse complement strand
ATGACACGTTCTTCTTCAACACAAAGGAAGATGGCACCCGCAAGCTTTTGCGCACGCACACATCGCCGGTGCAAATCCGCACGATGGAAGGCCAGAAGCCGCCGATCCGCATCGTCATTCCCGGCAAGACCTACCGGATGGATTCCGACGCCACCCATTCGCCGATGTTCCATCAGGTCGAGGGACTGGTGATCGATAAAACGGCGAATGTCGCCAACATGAAGTGGGTGCTGGAAGAGTTCTGCAAGGCGTTCTTTGAAGTGCCAAGCGTCACGATGCGTTTCCGCCCGTCGTATTTTCCGTTCACCGAACCCTCGATGGAAGTCGACATCAAGTGCGACCGCTCCAAACCGGGCGAAGTGCGCTTCGGCGAGGGCAATGACTGGATGGAAATCTTGGGCTGCGGCATGGTGCACCCGAACGTTTTGCGTGCCGGCGGGCTCGATCCGGACGAATATCAGGGCTTCGCCTGGGGCATGGGCATCGACCGCATCGCCATGCTGAAATACGGCATGCCGGATTTGCGGGCGTTTTTTGACGCGGATGTAAGATGGTTGAGTCACTACGGTTTCAGGCCGCTGGATATGCCGACGCTGTTCGGCGGGCTGAGTGCTTGATTTATTTGTGGCCACAATTAAATATTAGTGATATGAAGCATGGAACTCGAATGGGACGAACGCAAAAGACAGCAGGCGCTTGAGGAGCGTGGATTGGATTTTGCTGATGTCGTGAATTTTGACTCGGCAAGTCTCGAGACATTTGAAGACAATCGCGGCAACTATGGTGAACCGCGCTTTAATGCATTCGGATATCTCAACGGTGTCCTTTGCACGTACTGCTGGACACCTAGAGACGGCAGAATGCGAATTATATCGATGAGGAAGATGAATGAGCGCGAACGCAAGGGTTACAAAGCAGCAAGAAGTTAAGCTTCCTACTCTGGATGATGTCGCCAAGGGGTTGATCTCGCTGGACGACTACGAAGTTGCGCATGGCGAGGATATTCCAGAACTGACGGCGGAAGACTTTGCCCGTGCCCGCCCGATGAAGGAAATGTTTCCGGAGATAGTCGAAGCTTTCGAGCGCATGCGAGGCGAGCGCGGGCCGCAGAAGGCACCGGTCAAAGAACGGGTTGGGCTGCGCCTTGATGCCGAGATCGTAGAGCATTTCCGCTCGACCGGCTCCGGCTGGCAGAGCCGGATCAATGAAATTTTGAAGACCCATATTGCGACGCAAGGAAAACCAAAGTGAAACTCACCCTCTCCTGGCTCAAGGACCATCTCGACACTGACGCACCGCTTGCTGAAATCTGCGAGCGGCTGACGATGATCGGGCTTGAAGTTGAAAGCGTCGACGACAAGGCAGCGTTTGCGCCGTTCAAGATTGCCAAGGTTCTGACTGCAGTCCGGCATCCCGATGCCGACAAGCTGCAGGTGCTGTCGGTCGACAATGGTTCCGGCAAGCCAATTCAGGTCGTCTGCGGCGCGCCCAATGCGCGGGCGGGCCTGATCGGCGTGCTCGGCAATCCGGGCGATTATGTGCCCGGCCTTGATGTGACGCTCGCCGTCGGCAAGATCCGCGGTGTCGAATCCCATGGCATGATGTGTTCCGAGCGCGAGCTTCAGCTTTCTGACGAACACAATGGCATCATCGAACTGCCGGACGATGCGCCGGTGGGCCAGTCGTTTGCGGCTTACGCCCACCTTGATGATCCGGTCATCGAGATTAACCTGACCCCGAACAGGCCGGACTGCACGTCGATCCACGGCATCGCCCGCGATCTGGCGGCATCCGGGCTTGGAACGCTGAAGACGCCGGCCATCGTCCCGATCAAGGGCAAGGGCGAATGCCCGGTGAAAGTTTCCATCGAAGCGCCGGAGCTTTGCCCCGGCTTTGCGTTGCGGCTGGTGCGTGGCGTCAAGAACGGGCCCTCGCCGAAATGGATGCAGCAGCGACTTCTTGCCATCGGGCTTCGCCCGATCAACGCGCTGGTGGACATCACCAACTACATCACCTTCGACCGTGGCCGCCCGCTTCATGTGTTTGATCTGAAAAAGGTTTCCGGAAATCTTGTGGTCCGGCGCGGCCGCGAGGGCGAGAAAGTGCTGGCGCTCGATGGGCGTACCTACGGACTTGGTTCAGAGAACTGCGTCATCGCCGATCACAATGGTGTGGAGTCCATCGCCGGTGTCATGGGCGGCGAGCATTCGGGCTGTGATGAAAAAACCACTGATGTTTTGATCGAGTCCGCGCTATGGAACCCGCTCAATATAGCCAAGACCGGGCGTGACCTGAAGATCATCACCGATGCGCGCTATCGGTTCGAGCGCGGCGTTGATCCGGAATTCATGGTTCCCGGCATCGACCTCGCGACGCATATGGTGATCGACTTCTGCGGCGGTAAGGCATCCGAAATGGTGCTCGAAGGCTACACCAAAGCTGCGCCAAAAGTGGTCGAATTCCCGGTTTCCGCAGTGAAGCGCCTGACCGGCATTGAAGTGGCGGGCGAGGAGAGCCTTTCGATTTTGAAGCGGCTTGGTTTTGTCCCGCATAGCACGGGTGACGTGGTCAAAGTGTCGGTTCCGTCATGGCGGCCTGATGTGGATGGCAAGGCGGATCTGGTTGAAGAGGTCATGCGCATTCACGGCGTTGACAACATCGCGCCGCAGCCATTGTCGGCGCACGGGACAGTCAACACAAAAATCCTGACCACGCTGCAAATCCGCACGCGGCTTGCCAAGCGCACGCTGGCGGCGCGGGGCATGATGGAGGCGCTGACCTGGTCGTTCATTTCCGAAAGCCACGCCAGGGCGTTCGGCGGCGGCTCGCCGGAGTTGAAACTTGCCAATCCGATTGCCGCCGACATGTCGGACATGCGGCCTTCGCTGTTGCCGGGGCTGATTGCCGCTGCGCAACGCAATGCGGATCGCGGTTTCAATGATGTGGCGCTGTTTGAAGTGTCCGGCACGTATGAGAACGACACACCTGAAGGCCAGCGCCGTGTGGCGGCCGGCGTTCGCCGTGGAACGGCTGGCACGGAGCGGCAGGGCCGCTCTTGGGCTGGCAACGCTGGCCCGGTCTCGGTGCATGATGCCAAGGCTGATGCGCTCGCGGTGCTCGAGGCGTGTGGCGCGCCTGCCGGTATTCAAATTGACGTTGGCGCTCCTGCGCATTTTCATCCCGGTCGTTCAGGCGTCATCAAGCTCGGTCCCAAGATGATCCTCGGCTATTTCGGCGAGTTTCATCCCAAGGCGTTGGAAGCACTGGATGCTGACGGGCCGCTGTGCGGGTTTGAAGTGTTCATCGACGCGATTTCGGAGCCGAAGGCGCGGGCGGTGCGGACCAAACCGAGGCTTGACCTGTCGCCATTCCAGGCTTTGAAACGCGACTTCGCCTTCGTTGTGCCAAAAGCAACGATGGCGGGTGCGATTGTGAAAGCAGCGCAGGGTGCGGACAAGAAGCTGATCACGGCAACCAGCGTGTTCGATATTTTTGAAGGTGCGTCGCTCGGCGAAGGCAACAAGTCCATTGCCATCGAAGTCACCATCCAGCCGCAGGACAAGACCCTTGGCGAGGATGAGCTTGAGGCGCTTGGAAAACGGATTGTCGAAAGCGTCGCCAAGGCGACAGGCGGGTCGTTGCGGGGATAGACCTCAAGCCCCCGCAGGCTTTCTCGCCACGGGGGATTTGGGTAAAGCCTTGGCCGATTGGGCCAGTTCTCGGATTGTGTCATCCGCATCGGCGTGCCGCGCATCTTTTCGTGCGGCGTTGAACTTTCTGTATTCCTGTTCGGCGCGCAACGTTGCAGTCTCGGATGAAACGCTTCCGCCACTGCGAAGAACCGTGCGCCCCAGTGACGTCAACTGCGCTTCAAGCAGGCGGTTCACGTCTTCTATTGCGGCAATGCGGCCCAGTTCCATCTGGTCCTCAAGAATATCGAGAAGGATGGTGGTCAGTCGATTGAGTTCCCTTATCTCGGGTTCGGCCAAATAATTCTTGGAGACAGCGACATCGGCCTTGCGGATATCTTCCTTCGCCCAAGTCTGAAGCCCCATGTTGTCTCTGTTGTGGTCAGCCCGCGCGTTGATTATTTCTACCGGTGTCGCGTTGACGACGGCGTAAACCAGCTTGGCTTGCGTTCTTTGATAGAACTGCTGCGCTACTGGCGAACCCGGCTCGTAGTCCCGGCACATGGCGCAAATGCGTTTGAGTTCGCGGTAGACGTTGGCCTCATCCGCACGCAAATCCCGGATGATTTCGCGCAGTTCCGCGATTCGGTCATGGCCAGCGTCCTTCAAACGCCGGACGTCGACGACAAAGCCTTTGCGCGCATATTGAACAAGGACACCAGTCGCCCATCGGCGGAAACGTGTCGCCTCGGCGGATGACACGCGATAGCCAACGGAAATGACCATATCGAGGCTGTAGACTATCGGAGGACGTCCCTGAGTTGTTTGCATTTTTTGCAAAGAACTCTCTTCATCCAGTTCGCCCTCTTCGAGGATTGCCGTGATGTGCCTTGAAACCACAGAAACATCGCGTCCGAACAGCCGCGCGATCTGCTCTTGTGTCATCCAAAGTGAATCATCGCGAAACCGGATATCCAACTGCAGCCCGTTTCGATCCGCATAGATCAGAAACCGGTCGCCGGTGTTTTCATCTTCAGTCAAATGAATTGGCTGCTCAAACATCTGAACCTCATGTTTCTGGAACGTATAGTGAACAACTATGCAATGCAAGTCGGTGCGCCAAATCTCACACAACTTGCTCGCACGGCTTGATCGCAAACCCCTGCCCATGCCATTCATTCGCCCATGAACATGATCCTTAACAGCGACAGTTACAAATACTCGCATTTTGCCCAGTATCCGCCGGGCACGAAGGCGATCTCGGCCTATATCGAATCGCGGCCGGGCGGCATGTTCGAGCATGTGCTGTTCTTCGGGTTGCAGATGTTTCTCAAGGATTATCTGGCCAAAGGCATCACGCTTGATGACGTGGACGAGGCGGAAGAGGTCATCACGGCGCATGGGCTGCCCTTCAACCGGCCGGGCTGGGAGCTCTTGGTCAGCCGCCATCACGGCCACCTGCCGCTGTCGATTGAAGCGCTGCCGGAAGGCATCATCGTGCCGAGCGGCACGCCTTTGGTGCAGGTGAAGAACACCGACCCGGACTTTTTCTGGCTGCCGACGTTCGTCGAGACGGCGCTTTTGCGCGGGGTCTGGTATCCTTCAACCGTTGCGACGATCTCGCACCATGTGCGCGGCATCATCTCGGGCTTTCTGGACAAGACCTGCGACGACCCGGCCCCTGTGCTGCCGTTCCGGCTGCATGATTTTGGCGCGCGGGGCACAACGTCTTATGAGCAGGCAGGCATCGGCGGCGTGGCGCATCTGGTCAATTTCATGGGCACGGATACGGTGACCGGCCTCGTGTTCGCGCGACGGCATTATCATGAGAAGATGGCCGGGTTTTCGATTCCCGCCGCAGAGCATTCGACGATGACCTCGTGGGGCGAAGAGCATGAGGTTGACGCCTACCGCAACATGATCCGGCAGTTTGGTGGGCCGGGGAAAATGGTTGCCGTTGTTTCTGACAGCTATGACCTTTACCGCGCGGTGCGCGAAATCTGGGGCAAGACGCTGAAGGGCGAAGTGGAAGCCATGGGCGGCACGCTGATCGTGCGACCGGATTCAGGCGATCCGACTGTCGTGCCGATTGACGCCATCGACATGCTGGGCGAATCTTATGGCTTCACCACGAATTCCAAGGGTTACCGGGTGCTAAACCCCTGTGTCCGCGTCATTCAGGGCGACGGCATCACGCCGGATTCGATCAAAGTCATTCTGGAGAGGCTGACGCGCAAGGGCTGGTCGGCGGAGAACATCGCCTTTGGCATGGGCGCGGGGCTTTTGCAAAAACTGACACGCGACACGCTGCGCTTTGCCATGAAGGCCAATGCGCGGCTGGACGAGGACGGCACTTGGGAAGGCGTCCACAAGGACCCGAAGACCGACCCCGGCAAAGCCTCCAAGCGCGACCGGCAGGCGGTGGTGCTGGATGGCGGCGAGCTGGACGCAGTCTCGCTGGAGCGTCTTGGCAACCGCAGAAACTGGTTGCAGCCGGTCTGGCGCAACGGCGAATTGCTGACAGACTGGACGCTGGCACAAGTGCGCGAGCGGGCGCTGCAGGGGCTGGTGCACCGGTAAGACGCGAACTTTCCTACGGGACAAAAATGAACTTGTCACCGCCCTGCTGAACATTCAAACCCTGAAGATTCTGCCAGCTTTTGACATCCTGATTGGGTATGTCGATTTTCTGCAGCGACGCGATGTACTTGGCAACACCGTCGGATTGCTTCAAATATTCCCAATGCGATGGATCGATTTGCACGTTGTATCTTTGCGACACAGCCTGACTGAGGATTTCGATTTCAAAAATTGACAGTTTTCTTAAATCCATATCCCGCGCGGTCGACAGGTCCGTCTTTGTGATGTCCGATATCTGTTGCGATATGAATTTCGAAATTTCAGCAGCGGCCGGATCAACCGGCAGCGGGTCCAATGACGGCGGGTCCAGCTGCGAACCAAGGTTGTTCTGCAGGAAAACCTCTTTGGATATAATCTCTCCAGCATTGGCCTTCTTGCTGAAGTTTATAAAGTTTGCCGCCCTGTAGAGCCAGTTGCCGCCAAGCTCCTTCATTTCATAACTGGTCAAAACATCAGGGGCCGCGTCCTTGATTTTGATCCGAAAATCCCTTCCGCCCCAAACGGGCATCATGGCGAATTCGATGGGCTCTGAAACTTTATATTCGATATTTCTCTCGTCTTGCGCAAACAAATCCACTGTTACATTGCTGAGTTTGCTGACCACGGGAATGTAAAACGTTCCGGTTCCATCTGTAACCATGGTTTTCACGTCGATCCCCGACATGTTAAGGTTAACAGACATGCGCGGACATCTATACCCATCTTTGGTCTTGCAATCTATGCGGCCAAAAACAACAGCTGGTGACAATGCCAGCACCGAAAACAACACCAGAAAAACCAGCACTGCAACGTTAAACAGCCAATTTGGCATGCGAGAGACGATTTGTTGTAACATGGGTATTCCCCCAGACAACTGCGCAGCGCTCCACATGTGAATTATACTACTAAAATTGATTTTGTGAAGCAGTATTCCAAGACGAAAAATCATTTAAATTCAACCGATTGCCAAACTGAGCATGGTTCCGGTAGACTGTTTGAAGTTTGCATACGGAGGCACGCATGTTTCGCTGGGGAGTTCTATCGACGGCCAAGATCGGGCGGGAGCATGTCATTCCGGGGATTGTCAAATCCGACAATGGCATTTTGGCAGGCATTGCCAGCCGTGATTTGGGCAAGGCTGAGGCGCTGGCAACGCATTTCGGGGCGCGACAAGCGTTTGGCTCCTACGAGGCGCTTCTGGCTTCGCCGGACATTGACGGGATCTACATTCCGCTGCCGACATCGCAGCATGTGGAATGGACCATCAAGGCGGCTGATGCCGGCAAGCATGTGCTGTGTGAAAAGCCGATCTCGCTGAATGCTAGCGAAATCCAGTCGCTGATTGCAGCGCGGGAGCGCAACAAGGTAATCGTCTCGGAAGCCTTCATGGTGACCTACCATCCGCAATGGGCGAAGGTGCGCGATCTGATCGCGCATGGCGCCATCGGCAATCTGCGCCATGTGCAGGGCGCTTTCACCTACTTCAACACCGACCCGTCGAACATGCGCAACATATTGGAACTCGGCGGCGGGGCGCTGCCGGACATCGGCGTCTATCCGACGGTTACGACGCGATTTGCCACTGGCAAGGAAGCGCTGAAAGTCTCCGCCAAGGTGGACTTTGATCCGGTGTTCAAGACCGACACTTTTTCAAGCATCCGCGCGGATTTCGGTGGTTTTGAATTGAGCTTTTATCTTTCGACCCAGATGGCCAACCGGCAGACCATGGTGTTCCATGGCGATGCCGGGTTCATTGAGGTGCATGCTCCGTTCAACGCCTCGCTTTATGACCACGACCACATCACGCTGCACAATCGTTCGCACGATGGCGCGCAAGTGTTCCGCTTTCCGGGTCTTGACCAATACAGGCTCGAAGTGGAGGCCTTCGTGCGGGCGGCGACCGGCGGGAAACAGAAGCTGTTCTCGCTGGAAGAGTCAGTGTCGAACCAGAAGCTGATTGATGCGGTGTTCAAGGCGGGCAAGAGCGGGGTGTGGGAAGCGGTATAACGGCCAGTTACCACCAATTCGGCGCCGGCGGCGGCATGGTTACCCCGTTTTCCACATTCAGCGCATCCAGCTTGGCAAAGTCGGGCGGCCCCGGAGGCATGGAGGAAATTCCGCGCAATACCGCTTGTGTGTATTTGCCGGGCATTGCCACCCAGGTTGTGATGCCCGGCCTGTCGCCAACACAACGGAAGCCGTGAAACGTGCCGCGGGCGAAATTTAAAATCGCACCCGGCCCGACTTTGGAAACCTTTCCATCCAGATAGATTTCAAATTCACCTTCTTTGACGAAGACGATTTCGTCATCAAGGCTATGCTTGTGCGGTGGCACGCCCATACCTGGCGGGGTGACTTCATCGAAGACATAGTAGTCGCCGCCGGAATCTTCGCACGTGATGCGTTCGGTGACAGTTTGACCAAGCACATTGAGCGTTTTGCCTCGTGACGTCCCTGCAGCGGCGACGAAGGCGGAATTTGCAGATGGCATGGTGGGCACTCCAAGGTTCAACATTTGTGTAAAAGCAGATGTCGCAGGCTCGACCCGCTGTCATCGCTGCGCCTCGAGCTCGGCCGGCGTGATGATTTCGTCAGCATTGGCGTCGATTGTCTTGAACGCAATGCCGTATACGCCCCAGCGTTTGACGGATTGCGCCTTGGGAGCGCCGGACGAGGCCAGTGTATCGATCAGCGTCTTGAACTCGGCGCGCGAAATCTTTTGGTCGCCGTTGGCGTCCGCCTTCAGGAACGCGTCTTTCTCGGAGCCTGAATAGGCTGATGCAGCGGACGAGAAGAGTCCGAAAGCCAAGAGGATGGTGACAAAACGGCGGGGCAATCGGGCTGGCCTTCGAGGGTTTGACTTGCGCAGACGAGCCAATTTGACGCACAAAAGACTGCAAATCAATTGGCTGCACCGGCAGAATCCCGCTCACCCGCCTTGCAGGGTTGACGCGACCTCCTTATATCAGCCGCGAAACGAGATTCCGCCGACACAATGAGAAGATTGGTGTATGGCGGGTCAGAGTTATCGAGAACCATCAGGGGCTGCCGCCGGAATGCCGGAAGGGTCCTGGCAGCCTGCTAAAAGGAGAGACTGAAACATGGCTAAAGTCATTGGTATTGACCTTGGAACCACCAATTCCTGCGTTGCCGTCATGGATGGCAAGAACGCCAAGGTGATTGAAAACGCCGAAGGCGCGCGCACCACGCCGTCTATGGTGTCATTTTCCGACGATGGCGAACGCCTTGTCGGCCAGCCGGCCAAGCGTCAGGCTGTGACAAACCCGGAAGGCACGCTGTTTGCCGTCAAGCGCCTGATGGGCCGCCGCTATAATGACCCGCTTGTCGAGAAGGACAAGAAGATGGTGCCTTACGCGATTGTCAAAGGCGACAACGGCGATGCCTGGGTTGAAGTGAACAAGAAGAAGCATTCTCCGAGCCAGGTTTCTGCCATGGTTTTGCAGAAGATGAAGGAGACTGCGGAGGCCTATCTTGGCGAAGATGTGACGCAGGCCGTCATCACCGTTCCGGCCTATTTCAACGACGCCCAGCGTCAGGCGACCAAGGATGCGGGCAGGATTGCCGGACTTGAGGTGCTGCGCATCATCAATGAGCCGACCGCTGCCGCGCTTGCCTATGGCCTCGACAAGAAGTCGGCTGGAACGATTGCCGTCTACGACCTTGGCGGTGGCACATTCGATATTTCCGTGCTCGAAATCGGCGATGGCGTTTTTGAAGTTAAGTCCACCAACGGCGACACGTTCCTTGGCGGTGAAGACTTTGACATCCGCCTCGTCGAATATCTGGCAGCCGAGTTCAAGAAGGAACAGGGCATCGACCTGACCAAGGACAAGCTGGCTTTGCAGCGCCTGCGCGAAGCGGCTGAAAAGGCCAAGATCGAACTGTCCTCGGCCTCGCAGACCGAAATCAACCTGCCGTTCATCACCGCTGACGCCTCGGGTCCGAAGCATCTGACCATGAAGCTGTCGCGCGCCAAGTTCGAGAGCCTTGTTGATGATCTGGTGCAGCGCACGATCGAGCCGTGCAAGGCAGCGCTGAAGGATGCCGGCATCAAGGCTGGCGAAATCGACGAGGTGGTTCTGGTCGGCGGCATGACCCGCATGCCCAAAATTCAGGAAATCGTGAAGCAGTTCTTCGGCAAGGAGCCGCACAAGGGCGTCAACCCGGATGAAGTCGTCGCCATGGGCGCGGCCATTCAGGGCGGCGTTTTGCAGGGCGATGTGAAGGATGTTCTCCTTCTCGACGTCACTCCGCTGTCGCTCGGCATTGAAACGCTTGGCGGCGTGTTCACGCGTCTCATCGACCGAAACACGACGATCCCGACCAAGAAGAGCCAGGTGTTCTCGACTGCTGACGACAATCAGTCGGCTGTGACCATCCGCGTCTCGCAGGGCGAGCGTGAAATGGCGGCAGACAACAAGCTGCTTGGCCAGTTCGACCTCGTCGGATTGCCGCCTTCGCCGCGCGGCGTGCCACAGATCGAAGTCACCTTCGACATTGACGCCAACGGCATCGTGCAGGTTTCGGCCAAGGACAAGGGCACCGGCAAGGAGCAGCAGATCCGCATTCAGGCCTCAGGCGGCCTGTCTGACGCCGACATCGAAAAGATGGTGAAGGACGCGGAAGCCAACGCCGAGACCGACAAAGCGCGGCGCGAGACGGTCGAAGCCCGCAATCAGGCCGAGGCTCTGGTGCACTCGTCCGAAAAGTCGCTGAAGGAATTCGGCGACAAGGTTTCGGAAACCGAGCGCACGGCAATCTCCGACGCGATTTCATCGCTCAAGGAAGCCGCTGCCGGTGACGACGCCGAGGATATCAAGGCCAAGACGCAGGTGCTGATGGAAGCTTCCATGAAGCTTGGCCAAGCGATGTACGAAGCCTCGCAGAATGACACTGCGGCAGCGGACGCGCAGGCTGACATGGCGAAGGACGATGTGGTTGACGCCGACTTCGAAGAGATCGACGAAGACGACAAGAAGAAGTCTGCTTGATCACACAGGCAGTTTGAATGCAAAGCCCGGCGCGATGAGCGCCGGGTTTTTTTATGTGAAAAGCCGCTGATCGTCACGCCGCAGCGCCAAGGCTCGGCGATTGACCGTCTACCCCCAACTTTCTTTACTCAGCCCTCAAGTTTCGTCTTTCCGGGGCGGCGAAGCCGAACCCGGAATCCAGAGCGCCAACTGCGAAAAGAAGGGCGCTGCGGCCGAGAATGCCAAAAAAATATCAGATAAGCGAAGCTGAATTGGCGTCAAATCACACCTCGGCGCTCTGGATTCCGGATCTGCGCTCCGCTTGTCCGGAATGACGCCGCCGCGTGGAATGCATGTCAAATCCCATATGCGATAGCCTTACAAATGAGGGTGAAATCGTGGTGCATTCCAACACCATCGAAGGCGTGTTCTCTGTGTTCAAGCGCGGCATGACCGGCATTTACCAGCATTGCGGTGAAGTCCGTTTGCACCGCTGCCTTGCGGAATTTGATTTCCGCTACAATCGCCGCGTTGAATATATCGTGAATGACGACAGCCGCGCCGGTGGTATCCTTGATGGTGTCGTCGGCAAGCGTCTGACTTATGAAACGGTTGGTGCAAGGTGAGGAACCCTACGGTATCTGGCGACCATCAAGATACAAGCGAAAAGCCAAGCGGCAAAAAGGCCAAGGAACTTAGCCAGAAAGAGCAATCCGAGCGGTTTAAGGAAGTCGCTCGGGAACTAGAAACAGATGAAAGCGGCAACGCATTAAATCGCGCGTTAGAGCACATCCTTACCGACCGCTGACATTATCCAAATACGCTATCGCATCTGGTTGCCTTGCTAATGATACGGTGTCACCGCTTACAGTGGCATGAGAAATATTACCTTCTATAATATCAAAAATTGGCGTGATCCGAGTGCATTTCTGTAATTTTCTCTTTAGAACAAACGCTGCAATGTCTGAAAGTTGAATTATCGGAGATTGCCTCTTATTCAAAAAAATAGGACCCTCAACTATATGATTTGACTGGAAATACTCACTCTCTGCAAAAACTCCAGTTCGGTCAACTTTGTTGACAAGAACCTGTTGTAAATTGCTAATTAGTTTTCTGTTTTCGTCATTGTTCTCAAAAGCTATTGAGCAAACTTCTTGGGGAGCATTATTTCGCATCCAGTATTCAATACGCTTGAAACATCTGAAAAAGCATTTTGATATCTCAGCGTTTAACAAAGCGCGGTTAGAAGGCAAAGGCAGATTTGCGGACAAATACAGTATCGACAATTCTCTCTTTACTCGCTCTCTATCAACGTAACCAAAAACTATTGGAAGATTGTTTTCAAATATAATATTAGCAATTGTTGACAATACGTCCATTCTTTGCTTTACGCTGAAAATATCTCTGGGGAAAAGACCGCTGCCATGCCATAAATCTTTTGAATGGAACGAAAAATTTTCACCTAATCTATAAACATGATTTGGAATATATTTATCAACTGCCTCTCTAATTTTTGCTTCAACTCGCCGAAAATCAGAATCCATGTTCACCACAACGCCAGCAACAACTGCGTAAGGTTCATGTTTTGGGTTCGATATCCCAGCCTCGTCTAGATAGGCGAATCTCACAAGTCGATCTCCGTCCAAGCAATCACCAGTGAATGACTATGATTCTTGACGTCCGCAAGCGCTAATCATTGCTTATATCTCCCGATTAGGTACGCAACGTATCGTATAAGGAAAATATTCCTTTTCTACTCTCGCACTTGCTGCTATGGTGCCGCCCAATGAATTGGAGAGCAGACGTGGACTGGAAGCAGGCATTGAGGGACGAGAGGGCGGTGTTGAAGCGCATTATCGCGCTGCTTCTGGCGCTCGCTAGTCTGGCCGAGCGGGCGTGCCTTCGTTCCCACGCCGTATGCAGCCTCATGTTTTGGGTTCTGCATCCCGCAGCGGCCGCCGTGCTTGCCTACCTCGACGATAGGGCGGAAATGCCCTTCCGTTCGGGCGATGTCCGGGAGGAGCTTTTGGCAGTGGCCTTGTGTTTTCGCGAGCTGGCGTTTCTGCTGTCCCATCAGGCCAGGATTGGCTTCAGCACCAAAGATGCGAGCGAAATCAACGCTTTGCCCCGTGACCCAAGCCGCATTCTGTATGCCGCAACCGTTTCCGCGCGGCCCGATTTCATGCAGCCTGTCATGGGCTTGAACACATCCTGACAGGCGCAAGCCTATCCGCCAGCCCCCATCTCAGTGCCGCGCCTTCCTCTGCAGGGAGAAAGGGCGAGCCCGTTTGCGCCGTCGTCACGGACGCTTCGCCCGGGCGGCCGCAATGGAGAACCGCGCCCGCCGGACCCTTTTTCAGCAACGGTCAGGCAATGCCGCCAAGGCACATGTACTTCAGCTCAGTATAGTCATCGATCCCGTATTTCGAACCTTCGCGGCCCTGGCCGGACTGCTTGATGCCGCCGAAGGGGGCCATTTCGTTGGAGATGAGGCCGGTGTTGATGCCGACCATGCCGTATTCCAGCGCTTCGGCCACGCGGAAGATGCGGGCGGCGTCTTTGGCGTAGAAGTAGGAGGCGAGGCCGAATTCGGTGTCGTTGGCATAACCAATGACTTCCTCTTCAGTGTCGAATTTGAACAGCGGCGCGACGGGGCCGAAGGTTTCCTCGCGCGCGACCATCATGTCCGGCGTGACGCCGGTCAGGATCGTCGGCTGGAAGAACAGACCGCCAAGGCCATGTTCCTTGCCGCCGGTCT
>JANPGC010000352.1:0-6847 GCA_031423755.1 Phyllobacteriaceae bacterium | reverse complement strand
AAGATCTTCACCCGTCTGCCGATGTCCGAGATTGCCAAACTCGCCGCGCTCGGTGGCAATGAAATCAATGAGGCCAAGAAGATTTTGGCCACCGAGGCAACCGCGATTGTTCACGGGCGGCAAGCGGCGGAGGAAGCGGCGGAGACGGCGCGTCAGACGTTTGAGACCGGAGGCTTTGCCGAGGATTTGCCGTCAATCGGCATCGCGATGGCCGAGCTTGACGCAGGCATTGGCCTTCTCAACCTTATCGTGAAGGCCGGTTTTGCTGCTTCAAACGGCGAAGCGCGCCGACATGTGCAAGGCGGTGCAGTCAAGCTCAATGATGGCGCAGCCAATGATGAGCGGCGTATAGTTTCCACTGCTGATGTGACGGCAGACGGCGTTGTCAAACTGTCGCTCGGCAAGAAGAAGCGCGTGCTCGTCCGACCAATTTAGGTTTTACTGAAACTCGAATATCTGCCTGAATATCCCCGGCGCGACGAGCGACAGCGGGTTTATCGAAAGCTTTGGGGATTTTGCCGGGCCAGACAGCTTGAACGTGATGCCGATCAGGCCATTGTCGCGGCCATTGCCCAGAATGTCGCCGATAATCGGAATGTCGCCAAACAGCCGGTTGAGGCCAAAGGCTGGCAGGAACGTTCCGGTCATGTTGATGCGACCGTCCTGATCGTACAGCGTGCCTTCATAGGAAAGGCCGATTTGGTCTGAGCGCAGAATTCCCTTGGCAAGCTTGAGATAGCCCGACCCCTTCTGGATCACCGAATAGCCACGCTGAAACTTGACGCGAGACACGTCAATTTTATTCTTGGCAGCCTTCGCAACGCTTTGCCCGTCGGGTGTCACCGGCGTACCGACCAATGATTTCAGGCGAGGCTCGCCAACAATGGTGAAATTGCGCGCGTCAATCTCGCCGCCGAGCGGACCGTCGCCGGACGAAGAAAGGGCGACGCTGATCTGTCCGCCCACCATCTTGTCGTAATAGTCCAAAAACCGCAGCAGGGAACCACCATCGCCGGTCTTGATATCAACGGTCTTGCGCCCGTCCGCGTTGCGATTCTCGACCTTGACTGCCCCGCCGCCATTGGTCGTGGCACTGGCTGTGAATGAAATGACATTAGCGCCCCGGCCGACATAACTTGCCTCCACATTCTCCAACTCCTCGGAGCCGAAGCCGATTGCTGACCCGATCGAAGCTTTCACCCGGATCGTATCCGAGCCAGCAGATTTTGCCGTGCTCTCGAAACTGTTGAGAACGCGTTTCAAGAGACTGCGAAGATCAAGCGACTGCGCCTTGACGGAAATGTCATAGCCCCCCTTTGCGCGTTGGATGGACACAGCCGCATTGTCGCCGCGATTCAAACGGACCGAACTTAAATTCGCCTTGGAAAGTTTTCCGCCGGCGAGGTCAAAATTTCCGACAAAGCGAAACGTGTCGCCTTCGAGATTAAAATCATCAATCGACGTCGAATCACCATTCTTGGACAGCTTGAATGTGGCGGTTGCGGGAACACCGTTTCCTTTCGACCATCCCGCCCAAGGCAGGTTCAGAGTTGCGTTTCTGAGGTCGGCCGTTATCGATTGCGCGCCACCGCTGCTCCCGGTGACTTCAACCGTTGCCGTGCCCTTGAGCATATCGCCAAGCCCCGGCATCAGGGCCGCACGGGCCTTTTCGTCGAGTTTCAGCTTGGCGCTGAGGTCGCGCTTTACATCGGAACCCCCAATCGGTTCGGTGAGGCTGATTTCTGCCGGAATGCCGTTCAATTTTCCGTTGGCTGTAAAGGTCGCGACCTGCTGATCCACTTCAAGCCGCCCATCAGCGGCAGATAGCTTCTGCCCGTCGAAGTCCTTTGCGATCGACAGCCCGTTGAAATCCACAGCCGCTTTCCAGACTGTCGCTGGTGCGTCTTCAGCCTTGCGCAATGGAAAGGTGGCTTCAATGTGTGCGACCGCGTTACCGGACAGGTCGCTGGCCGATACGGGCGCTTTGTCCATGGCATTGATCGGCTCGCGATCAGCAAGGCTGGCAATTGTCTGCGCCTGTCCGGCAACGTCAATTGACAGCATGCCAACAAGCGGCTTGTCGGGAACAAAGGGGATGGAGAGAGTGCCATTCGAAGCTTCAGCCGTCGAGCCATCCTCCAGATAGGTGGTTCCCTTGCTGACCGTGATGACGGTGTCTGAGCCGCGCACTTCCACACGTCCGCTCGCGTCCCTCACCGGAGGCAGATCGCCGATGAGGTCGAACCTGGCGTTCTGGACATTGAAATCGCCACTCACCTGATCCGGCGTTATCGGGTCCCGCACCTTGTCTGGCGCCAGCGGATCAAAGAATCCGGCCCTGAATGTCACATCAATACTGCTGTCTGTAAGTGTCCCGCCATAAACATGGTCCAGCACCCATTTTCGCGCGCCGACAGCGATCATCGCGGGCCAAAGCTGCTTGGCGTCGGATATCTTCATGGACGGAATGCGCAGTCCGAACATCATTTCGGGCGTGCCGCCGGCAAAGCGCATTGTGCCCTGTCCGAACGCGTCGCCGCCAAGCGTCCGGGCTGCCATCTGTGCAAACCGGATTGTCTTGCTTTCCGGCTCAATCGTTCCCGCCAATTGAAATGCCAGATCAAGCGCCCGCTCCGGTGATTCGGCGGGCTCGAGTTTGCTGTCATTGGAAATGATTTCGAACCGGTACTGGCCAACATCAGCGGCCGCACCGCTTGGTGAGGGTCCAACTGCGCCAGTGAAATCGATCCGGTTTGCCCCCATCTTGATCAATGAGGGTTGAATTTCGATCTTGTCCACGCCTTCCGTCAGCTCGAGCCGGACAATCGCATCGCCTCCAAAGCGAACATCTCTTCGTGAGGTCCATGCAAACTCGCCGAACTGGTTTTCGATGACAACTCTGCGTTTGCCCTGCACACGGTCGCCATTGATTCTGATGTTGGCTGACGCTCCAGACCGGAACTTCGCGCCGGAGGTATCGCCCGCAGGAAGCGGCGTCCCGAACGAAAGACCGGAAAGCGTGACGTAATATTGCTCAGGCCCGGATATGATCCCCTCGATCGTAATTTCCTGGCCGGCATACGCAGCCGTCCCTTTGATCGAAAAGGCGCCGTTTTCCTTGTTTGAAATGGTCAACATCCTGAATGCCGGCAGCGGCGTCAAACTGTCTTTCCTTGAAAAATTCACGTCTTTGAGAATGATCACATCGGCGTTGCGTGCAGACAATTGCGTGCGAAGCTGCTCGATAATCAATGCCATCTCGGACGGAAAGTTGGCGGGGGAATAATGACCGCTCGCTGTCTTGAACCGATCCCAGACACTCCAGCCATTTGCTGCCGGTAACTCAAGCTGCACTCCGTCAGCTTCAAAAACGCCGATATCCAACACGCCGCCAATCAGGGCCTTGCTCTTGAGGCCAATTCGGATTTCATCGGCCTTGCCAGACAAGCCGAAATTCCCGGGAGCGCTGATGGTCAGGTTGTTGCCCTGAAACGCAAGATTTCCAGCGGTATCCAGTGAAAGTTTTGCGCTCTCCAAGCCGGTTTGGACACTGGAACCCGCCAACCGTTGAATGAGATTTTCCGTGGTACGCGAGAAGTAGTTGCTGGAAAACCCGAAAGCGGCGAGCCAGCCGACTGCCGCGATGAACGCAAGACAAATTGCCGCCAGCGACCAAAAGAAGTATTTCGTGATCCTGCGAAGGAAGCGCGCGCCCTTTGCCGCCGCGATATGGCGTTTGCCGGCAGAAGGCAGACGATCAAGATTATGCCGGTCCTTGCGGGAGAACCGGATTTTCTCATGTTGATCTTTCGCGTCTGCCAATAGCATCTCCAGTGTGGAATCACATATCGACGCTGTGAAACAGCGCACTACCTAACTCTGCTACCCGATGAATGACTTCAAAGAAAGGCAACCGCATGGCACTCGAAATTGGCAGTCCCGCCCCCGATTTTTCGCTTCCCGATGAAACGGGCAGTCTCGTTTCTCTCGCCTCTTTCAGGGGCAAGAGAGTTGTCCTTTATTTTTACCCCAAAGACGACACCAGCGGCTGCACGATTCAGGCAAAAGACTTCAGCTGTATGGTTGACGACTTTGCCAAAGAAGGAGCTGTCATCATCGGCATGTCGCCCGACAGCGTGAAGTCACACGTCAAGTTCAGCACCAAGCATGATCTGAACATCAGTCTGGTCGCGGATGAGGAAAAAACGGCAATACAAGCTTACGGTCTGTGGATTGAGAAGAGCATGTATGGGAAAAAATACATGGGCGTGAACCGGTCCACCTTTCTCATTGGCACGGACGGAAAGATAGAGGCGATCTGGACGAGCGTAAGTGTGCCGGGTCACGCCGAAGAAGTGCTTCAAGTCTTGAAAAACAGCAAATAGGCCAACATCCACGACGCCAGGCTGGCTGCCAAAAGGGATTGTTAACCATAACAGTTTCTAATTGCAGATATTGTCAGTCAGTGAAGTGATTATCCGATGTCGGTCAATCGAGTAGGCAGTGCAGGCGCGCAGCCGGTGTTCGGCAAAAGGCGCGAGCCTCACACCATCATTATCGCCCATGGTGATAGCGTAAGCCATTTCACAGTCAGACCGTGGCTGACGCTGTCGGTTGGTGCAGTGCTATCGGCCATGGCAGTCGGATACCTTCTTGCGACATCGTACCTAGTGATGCGCGATGACCTGATCGGAGCGACTGTATCTCGTCAGGCAAGAATTCAGCAGGCCTATGAAGACCGGATAGCCGCACTGCGCGCGCAGGTAGACCGCATTACCTCGCGCCAGTTGCTTGATCAGCAAATGATGGAAACAAAGGTCGCGGAACTGCTCGAACGGCAAGAGCAACTGTCTTCGCGGTCCGGACGCCTTGGCCCCCTGCTGGATCGCGCTCGCGACAACACCAAGACCGGAAGCATACCGCTCCCGGCAAGCAAGCCAGGAGCCGTGCTCGGGTCCGCTGACATCGAGCCCTCGCAGTCTCTGCTGGCGGGCATTTTTGGCGGAAAACGCAAAGCGGCAGAGAAGTCAACCGCCGACAAGGCCGACGAATTGTTCGCCTCCGTCAGCCATTCAATCAAGGATATCGAAGCACGTCAGGTTGCCGAGATCAGGACGCTTGCAAACGACGCAAAAGCGAGTGCGGACGAAATCCAGACTGCTCTTCAGTCAGGCGGGCTGCCGGTTTCAGATGCAGGCGAGACTGCCGAAGGCGGCCCATTCATTCCCGCCAGCGAAGGCGGCAAGATAACGGCGTTTGACCACGAAGTCGACAATCTCGATCAGGCGCTGACCAAACTCGACAGTATGAGATCGCAGGCAAGACGCTATCCCATTGCCAATCCCGTGCCGGGTGCCGATATCACCAGTCGCTTCGGATACCGCAAGGACCCGCTCCTGGGAACGGAAGCCTTCCATGCGGGCATCGATTTCCGTGCTGAAACGGGCCGCGAAATCATAGCCCCGGCAGCCGGCGTCGTGGTCAGCGCTGGTGTCAAGGGCGGCTATGGCAACATGGTCGAAATTCGCCACAAGGGCGGCATGATCACCCGATACGGCCACCTGAGCCGTATTCTGGTGGCGGAAGGCGACAAGGTTGCCGCAGGCGACACAATCGCTCAGGCAGGCAGCACAGGCCGCTCAACGGGTCCGCATTTGCACTACGAAATAAGAGTCGACAACAACCCGATCGACCCGTGGCGCTATCTCAGCATCGGCCGCAAGATTTCGCCGCTGCTGTAGAACTGCGACCAAACCTTCGTCGCTGAACGATCAGTCAATATCCTGAACCTCAGCCTTGCCGCCATGGACGCGCTGCGCCAGTGAGGCCTCCATGAAGCCGTCAAGGTCGCCATCCAGCACATCCTGTGGTGCAGAGCTTTCGTGGCCCGTGCGAAGGTCTTTGACCATTTGATAGGGCTGCATCACATAGGACCTGATCTGGTGGCCCCAGCCAATGTCGGTCTTTGACGACGCTTCCTTGTTGGCCGCCGCTTCGCGCTTTTCAAGCTCATGTTCATAAAGACGGGCGCGCAACATCGACCATGCGGTGGCGCGGTTCTTGTGCTGCGATCGGTCAGCTTGGCACTGCACGACAATGTTCGTCGGAATATGGGTGATGCGCACGGCAGAGTCTGTAGTGTTGACGTGCTGGCCACCCGCGCCGGACGAACGGTAGGTGTCGATCCGGCAGTCAGATTCCTTCACATCGATTTCAATCGAGTCGTCGACGACGGGATAAACCCAGGCGCTCGAAAATGAAGTGTGCCGCCGCGCGTTGGAGTCGTACGGTGAAATACGCACAAGACGGTGAACGCCCGACTCTGTCTTCAGCCAGCCATAGGCATTATGACCCTTGATGAGCAAGGTTGCGGACTTGATGCCCGCTTCCTCGCCGTCATGATATTCCAACAACTCGACCTTCATGCGCTTTCGCTCTGCCCAGCGCGTATACATGCGCAGCAGCATCGATGCCCAGTCCTGGCTTTCAGTGCCACCTGCTCCGGCGTGGACCTCAAGGAAAGCGTCGTTCTTGTCAGCTTCACCTGACAGCAGTGACTCGACCTGCCGTTTGTTCACCTCTGCCGAAATCGCACGGATGGCGTCTTCCGCCTCGCTGACGATGGCTGCATCGCCCTCTTCCTCGCCGAGACCGATCATCTCGACATTGTCCCGCAAGGTCGATTCCAGGCTGCGCACTGACGCAATCGAATCATCCAGCTCCTGACGCTCCCGCATCAGATTTTGCGCCTCTTGGGCGTTGTCCCAAAGTGTCGGGTCTTCCGCGCGTTCGTTCAGGTAACCAAGCCGTTTGAGTGCCTGATCCCAGTCAAAGATGCCTCCTCAGC
>JANPGC010000351.1:0-5757 GCA_031423755.1 Phyllobacteriaceae bacterium | reverse complement strand
TGATCAGCGGTGACATTGCGGATGCAATTGCCGGAGGTCTGCAGCGCGTGCATCTCGACTTCAGCCAGTTCGGCCAAAACCGCCGGCATGTCTTTCAGCGCCGGCCAATTGTACTGAATGTTCTGGCGGGTGGTGAAGTGGCCATAGCCCCGGTCATAGGCGCGGGCGATATGGGCGAGCTTGCGCATCTGCTTGGATGACAGCGTGCCATAGGGGATGGCGACGCGCAGCATGTAGGCGTGCAGCTGCAGATAGACACCGTTCATCAGCCTGAGCGGCCGGAACTGGTCTTCGCTCAACTCGCCTTTGAGGCGGCGCTCGACCTGATCCTTGAATTCGGCAACGCGGGCGTTGACGAAGCTTTGGTCGAATTCATCATAGCGATACATGGGTTCTATCCTTACGCAGCGGTCCGGCTGCGGTATTCAATGCTTGGGCCATCGGCGCGGATGCGCTCGCGAAGGCGGGTGGGGTAGGGCTTGCCGTCCTTCAGGACAACGTCGATCAGATTGACGTCCACCACTTCATTGTTGGCATAGGCCATTGCGCCAATTGTGGTGAGGCGGCTTTCCGCAGCGGCGTCAGCAGCCACATCAGCATCAAGCACCGACAGCGACCAATCTGAGCCGGAAAACCAGACGGCGACGCCGTCTGCGAGCGTATTGGCGGTCAGGACTTTCATGCGGTGAGTTCCTCGAGATCAGTTTCGGCCGCCAGGCGGACGGCAAGCGGCGTGGCGCGGGAAAGGTCAGCGCCGGCGACCGCCTCGCCGATAATCACCATCACCGGTCCGGTCAATTCATTGCGGCTGGCAAGGGCGGGCAGGTCGTTCAGCGTACCGTGGAACAGGCGTGCATCGGAGCGGCTGGCGTTCTCGACGGCGGCAACCGGCGTGTCGGACGGAAGACCTGCTTCGATGAGGCGGCTTGCAACAGATACGGCAACGCTGCGGCCCATGTAGACAGCAACCGTAGCCCCGCCGATGGCGAGCCTGGCCCAATCCGGCAGCGCGTTGCCCTTGAGATCATGGCCGGTGGTGAAAACCAGCGAGGAGGCGGTGCCGCGAAGCGTCAGCGGCAGGGAAAAATCTGCGGCAGCGGCGAAGGCGGATGTGACGCCCGGCACGACTTCGTGCGAAATCCCGGCATTGCGCAGGGCAGCCAATTCCTCGGCAGCGCGGCCAAAAATCAGCGGGTCGCCGGACTTGAGGCGGACGACGCGCTTGCCTTCACGGCCGAGCGAAACGAGCAAGGCATCGATCTCCTTCTGGCTCTTGGAATGGCAGCCCTTGCGTTTGCCAACGGGGATCCGCTCGGCATCGCGGCGGCCCATGGCAACGACTTCTTCCGGCACGAGCGCATCGTAGACGATGGCGTCAGCTTCCATGAGGAGGCGCTGGGCGCGGAGCGTCAGCAAATCTTCGGCACCGGGGCCCGCGCCGACCAGCGAGACATGGCCCTGATCAATACCGCCTGCACGAAGCAGGCGTGTGGCGGCGCGGCGGGCCTCTGACAAGTCGCCAGCTTCAGCATGGCGGGCAGGCGAGCCCATGAAGAAATTCTTCCAGAACGAACGGCGGCTGATGCCCTTGGGCAGGAGCATTTCGGCCGCGTGGCGGTAGCTCTGCGCGAGGCGGGCGACACGTCCAAGATTGACAGGGAGCATCTGGTCGATGCGGGCACGGATCATCTGGGCAAGAACCGGCCCTGCGCCTTCCGTGCCGATGGCGACAGCGACCGGCGCGCGCACGACCAAGGCTGGCGTGAAGAAGTCGCACTGGTCCGGCTGGTCAACGGCGTTGGCGGGAATGCCAAGTTCACGCGCGGCAGCGACGATGGCACGGTCTTCGTCCTGATCACCGGTGGCGCCGAAGACGAGGACGGCTTCATCAAGGTGTGAGGCGTCAAAGACGGCGCTTGTCTGAATGATGCCAGCGCCAGCCGCGTGGCTCGCGAGCGCATCCGACGGCGCATCGGCGATCAGCCGGATCTGCGCTTGCGTCTGGCCGATCAGGCGGCATTTGGCGAGCGCCTCCTCGCCGTTGCCGACGATCACGACAATGCGCCCGGCGACCTTGAAAAAGGCCGGGAAAGACGCAAGCTTTTGATCGTGGTCGGCCATGCGGACGAGCCTTTTTGAAAATGCCGTGCAAAATCGGCTATTTGGCCGGATTTCGTAAGGAACGGGCTGGCGAAGAATCGGCGACACGCGGTTTCCTGTTCCGCCAATTGGTTCAATACCGGAAATTCATTTCAGATGCGAGATTTTCAGGTCAGAAATGTTCCAATCACGCTGCCTTGCAGATGACAATTGCACATGAAGGGTCCCGCTGCCAGAATGGCAGCCATGTTTGATTTTGCATTCCAGTTTCCACCTGCCTTCAGCGCGTTTCTGATCACCTCGATCCTGATCGAACTGACGCCCGGACCCAATATGGGGTACCTCGCCATTGTCGCGCTGACGCAAGGCAGGCGAGCGGGATTTGCGGCAGTCGCAGGGGTGTTTCTGGGGCTGTCAATCATCGGCGCAGCCGCTGCCTTTGGCGTCGCCGCACTGATCCAAGCATCGCCTGTCGTTTACAATGGCCTTCGCTACGCGGGCATTGCGTTTCTGCTGTATCTGGCGTGGGACGGGTGGCGCGGCGGGTACGCAGAAGAGGATGGAACACAAGGCTTGATGCCGCAGTTTCTGCGCGGACTGACCAGCAACATTCTCAACCCGAAAGCGGCGGTGTTCTATGTGGCGGTGCTGCCGGAATTTGTTGACGCGGCACAGCCTGTGCTGGCGCAGACCGTCATCTTGACCATCGCCTATGTGCTGGTGGCCACCGTCATCCACGCCTCGATCGTAGCGCTGGCTGGAAGCTTGCGGCCATGGCTTTCCGGCGGCGAAAAGGAAGTCTTGGTCCGGCGCACCCTGTCGGTGGCGCTGGCCTGTTTTGCCATCTGGTTTGCGGTTACGACTGCGCGGTAGGCTATTGACCGAGGATGACGTCGAGAACGGTTCTTTGACTGGATGTTTTCTTCCTCGCCGGGCCGACATCGGCGGACGGCACCGGATGTCTGGTCGAGCCGGTGGATTCTTTTGAAGGCTTGAGCGCAGGCATTTCGGGCGCGTCGATCAGTTCGGCGACGGGATCAGGCTGTTCAACCCCATCAGACTGGCCGACCTCCGCCATCGGGATTGGCGCTGATTCCGGTTCGGGCGCAGATGGCTTCCAGCGGCCGGGCAGCTCGGCCACGGCGAGACCCTCGTGCGCGGCAGTCATGAATTCCTTCCATGCCAATGCCGGAAGTGAACCTCCGGTGACCTTTTTGGTCGGCGTGTTGTCGTCGTTGCCGAACCAGACGCCGGTGGTGAGCTGAGACGTGTAGCCGATGAACCACGCATCGCGGAAGGATTGCGAGGTGCCGGTCTTGCCGGCGGCGGGCCAGCCGAAATCGGCCTTCTTGGCGGTGCCTTCGGAGAGGGTGCGCTGGAGCATGTAGTTCATCATGGCGACCGCTTCGGGCGAGACGACACGAGGCGCGTCATCCTGGCGGTTTTCATAGAGAACCTTGCCGTCAAGATCGGTGACGCGCTTGATGAGATGGATGTTGGCGTGATTGCCGCCGTTGGAGAACACCGAGTAGGCGCCGGTGAGTTCCAGAAGGTTGACATCCGAGGTGCCAAGCGACAAGGCGAGATTGGATTCGAGCGGCGATTTGATGCCAAGCCGCGCGGCGGTCTCAATGACGGCTTCCGGACCGGTTTCCATGACCAATTGCGCGGCGACAGAATTCAGTGATTTGGACAGCGCTGTGGTCAGGCTCACCTGCCCGTAATATTTGCCCTCGTAGTTTTCCGGCTTCCATTTGCCGATCCTGATCGGCGCATCGTTGCGCATCGAGTCAGGGGTGCGGCCCATTTCGATGGCGGCGAGATAGACGAAGGGCTTGAAGGTGGAACCCGGCTGGCGCTCGGCTGTGCCTGCGCGGTCATATTGGCTGGCGGCATAATTCACACCGCCGACATAGGCCTTGACCGCTCCGGTCGTGTCGATGGACACCATCGCACCCTGACTCACTGAGAGTTTTGCACCGTTCTTGTCGACCTGTCGCTCGACGGCCTTTTCGGCGATGGCCTGCAGGTCGGCGTCGATGGTCGTGTCGACAATGACGTCGGACTCGATGTCGCCGATCAGTGGCTTGAGCTCGGTCATGATGCGGTCGGCGACAAATTGCTCCGAGCCGTTCCAATAGGCGGCGGCCTTGGTGACGGGCCTCGCCTCAGCAGAACTCAGCTCCTTGTCGCCGATCATGCCTTGATCCCGCATGGCATTGAGGACAAGCTTCGCACGCTTGTTGGCGGCATTCGCATCCTTGGCGGGCGAATAATAGGAGGGGGCCTTGAGCACGGCTGCGATCGTTGCCGCTTCGGTGAGCGAGACATCGCGGGCGCTCTTGCCGAAATAGCGGCGCGAGGCGGCCTCGACACCGTAAGCGCCCGAACCGAAATAGACCCGGTTGAGATACATTTCGAGGATTTGGTCTTTGGAATATTTGTGCTCAAGCCAGAGCGCGAGCAGCACCTCTTGCACCTTCCGCTCCAGCGTGCGGTCTGGCGAAAGGAACAGGTTCTTGGCCAGCTGCTGCGTCAGCGTCGAGCCGCCTTGAACCATTTTGCCAGCGATCACATTGCGGGTCATGGCACGGGCGAAGCCGACGGGATCAAAGCCGAAATGACTGTAGAAGCGCCGGTCCTCGATGGCGACAACGGCTTGCGGAATATAGGGTGACATGTCGCGCAGGCCCATCGCCTCACCGCCGGTCACGCCCCGGTTGGCAAGCAGCGAGCCGTCGGCTGCGACAATCTTGACGTTGGGAGCGCGGTCGGGGATCGCCCATGTGTTGGCGCTCGGCATTTTGGCGCCGAAATAGCCGACGATACCGGCAACGCCGATGACGCCCCAGATCGAGAGCACAAACATCCAGTAGAACAGGCGGCCAAGGCCGGTGCGGCGGCGGCCGCGCGCTGCGCGGGCCTTTGACGATTTGCGACCGGATTTGCGCGGCGGCGCGGCGCGGTCGTCTTCGTTGACGCTCACGCCGCGGCTGCGCCTCGGCGCGCCGTCAAACTCCGGTTCAATGCGTGGTCTGCCGCGATTTGCCAAATGTGTGCCGCCGGATTTGTCTTCAGAGCGCTTGCGTCTCACGATGCCAGCCAATGCAAACTAAATGCGGCAGTTTAAGGTGCGGTTAACTCAAATATTGTGCAGACGCCGGCAGGCGTGGACGCCCGCCTGCGCAGCTGTTTGGAACCTTAGGCAGATTTGGCAGCCATGGTTGCCTTCGCCCACCAGACGATGTCATCCAACAGGGCTGTCGCACCCGGTAGGAGGTTGGCCTCAATTTCTTCGATCGCCGCATTTGCGCCAAGCGGCGATGTCTTGAAAAAATCACCGCCGCCGATGTGGACCGCATTGCGGACCGGCACCATTTGCAGCTCCACAGCGACGGTGCGCAGATGTTCGAGGGCGCGGGCGCCGCCCACCGAGCCGTATGCGATCGCGCCCATCGGCTTGTGGACCCATTCCTTGTAGGCCTGGTCCATCGCATTCTTCAGCGAAGCGGTCATTGACCGGTTGTACTCTGCGACGACAAAAATATACCCGTCAAATTCGTCCAGCTTCTTCTGCCACTTGACCGCATTCGGGTCTTGGCTCGGCATCCAAAGGTTCGAAGCCATTTCATTGAAGAAGGGCAGGTCGTAGTCGCG
>JANPGC010000350.1:0-31925 GCA_031423755.1 Phyllobacteriaceae bacterium | reverse complement strand
ACCCTATTCTCTCACCGACCCGTCCTCCATCCCGCAGCCGGCCGCCAACGGCTACCGCATTGCCATTGTCTATTCCGAAACGACCGCGGCCAACTACTTCGGCGACATGGCCTATTCGCAGCTTTTCATGGCTGCGCAGAGCCAGGCGATGGCCGCAGGCATTCCTTTTGACGTCTTGTCGGAATCGGACCTCACAAATGTGGCAATGATGTCCGGCTATGACGCCATTGTATTTCCGTCATTCCAAAATGTTCCAGCGAACTACGCGGCAATTGAGGCCGCTCTGACGCAATTGGTCAATGTTTATCATATTCCGTTGATCACTGCGGGCAACTTCATGACCAGCGATGCCAGTGGAGCCGCGCTTGATGGCAACGCCTATGCGCGCATGCAGCAGCTGCTCGGCGTGACCGTCACAGGTTCCGGCACTGGTGCGGTGACATTGATCGCCGGCGATAACCAGATCACGCAGGATTACGGCGTCGGCGGCGTCATTCATTCCTATGGCAATATAGGAACCCAGCATTTCAGCTTCTACGGCAGCGGGGCTGAGACGGTTATAGCGATGCAGCAGATAGGCGGAGGTTCGCTGTTAAACGCGGTGCTCGGCACGGTGACGGGTGGCCGCAATGTCCATTTTGCAACCGATAGCTTCCTTGCCGACAACAATCTGCTCGGCGAAGCGATTGACTGGGTGACAGAGGCCGCAACCGGCGGTCCCCAGCTTTCGCTGCATATGACCCGCAACAATGCAATTGTCGCCTCGCGTACCGACGTTGACCAGGCAATGGAGATGACAGACGTCAACGGGGGCATTCTCACGTCTCTGGTGTCAATTCTCCAGCAATGGAAGGCGGACTACAATTTTGTCGGGTCACACTATGTGGACATCGGACTGTATGGTCCCGACCAGGGGACAAATTGGGCGGTCTCAACGCCGCTCTATCAGCAGATTCTGTTGTTGGGCAACGAGATCGGCTCGCATTCCTTTTCCCACCCGGAGAATACCAATCTGCTCTTGCCGGACGTGATCACACAAGAGATTCTCGACCAGGTGAAAGCCGCCTACGCTACCCTGTATCCGTCCGGCGGCGCTGCGCATTTCACCCCCTACAGCATGCGCGACGACGCAAGCCAGAGCGTCATCAACACCTTGGCGGGCATGTCAGTGGCGCAAATCAACACGGAGCTCGCCGTGGCTCGCGCCGCACCGAACCCTTACGCACTGGATGATTTGCACAAGGCGCTGCTGGAGGCCACCTATTCATTTCAGTTCTCAACATCAAAGCAGTTGCTCGAACAGCAGCTCGGCATCACGATCACGGGCGCGGCGGTGCCAGGCGCGCCGGAATCGCACGACGCGGCCAGCCAGATCATCCAATATTTCAACTATATCAGCGGAGGCGGCTCCCTGATCGGCGCAGGCTATCCGGGCGCCATCGGCTACTTGTCGCCGGGGGAGACCAGCCAGGTTTATATCGCCCCAAACATGTCCTTCGACTTTACCCTGGTCGGCTTCCAGCACTTGACCGCTGCGGAGGCGCTGGCGAAGTGGATCAGCGAGTTCAACGACCTGATGAACAACTCCGACATGCCGATTGTCGTCTGGCCTTGGCATGATTACGGCCCGACCCAATGGATGGTCGATCCACCGGCCGATTCGCCTTACACACTGGCAATGTACACGAATTTTATCCAGACGGCCTATGCCGCTGGCTCTGAATTCGTCACACTTGATGATTTGGCGCGGCGGGTGGGCACGTTCAATCACACCAATCTGTCCTACACGGTTTCTGGCGACACGATCTCGGCGACTGTGACGCCACAGACGAACAATTTGGGCACGTTCGCTCTTGATCTGGAATCCCTTGGAACCAAACACATCCAGAGCGTCGCCGGCTGGTATGCCTATGATCAGGACAGCGTGTTCCTGGATGCGGACGGCGGCACGTTCCAGATCCAGCTTGGCGCAACGACCGACGACGTGTCGCACATCACCTCGATCGGCGCGCGGGCCAAGCTCCTCAGCCTGACAGGTGACGGGACCAACCTCGCCTTTACAATCGGCGGTGAAGGCACAGTGGTTGTCGATCTCAAATTGGTCGCAGGATGGACTCTCAGCGTCACCGGCGCGACCTACACACTTAACGGCGAAATCCTTACGCTCAACATCGGCTCAATCGGACTGCATACGGTCGCCGTCCAGCAGACGGCACCAGCCAACACTGCGCCGACAGATATTACTGTCACGGACCTTACCGCGATTGCAGAGAACTCGGCGGCGCGGACATTCGTTGCTACACTTGCTGCAGTTGATAATGACCCCTTGCCGGTATCGCGCAACAACGTCATCAGCGTTTCCGACGCGCGCTTTGAATATGACACTGGCAATGGCGGCCTGTATCTGAAAGCCGGGCAGAGTGTGAACTTCGAAACCGAGGCTTCGATCACGCTGACGCTCACCACGACCGACGCGGTCAATTCTGCGCTGACCTATTCCGAGCAGCTGACCATATCCGTCGCCGACGTCAACGAGGCGCCGACTGGCATGACGGTGTCCAACTTGCTCGCACTGGCGGAGAACACCGCTGTGCGGACGAAAGTGGCGGACATCGCCATTGCCGATCCCGACACGGCGGCGGCGTTCCGCAACAACCTGATCAGCAGCTCCGACAGCCGGTTCGAATATGACGCCAGCGACGGCGGCCTGTATCTAAAGGCCGGTCAGCTTGTGGACTTTGAGACCCAGCCGCTGATTTCGCTGACCCTCACCGCAGCAGACACGGGCAACTCAGCCCTCAATTTCTCCATACCTCTGGCGATCACCGTGCTGAACGGCAATGACGGTCTTGGCCCCCTACCAGCCCGCATCGTATCAATGGAGCGCGCATCAACCGACACGCCCCTTGGCCTGACCGTGCCGGCAGACCCCGACGGCGACGTGCAGACCTTCACCGTTCAGGCCCTGCCAAGCGCTGGCACGCTCCGAGTGGGCGGCGCTGCGGTCACTGCGGGCCAGTCCCTGACGCTGGCTCAGTTTCAGGCCTTGACCTACTCGTTCCCTGACGTCGCGCCCCAGGATATCGCCATGACAATTCTGGTGAACGACGGGCACGGCCATCTTGACCCGCTCAGCGTGGTGCTGCGTGTCACTGCGGGCGTCAACAGCGTTTTGAACGGAACTGCCGGGGCGGACAGGCTGGACGGTGCTTTCGGTGATGATACGCTCAATGGACTTGGAGGCAACGACACACTGATCGGCGGCATAGGCAATGACACCATCGACGGCGGCATTGGAACAGATGCGATGCTGGGCGGCGCGGGCAATGACAGATATTATGTCGACATTGCCGCCGACCAGGTGGTGGAAGCCGCCGGAAACGGCAGCGACACGGTCTATGCTGGCGTGAACTATGCGCTGGGCGCCGGACAGGAGATTGAGACCCTGTCAGCGCGCACCCAATCGTCCACCGCCGCTCTTAACCTTACCGGCAACGAGTTCGCCAACACACTGCTTGGCAGCGCCGGCATCAATATTCTTGATGGCGGCACCGGGGCTGACAAGCTTTACGGCCTTGCCGGCAACGACCTTTACTACGTGGACAATGCGGCCGACCAGGTTTTCGAAACATCGGGCAACGGCACGGACACGGTCTATGCCAGCGTCAGCTATGCACTGCTGGCCGGACAGCAGGTCGAGGCGCTCAGCGCCCGCGACACGGCAAGCCTCGCCGCGCTTGCCTTGACCGGCAACGAATTTGCCAACACTCTGATTGGCAACGCCGGCGCCAACACGCTGGACGGCAAAGCGGGCGCTGACGCGATGAGCGGCGGCGCGGGCGATGACCTCTATGTGGTCGACAATACCGGCGACGTGATCACCGAAGGCGCAGGCCAGGGAACGCTCGACCGGGTGACCGCAAGCATCAGCTACGCGCTGGCTGCCGGTGTGCAGGTGGAGGCCCTCGCCACCACAAGCGCTGGCGGAACCACGGCGATCAACCTCACCGGCAATGAATTTGCCCAGTCCATTACCGGCAATGCCGGCGCGAACGTCATTGACGGAAAGGGCGGCGCCGACGCCCTGGCCGGCGGGGCGGGCAATGACATTTACTACGTCGACAACGCCAGCGACACTGTCACCGAATCGGCCAATCAGGGCACGCTTGACCGTGTGAACGCCAGCGTCAGTTACGCGCTCGCCGCCGGTGTGCAGGTTGAACAGCTTGCAAGCGCAACCGGCAATGCTGCCATCAATCTGACCGGCAATGAATTCGCGCAATCAGTCACCGGCAATGACGGTGCGAACACACTCAACGGCAAGGGTGGCCTCGACACGCTGACGGGCGGGCTGGGCGCTGACGTCTTTGTGTTCAACTCTGCCCTTGGCGCGTCGAACATTGATGTCATCACGGATTTTGACGTGGTGCAGGACCGCATTTGGCTTGATGATGCAATATTCGCCGCGCTTCCGACGCTGTTCACGGCAGACCAGTTTGCCATCAACACGACGGGGCTGGCGCAGGATAGCTCTGACCGGATTATCTATCAGACGACAACGGGCTATTTGTTCTACGACAGCAACGGAAACGCAGCTGGCGGGGCTGTGCAGTTCGCTACCTTGGCTCCGAATCTCGCCGTGACATACGCCGATTTCGTTGTGGTCTGAATGAAGGTCAGAGTATTTGCGGTTTTGGATTGTTGAAGCGGTTGCTTCGGGCAATTTCCGGCTTGCTGCGCCTGATTGCCTTGCGGCACGTGTCAGTTTGGCAATGCGCGGACGCGTACGTGCGGCAGGACAAGCCGTGCAAGGGGGCGTCCGGCGGGCACGGGACCGTTGGCCGCCCTTTCGGGCTGGCTGATGGCGGCAGTTGAGGCTGAGCTTGATATTACCATGCCCGAACCGGCTGCGCGGTTGCGGCGGCGCTGCTGTGGCGGCCGCATATGAGTCGCTCTCGAAACTTCTGTGCAGAGCGGGGTTCACATATAAAATAACAGCTGATGGAATTGGAATGCGCACGCGTTGATGTTGCTGAGTGGCTCAGTGCCAAAGAAGAAGGTCAAGAGCTATGCGATCGGCCATTTTCGCTGTGTGGAACTTCGGTTGGCATCGGCATCGCCGAGATGCAGATTGCCGAAGGCAAGCTCCATCTCTTCGCAGCCACTGATCGGACGAGCAATTTCGCCCAGATATTCGTGATAACGGCTACAAAAGCGTTCACTGTCCGGATGCCATTTGTGCATCAAGTTTGAGATCGCTTTGGTTCACGCAGTGATATCGCTTGCTGATGGGTGCTGGCATTCTTAGTCTGCCAGAATATCGGACTTGTCACGTCATTCCTACCAAGACAGGCCAATGGAAATGCCAACACGTCAACGCCTTAAGATCGATCAGAAATGACAGTCACTCTTAAAGAGGTTTCGCTGCGCGCCGGGGTTTCAAGGTCAGCTGTCTCGAGAACTTTTACGGAAGGTGCCAGTGTTTCCGACAAGATGCGCAAAAAGGTTGAGGGCGCTGCTCTGGCGCTTGGCTACACGCCCAGTCTGATTGCCAGCGGCTTGAAGACAAAGCGCACCAAGCTGATTGGTCTTGTGGCCAACAACTTCCAAAACCCCGTATTTTTGCAAGTCTTTGATCTATTCACCCGGGCGCTTCAGGCGCGCGGATTTCGACCGCTCCTCGTCAACCTTACCGATGAGACAGACCCGGCCAATTCGGTCAACATGTTGAAGCAATACAGCGTTGATGGCGTCATTGTTGCGACATCGACTTTGCCTCCCGCCTTTGCCCGGGCCTTTAATCAAGCCAATGTTCCGGTTGTTCACGCGTTTGGGCGCTTTGACGAGGACGTGAAAGTCGACGTGGTGGGGATCGACAATGCCGGTTGTGGGGGAATGGCGGCCGCAACGTTGTTGGCCAGAGGCTATCGCACAATTGCGATCCTCGGCGGGCCTGAATCCGCAACCTCGACTCAGGATCGCATAAGGGGTTTTTGCGCCGCGATGAAAAGGGCAGGCGTCGATATTGCCGACATCTCGTATGCGAAAAACTACACGCACGCTGCGGGACTTGAGGCCATGAAAGCCTTGCTAAAACGCACACGTGTTGAAGCAGTGTTCTGCGGTGATGATTTGATCTGCATGGGCGCCATGGACGCCGCCCGATCGGCCGGACTGTCCATTCCATCCGAAATCGGATTCCTTGGTTTCAACGACATGGAAATGGCAGGGTGGCAGGCTTACGACCTCACCACAATCCGCCAACCCATTGCAGACATTATCCAGCGAGCCGTCGAGGTGATAGTCGGCTTGGATGAAAAAGCAGCGCATCCGACTGTGCAAATGTTTCCATGTGTGATCGTGGAGCGCAGTTCTCTTCGCCCGCTGACCGGTTGATCAGCGTCGAGAAGGTGGCCTTGCATCTGTCCACATCCCACCGTTGGATGCTGAATGCACAGCGGCGGTGATTGCCGCCATGGACAGCAAGCCGTCGAGCGCCTTCGGATAGTGGCACGCCAACGGGTCGGGTGCCCGGCCTTCGCGCTTGGCACTGATGACTTCTGCCAAATCCGCATAGATATTGGCAAACGCAAGCGGCATGCCTTCGGCGTGGCCAATCGTGACACGCGAAGCGCGGTCTGCTTCCGGCGACAGGTTTGGGCCGCCGCGTTCCAGTATTTCAGTGCGCCCGTTCAGCGGTGTCCAATACAGTTGATTGGGCCATTCCTGCGCCCATCGCATGCCGCCCTTTTCGCCGAAAACCTGAATGTTCAACCCATGCATCCGTCCAATTGCGACAGAGCTGGTCCAGAGGCGCAGCACTGCGCCGCCATTCATCTTGAATGATACCATTGCATCGTCTTCAAGTGTGCGGGACGGCAGGCATGACACGAAATCCGCGGAAAGCTCCGATGGCTCCTGACCAGCCACAAAACATGCCATGTGCAGCGCATGAATGCCGCAGTCGGCGAATTGGGCTGATACCCCGGCCAGTGCCGGATCGTACCGCCACCGCACCCGTGGATTGTCAGCATCCGCCGCATCGGCATGGAATCCATGCGCAAATTCTGCCTTGATAAGCCGCACCTTGCCCAAGTCGCCGCGCGTGACCATCGCCCGCATGTGGCGCACCAACGCATAGCCTGAGTAGCCGTAATTGACGGCGCAGATGGAGCCTGTCCGCTCTGCGGTGGCCACGATGTCTTCGGCTTCAGGAACCGTCATCGTCATGGGCTTTTCGCACAGCACGTGGATGCCGGCTTCGAGGAATGCCTTGGTGATCTCATAATGGGTCGAATTCGGCGTCGCCACTGTGACAAGGTCGATCTTGTCTGCGCGGTTGCGCTCACTGGCCAGCATTTCCTGCCAATTGCCATAGGCGCGATCCGGCGCGATGCCGAGCCGAGCCGCGTAATCGCGTCCCTTCTCAGCATTGATGTCGAGGGCCCCCGCAGCCATTGCGTAGAGACCGTCCATCGCAGCGCTGATCCGGTGGGCCGGTCCAATCTGGCTGCCTTCGCCGCCGCCAATCATGCCCCAGTTGAGTTTTTTCATGTGTACATTTCCGTTAGTTGAAGCCTATTGTTCGCAGATAGGCGCGGTTGGCGGCCGCGTCTTTGACAGGAGACGTGTCGCCCTCGGGATCGCAGTCTTGCTCGATGGTGCACCAACCTTGATAATCATTGTCAAGCAGGATTTGGCGGACGGCTTTGAAATCCGTTACGCCATCACCGAGATTGCAGAAAATGCCCTGGCCGCAGGCATCATAAAATCCTGTGCGTTTGGCCACGGCATCGGCGCGCACGGCCGGATTGATATCCTTGAAGTGCATGTAGGAAATGCGCTCGATATGCCGGGCCATGAATGGCACCGGGTCAAAACCCGCGTAATGTGAATGTCCGGTATCAAGGCAGATTTTCAACAGGTTCGAAGGTGTCTCGCTCAGAAGACGTTCGATCTCCGGCTCGAAATCGAGAAACCCCGCCGCGTGCGGATGGATCGAGACAGTAAGGCCATAGTCATCGGCGCCCATGCGGGCGATGGTGCGGATACGGTTCACAAAGTCACGCCATTCCGGTTCGCTCATTTGCTCGGCTTCATTCTGCCGTCCGGCGCTTGGCGCGCGGCGAGGCGATATGGAATCGATCAGCACCAGGTTCTTGGCGCCATGCGCTGTGAGAGCCTCGCAGGTCCGGACAGAAGCATCCATGACTTCGGCCCACTTTGCGGGATCATGGAAGGGACGGAAGACCACGCCTCCAGTTAAAGTCAGATCACGCATGGCGAGCGCATCGCCCAAGACCGCCGGATCTTCAGGCATAAAGCCGATTGGCCCCAACTCAATACCTTCGTAACCCGCAGCTTTGCACTCATCGAGCACCCGTTCCCATGACGGGTTGCGCGGATCGTCCGCAAATTCGACGCCCCAGGAGCATGGCGCATTGCCGATGTTGATTGTCATGTCTGGTTCCACACTTTAGCAGTTCAAATTGAGGAGATGTTTATCCAGCGGCGCTCATCATTCGAGCGGAAGGCAGCTTCTATGATCTGGTTGACGATCAATCCGTCGCGGAACGTCGGCCAGCGGTTTTCACCGCTAGCGATGGCTTCGAGAAAGTCTCTGGCTTCAATGATGATCTGGTCCTGATAGCCGGTGCCATGCCCGGGACCGAGGCAGAACGGCTTGTAGTCCGGGTGTTCCGGCCCGGTCAGAATTTTGGTGAACCCCTGCCGGTCCGGGCGTTGATCACCCTTGTAGAGCCAAAGCGCATTTTGATCTTCCTGGTCAAAGCGGATTGCGCCCTTGGTGCCATAGATATCATAAGCGTAGCCCATCTTCCGGCCTGTGGCGATGCGGCTGATATAGAGCCCTCCCATCGCGCCATTGTCGAAGCGGCACATGATTTGCGCCTGGTCGTCATTGGTCACAGCCTCAGGTCCGTAGCGCCCCTGCCGTGTCTGGTGAACGATTTGAATGTCGGCCATCAGCGACGCTATCGGACCTGCAAGCGCTGTCGCCGCGTTGATGATGTGCGGGGCGAGGTCGCCCATATTTCCATTTGCCCGCCCTTTCGTACGCCAGGTGGACGGCAGCGAGGGGTCAGCCAGAAAATCCTCGGTATGCTCGCCGCGAAGATAGGTTATCTGACCAATCTCGCCGCTGTCGATGATTTGCCGTGCAAGCTGGGAAGCTGGGGTCCGGATATAGTTGAAGCCGACCATGTTGATGGTGCCTGCCCTTTCAGCAGCTTCCACCATGGCGCGGCTGTCAGACAGGCTTTCTCCCAGCGGCTTTTCGCACAGCACCGGCTTGCCCAACGCAAAGGCCGCCAATGCAATCTCGCGGTGGGTTTCCTGTGGGCTGGCAATCACGATGGCTCCGACCCGCGGGTCTGCGACGAGCGCCTTCCAGTCGCTCGTTGCATGGGCGAAGCCGTATGCCAGCGCCTTTTGCTGCGAGCCTTCTGGCGTTGTCGTACAGATCATTTCGAGGCGCGGCCGCAGGCTCGTGTTGAAAACGGCACCGACAGCGGCCATTGCCACAGAGTGCGCCTTTCCCATGTAACCTGCTCCGACGACGCCGATTCCAATCTCTGCCATGGCACCAACCTTTATTTTTGCAATCGATTGCAAAATGCTGAATGTTCATCTAGCATGACACAACAAATTGACAAGTCCGGAGTCTCAGATTGAACCCGAAATTGGCTGCTTCCACTGTTCGATTGACAATGGCGCAAGCGCTCGTGCAGCATCTTGCGGCCCAGTTTATTGAAATTGAAGGCAAGAAGACGCGGCTGTGCGGTGGTGGATTTGCGATTTTCGGGCATGGTAATGTGACATGCCTCGGGGAAGCTCTCTACAATCATAGAGACGAATTGCCGGTTTGGCGCGGACAGAACGAGCAAAGCATGGCCATGGCCGGTATAGCCTATGCCAAGCAAAAATTGCGCCGCAGATTCATGTTCGTTACGGCGTCCGCCGGTCCCGGCACTACAAATATGGTAACGGCGGCGGCAATCGCCCACACAAATCGTTTGCCGCTTCTGATGATATGCGGCGACGGCTATGCTACACGGCTGCCTGACCCAGTGCTCCAGCAGGTTGAGCATTTCAACTCTCCGGCAATTTCGGTCACTGACGCTTTTAGATCGGTAACGCGTTATTGGGACCGGATCACACACCCGGCCCAGCTTATCCAGTCACTGCCAAATGCCATTGCGACAATGCTGGACCCTGCAGATTGCGGACCGGCATTTCTTGCATTGCCGCAGGATGTGCAAGGTTGGGCATACGATTATCCGGTTGAATTTTTTGAAGAGCGGGTGCACCGAATTCGCACGCAATTGCCCGATCAACGCGATATCGCAGATGCAGTTGCGTTGTTGAGGACAGCCAAGGCGCCACTCATTATCGCTGGCGGCGGCGTGCAATACGCTGGTGCAACGGCAGAGCTTGCAGCCTTTGCCCAGACCCACGGCATTCCTGTCGTTGAAACCATCGCCGGTCGCGCCAACTTGCTTTTTGACAATCCTTTGAATTGCGGGCCTATCGGTGTGACCGGCTCTAACTCTGCCAATGCGCTCGCAGAAAAAGCCGACGTGATTTTGGCAGTAGGCACACGCCTGCAGGATTTCACCACCGGATCGTGGACGGCCTTTTCCAAGACGGCCAAAATCATCTCAATTAATGTCGGCCGCTTTGACGCTACCAAACATCGCTCATTGGCCGTCGTTGGTGACGCGCGATACTGCCTTCAGCAACTGGGCTCTGGTCTCACGGCCTATCATGCTCCCCAATCTTGGGGACGCTTTGCCGCTCGCCAGCGCGGGAGTTGGAACGCTTACGTGGATGGCAACACAAACCCGGCTACCGCCAGTGGTACCAATCGCCCGATGTCCTACGCCCAGGTCATAGGTGCCGTAAACGCAATTTGCGAGCCACGAGACCGCATAGTTGCTGCCGCAGGCGGTCTGCCGGCTGAAGTCACGGCCAATTGGCGCACCAAATCGCTTGGCTCGGTTGATGTGGAGTTCGGCTACTCCTGCATGGGCTACGAGATTGCTGGCGGATGGGGCGCACGCATTGCCCAAGTCGAAGCAGAGCCTGAGCAGGATACAATCGTTTTCACTGGAGACGGTTCTTATCTGATCATGAATTCGGATATATATTCGTCCGTCCTGACAGGCAAAAAGCTGATCATCATTGTTTGTGACAATGGCGGCTTTGCAGTCATAAACAAACTTCAGAACAACACCGGAAACGTCTCGTTCAACAATCTGATCGCCGACTGCAACATAGCCGTCGAGCCATTTGCCGTCGATTTCGAAGCGCATGCCCGTGCGATGGGCGCCAATTCAGAAACGGTGACTTCGATAGCCAGTTTGAAGGAAGCGTTTGCGCGCGCGAAGGCATCCGACAGCACCTATGTAATTTCACTAAAGGTTGACGCGTTTGATGGTTGGACTGGCGAAGGTCATACTTGGTGGGAAGTCGGGTCACCGGAGGTTTCCGCAAGAAAATCAATTGCCAAGGCGCACGCCAAAATAGAGGCGGGCAGGGTGCGTCAGCGTGTCGGAGTTTGACCAATGGATTTGCAACGCTTTAGCCGCAATCATTTCCTTGTCGTCGGTCGAGCCGGGCTCGACTTATACGCCGATCCGCCAGGCACGGAGATCGAGTATGCAGTCGGGTTCAAGTCCGCATTGGGTGGTTCTGCTGCAAATATCGCGGCCGGTATCTGCCGTCTGGGGGGACAGGCTGCGCTGCTGTCCGCCATTTCAAGTGATGCGGTTGGTCGGTATATCTCCGCGCAACTCGCAGCGTACGGCGTAGACGCGCGACACATCGGGATCGTCCAAGGCGAACCGCGCACTTCGTTGGCCGTGGTTGAAACACGCGCCGACAATTGCCAATCGGTAATTTACCGGAACAATGCCGCTGATTTCCTGCTTTCCGGACAGCAGGTTGGCAAAGTTGATCTTTCGGATTTTGGCGCGCTTGTCATTACCGGCACAGCTCTTGCGATGGATCCATCGCGCGGTGCGTGTTTCGATCTTCTGCACCGCGCCAATCTTGCCAAGTTGCCTGTCATCATTGACATCGATTACCGGCCCTACAGTTGGACGTCGCGTTTGGAGGCACAGCGCATCTGTAGGCAAGCCGCAGAGATTGCCGATATTATTGTGGGCAATGATGTGGAGTTTGATCTTATTGCCGGAAACGAAGGCGGCGGTCTTGAACTGGCTCGCCAATTCGCGGCCAAGTCTGGTGTGATTGCCATACATAAACTTGGCGAGCGCGGGGCGGTCGCGTTCTCACAGTCAGGGTCTTTCGAGCTACCCGTTTTCCCCGTCGAGGCGTTGAAACCCACCGGTGCGGGCGATGCGTTTCTGGCAGGATTTTGTACTTCGTTTGCCTCTGGTCTTTCTCTTTACGAAGCGGTTCGCCATGGATCTGCCGCTGCAGCAATCGTTGTGACACGTGTAGGCTGCGCGCCTGCGTGCCCGACCGCGCGAGAACTCTCCGATTTTATTGCCACTCGAACTGCGAATTGATGCCTGATGCACATTCCCTCTTACGATAACCACAACTGGCCAATTGTTGATGCGGACGACAACAGGGTGCCGCTGAATTATTTCAACATTGTCAAACTGAAACGCGGTGAGGCTTTCGAGTATCAGGTCGGTGGATATGAGACGGGTATCGTCCCCGCAACCGGGACGATAGACGTTGGGATTGACGGGACAGGATTTGACGACATCGGAAAGCGCACGCGCGATGTTTGGGACGGCGAGCCGGAGGGTGTCTATTGCCCCACTGGTGCCAAAGCACTGTTGATATGCCGGTCAGAAAGTGCGGAAGTCTTCATCGCCGGCGCAAAATTTGACGGCGTTCTTGAACCGTTTGCGGTTCGTGAGGCGGATATCGACCATGTTCAATATGGTTCTGACGACACCAAAACGCATCGCAAAATCAAGCACATACTCGGCACAAAGTACCGCGATAGAGTCGGCCGCCTTCTCGTTTCGGAATTGTTTACTGTTGGTCAGGGCGGCTGGTCCGGCTTCCCGCCGCACAAGCATGACACAGATCGGCTGCCGCTTGAAACACGGCATGATGAGACCTACAATTTTCGTTTCCGCCCCAACAGCGGGTTCGGCTTGCAGCTGGTGCAACGTGAGGATGGCAAGGTTGGAGATGCCTACCACTTGCTGGACGGCTCAACTGTGGTGCTGGAAAAAGGTTACCACCCGTGTGTTGTCGCCCCAGGCTATGAAATGTATTACTTTACAATTCTCGGCGGTCTCACGCAGCGCCCGCTTGTTCAGTTCTTCCAGCCAAGTCACGCTCATCAGATCGAAACCATCCCCGGCATCAAGGACATGATTGCAAAGTTCAGATGACAGTCGCAACGCTCAACGATGTCCTCATTCCTGCAATGCGCGAGGGGCGGGCGGTGCTTGGGCTTGTCGTACTCGGCTGGGAGGAAGCGCGCGCTTTTGTGGAGGCGGCCGATGAGACCGGGGTGCCCGTTATTCTGCAAGCCGGCCCGGGCTGCCGCAAGAATATGCCGGTACCCATCCTTGGCAAAATGTTCCGGCATCTTGCCGAGCAGTCGCGCGCTCAGGTCGTCTGTCACATCGATCATGCCTACACACTGGATGAATGCCGCGAGGGCATCGACCATGGCTTCTCATCTGTCATGATTGACGGTTCGCGTCTTCCCATTGAAGAGAACATCGCACTCACCTCAAGAGTTGCCGCTGAAGCAAGCCCTCACGGTATTTCGGTCGAAGGAGAGGTCGGTTTTGTCGGCTATTCCAGCGGCGAAGCCGGGCGGTTTACTGATCCCGAAGAGGCGCGGCGCTTTGACCTGGAAAGCGGAGCAGATGCGCTCGCGATTTCGGTTGGAAACGTTCACCTCAACACTGAAAAGACCAATGGCATAGATCTGGCCGCGCTGCGGGCTATTGAAGCGGTCACGCGTCTGCCTCTCGTCATTCATGGCGCGAGCGGCGTGCCCAATGATATGAGACGTTTGCTTGCCCGAACCACGCGCGTTTCAAAGTTCAATATAGGCACTGAGCTCCGTATGGTCTTCGGTAAGGCTTTGCGTGCGTCGCTCGAGGTTCAGCCCGGCGAGTTTGATCACATCAAGTTGTTGATGCCGGCCATGACACAATTGCGTCTAGAGGCAGCAAAACTGCTGATGAACTGAGTGTGTGCACACTCCAAGAGCAATGGTTCACGGCGCCTGGCAGTTTGCTCAGCGAAGCTCTTTCGCCAAGCTTTCAAAGATGCGTGCAACAGCCTCAGCGCCGGGATCCGGTACACCATTGAGGCTTCTGGCTTCAAGATATGATGAACGGCCGGCTTTGGCAGACGTCATGCCTGCGGTCCGGTCTGCGCCAGTCCGCGCCTGACCAGCGGCGTTCGCTACTGAGCCGTCTGCCATAAGTGATTCAAATGCAGGTCTTAATGCGTCCACCATCGTGCGGTCATTGAGCTGCGCTCCTCCATATCGTTGCATTGCCAGAAGCCCGGCATAGAGGGATTTCGGCCAGTCCCGAGAAGTCTTGAAGGCTTCAGAAGCATTCGCCAGCATGATGGCAAAGAGAACTCCGCTCGATCCACCCATGGCTTTGGATTTGATGTCGCTCAGCGAGGCCAGCAATTGTGATCCGTCAGCGAAGGGAAGATGATCGATTCGTGCCATTACAGCGCGCGCGGCACCCGCAAAGGTGCTGCCTGTATCTCCGTCGCCAACCTTCGCGTCCAGCTCGTTGATATCGGCTTCGAGTTCCAGGCACCGCTTTGCGATGATCTCGATAATGCGACGCACGTCAGCATCGGCGGATGGTTCGTAGTCGAGCGTGTCTGGCACATGCGGGGCGGCAACTTCCTTGACCGGTATCAATCTGGAAAGGTTGCTCCAGGCCGGACAATCAAGATGCGCGACCAAATGACGTGTGTAGCTGTCATCCAGCTCTATGAGTGAGATGGAAAAACCGGGCATATCGAGCGCGGTTACCATTGCCGAGGGACCGCCGACATACTCCAGTCGAGCCGCCAAAGGCGTGTTCATGAAATCATTGAACAGAACCGACATTTCAAGACCCGACAATCCGCCCAGATTGTTGACGAGTGCCGCATAGCGGTTGCCCTGGCCGCCGATGGCGATCTCCAACCGACGGGCAATCTCCGTAACAAGCGTTTTTGACGTATCGAAACGCGCCGTCTCGATGCCTGGCTCGCCGTGGATACCGAGACCGATTTCCACCATGTCTGCTTCAACGCGGTTTTGTTTGGGGCTGCCCGGTATGGTGCAGGTATCGCGGGCGACGCCAATCGTGGCAATCTTTGTATTGGCCATGGTGACGACTGCAACAATTTCGTCAAGCGAGGCGCCTTCATCCGACATGCCACCAGCGATCTTGTGAATGAAGACCGTGCCTGCCACGCCGCGCGGCCGGGGCGCGCCGGGGATCGAAACATCATCGGCGACAATGATCATCTCTACCTTGTGGCCAAGTGCCTTTGCCTTCTCGGCGGCAAGCCCGAAATTCAGCCGGTCGCCGGTGTAGTTTTTCACAACCAGAAGGCAACCCTTCGGTCCCGTTACAGCCAAAATGCCCGACAACACTGCATCCACACTTGGAGATGCAAAGACATCGCCGCAAACGGCAGCCGTCAACAGACCTGCACCGACCAATCCAGCGTGCGCAGGTTCGTGACCAGATCCTCCGCCTGATATGATCGCGACGCGGCCCTTGTCCCAATCGGAGCGCAAGACAACGCGTGCGTGGCTTGTCGAATCGAGGCGCTGCAATTTGCCGCCGCTCGCGCAAATCAGACCGTCTATCGCTTCGCTTACAAGCGCCGATTTCTGGTTCATGAATGTCTGCATTTTTTTCTCGCTGTATGTTCGAGCCTGCACGTGTTTTGCCATGCGGCACTGTTATGGATGCTGTGTTCACCCGTCTGATTTCTTGCTTTGCCGCCTTTACGCGCCCCAGCAGAGGCCCGGCGTGGATACCGGATCATCCCATAAATAGAGATCCAGTTCGCTCAGGCGCGTCACCGTCAGCGAAGCGCCAGCCATTTCAAGCGCTGTGCAATAGTTTCCAACAAGGCTGCGAGCGACCTTAAGCCCGCGCCTTTCGAGAATTTTGCGCGCTGAATTGTAAAAGACATAGAGTTCGCCCGGGGGCGTTCCTCCAAGTCCGTTGCACATGAGGAGCAGAGGATCATCCTGCGACGGATTGATCTTGGCCAGAATGGACTCAAGAAAAATCTCCGCCAGCTCATCTGCTTTTTTCATCGATGTTCGTTCACGTCCGGCTTCACCGTGAATGCCAACGCCGATCTCGATCTCGTCTTCACCGAGTTTGAAAGTTGCAGTTCCAGCAGCGGGCACAATGCAACTCGACAATGCAACAGCCATTGAGCCGGTTGATGCATTGACCCGGGTTCCAATGTCGATACAGGTTTGAAGGTCCATCCCCCGCTCGGCGGCAGCGCCCGTAAGCTTTTCCACAATAACGGTTCCAGCAACACCGCGGTTGCCTTGCGCGCTGTGTGAAGCCGCACTGATAAGCGCCACATCGTCATCAGTAATGACCTTTGCAGTGGTTCCGGTATGCATTTCAGCGGCCATTTCAAAATTCATGACGTCGCCAGCATAGTTCTTGATTATGAAAATGACACCGCCGCCACAGTCAACGGCCTGAGCCGCCGCCACCATCTGGTCAGGCGTGGGAGAGGTAAAGATTTGGCCTGCGCAGGCGGCATCAAGCATTCCTTTGCCAACATAGCCTGCATGCATGGGCTCATGGCCCGAACCGCCGCCGGATATCAAGGCGACCTTGCCACCGCTCTTGCGATTGAGGCGGGCAATGAAGCGGCCCTTTTCATGATAGGTCAATCGGTCGCTGTGTGCAGAGACCATGCCTGCCAGGCAATCTTCAAGCGTTGTTTGCGCACTGTTGATGATCTTCTTCATCCGGGTCGATCCTGCTTTTCGCTCTTGTCCCTGTTTGACATCGCGATCAACGTTTCTGCGACGCTGCGCAAAGATCGCTTGATCATTTCCCTTGTGTCGGCGTCCTCGACACTCGACAGATCCACCGTGTAGGACGATTCCTTGCTTGATGAGCCGGCATTCAGAAGCTCTGCCTGACCGGGGTGGGCAGCAAGGTATGCCTTCATGAAATTGGAACGCTCGACTGCGCTAAGGTGGCAGACATCCATGATCTTGAGAATGTATTGCGAGGGAATAGGAACACGATAGTTGGGGTTGGTGATCTGAGTTACAAAACTCCGGTTTGTTCCGATGGCGTCAGAGATTTTCTTGCGCAAGCCGGATGGTCTGATCGCCAGATAGCTGCGGATCAGGTCCTTGTAAGCACCAATCAGGTCGTCATTTTCATCTGGTTTTTCAGGCACTGGTCCCGTCTCCACACTGCTCGCGGCCATCCCAACGCCGGATGACTTCTTTGATCGTAGGACCCTGCGCAATTGCAACAGACAGGCTGCGAATTCCTGCCCCCAACAACAGTGGAACCAAAGCGGGCGTCGAGGCCATGTCTCCACAGACACTGACTTCTTTGCCTTGCACCATGCCGGTTGCGGCGACAATCCTGATGAGTTTTGTGACGGCAGGATTGTCGGCTTGTGCAAGATGCGCCAGCAGCGCATTGTCCCGCGCACAAGCGGTGACATACTGGATCAGATCATTTGACCCGATAGAAAAGAAATCAGCCTTGATAGTGTCGGCGTTCAGGGCAGCTGCCGGTACCTCGATCATGACGCCCAATGACGGGACGGCGCAGGCAACCCCTTCATTCTGTAAACTCATGATGACTTCATCAAACAGTGTGCGGAATTCGTCCATTTCGGAGCTTACGGTCACCATCGGGATCATGACCTTGAGGGGTCCAAAAACGGCGGCCCGAGCCAAGGCGCGCAATTGCGTGGTGAAAATGTCCTTGCGTATGCGTGACAGGCGATATCCGCGAATGCCAAGGAAGGGGTTCGTCTCGTCCAGGAAAGTGACACCGGGTATCAGTTTGTCGCCGCCTGCGTCCAGTGTGCGGATTGTCACCGGCCGGCCTGCGGCCCACTCGACTATGCGACGATAGACTGCCAACTGGTGTTCTTCGTCGGGCAACTGGCCACTTTCAAACAGGAACTCTGTCCGTGTCAGGCCAATGCCATCAAAGTTGGCGGCGTCAATACCAAGAAGGATGGCCGGGTCGTCGACATTGGCATAAACCCGAACATGTTCTCCACTTGCTGTCACGGCAGGCAAATGCGCGCTTATGCTGGCATATTCGATCGCAACATTGCTGGTTTGCAAGCGCACGCGAAAAGCGCTTTGGTTTTCTTCCCGCGGATCGTGGACGAGCTGGTGGTTCTGCGTGTCTATGACAGCCACGTAACCCGGTTTCAGCCCGGTCAGACGCTCGCCGCAGCCAACCAGCATCGGGATGCCGCGTGCGCGCGCCAGGATTGAGACATGGCTTGTCGGGCTGCCTTCACTGATGGCAATCCCTGCGATCTTCCCAAGATCCAGCTCAAGAAATTCTGACGGCGTGAGAGAAGTCGCTGCCAATACGAGGCCAGTCATCTCTGGCACTTCAAATACATCAGCCGTCGTACCCAGAATAAAGCCGAGAACACGCCTTTTCAAGTCTCGCAGGTCGTCAGCGCGAGCCGACATATATTCATCCTTGGCTGCCGCGTAATCTGCAATTTCACCGTCGATCACCTCGGCCCAGGCTTCATCGGCTTTTTGACCAACGCCTATAAGCTGGAAAACAGGATCGAGAAAATCGGTGTCGCTGAGAAGTTCGAATTGAAAGCCGAGAATTTCAGCAGCTGACGCATCGATTCGAGCCATCAGCTCCGCCAAAGACTGGCTGGCCTTTGCAAGCGCACTTTCAAAAAGAGCCTGCTCCCGCGACATCGTTCCCGCCACGCGTGTTTGATCTCCGCTCACCTTTCGGCGCAGAAAAAATGTGCCGATAGCAATGCCTTCGGATGCTGCTATCCCGGCGATAGAAGCCTCGGCCATTTCAGTGTTCCTTGAAATCGCGTTGGATCAGATTGATGATCTGGGCGACCGCAGTTAACGCGTCATCACCAGAGGCGCGAACGAACAGGTTGGTTCCATGGCCTGCTTTCATCTTCATCACCGCACTAGTGGACTTTGCGTTTACCCAAATGCCTGTCTCTTCCCTCGCGACTTCAACTATGGCAGTGTATCGCTTTGCCAGCTTGGAAACCTTGACTGCGGGACGCGCGTGAAGTCCCGTTGGGTCGAGAATAACGGCACTGTCCACCACGAATTCTCTCATGAACCATAGTCCTCCGCTGCCTGCTTCACGCTTTCGAGGCTGGAACCGCTTGATGCCTCCGTTGCTGCCATAATGGCGCCTTCAACTATAGCTGCATCACAGATGAGGATATTTTTTTGCATGTGCTCGTCCATCATTTCGATGGCCATTTCACTGTTGGTTTCCGCGCCGCCCAAGTCGACGCAAACCACCACGCCTTTTGGCGTATAGGCGTCTTTCAGGGCTTGCATGATCTGCCCGACATCGGTGCCAAGTCCGCCTGCCGGGTTGCCACCGCACGCTATGACCTTTACCTCGTCCCCCACCATTTGCCGCACCATTTCGCGAGTGCCTTCGGCGACGGAGCGGGAATGGGAGACGATTACGATTGAGACGGTCTCAGTCATTGGCGATTCTCCAGTGCTTCACTGATGGAATTTACAAGCAGCGTCACGGTTTGTGCGCCGGGGTCGAGATGACCGATGCTGCGCGCGCCCAAGAATGCGGCGCGGCCTTTGCGGGCTTCGATTGGCTTGGTCGCTTCCAGCGCATCGGCGGACGCCTGACGCAGGCCTTCAAAGCTAAACGGGTCAGCTGTGGCAATATAAGCCGTGACTGGCGCGAGCACGTCTATCATCGTCTTTGCCCCGATATCAGATTTTCCACGGGACTTGATCGCGTCAAGACCATCGCAAAGCATGGCGGCGAGTTCCGGGCGGTTGGTTGGCATCCTGGCCCTGCCTTTGCCGATTGCCATGAGGCATGATCCGAAGAGAGGGCCTGAAGCGCCTCCGACCGTCATGACAATCAACATCCCCGCCATCTTGCAAGCTTCATCAAACGGAAGGGATGAAAGCTCGTCTTTTTTCTGCACGATGGCGGAAATGCCGCGCGACATGTTGATGCCATGGTCGCCGTCACCAATGAGCTGGTCGAGTTTGGTCAGGTGATCTTTGTTCGATTCAATGGCGGCAGCTGCACTGTCGATAATCATTGCGATCATATCAGCATCGTGGCTCATCCGTCCCTCCGTTCAGATTGCATTGCATGCCGCGCCGAATTCAATGGTTTTGCCGGAGTTGCAGGCGGCATAGTCGCCGTCCCCGGTGTATTTTGGCACCTGAAGTGGACTTTTAGCCAATTTGGTATCCAACTGTGGACAGCGTTTGCGCAAAGGACAGACGTAAAGTGAAGGCAGAAATCAACGATAATCCGACTTCAGAGAGCCGTGTCGCGCTTGGAGATGGGGCTGCAGACGTCAAGGAAGCCGCAATTGAACGCAGCGCGTTGGTTTTCATAATTTTCCTCCCATTCGAAGTCTCCCACTTCGATGAAAGGCGGAAAAGCGAAACATGCCGCAACGTTTTTCCACCCAATTCAGTATGATTGCCATATTTTGTTTATTGTCAATAAATTGAACTAAACATTTTTCCGACCGCACGCCTTTAAGCGATAAGATATTGAGTTTTATGGCTTAAATATTTTTCTGCTGTGCTGGCTGCTGCGGAAACGCTGATGCTCGCTGCCTGGGCCGTTTCCTGAATGTTTAGCTTGCCGCAACGTGCCGTGCCTTCAGGGGCACCCCTTTCCGAGGCCTGACGAGCATCAGAACTTCGACTATTTTCTACCTGACGGGTGGCAGCCGACGGTGTTCGAGCGTTCAGGCAACATGCAAAGCGACGGATGTTCAAATGAAATCATTTGCACTTGTTGTTGCGCGCCCCAGAGGTCGTCGCGCATCTTTCGTGATACCTGCAACGTCGCGTCACACGTCTAGCCGGGACACGGAATTCCGGCGTGACACCTGATCCCGCTCGAACGACCCGTGCCCTGAACCTTCCGGTCCCTGGTCCGCTTGCGGCTGCTGGCTGCCGACAGTTGCATGCCAGCCCATGCGAGCGGACTGAATCAATTGCCATCGAAGTCATTTCATGGCCGCCAACGCCACGCGGCAGGAATGGCGATGCAAGCGCATGAAGTGGTGTGTAGAGTTTGGCGACTACAGTCATGCTGCGAACCGTCGGACCCAATGCCGGCATTCGAGCAATTTCCCGCAGCGGCGGCTGCAAGAATGAATCATGCGTGACTCGATTGCGTGCTTTGGATTCTCGGCCCTGTCCTGATACCGCTGCAAAAACTCCATTTTGTTGCAGTGCACAATGCAATTTTCGTGATCACATTTTAATATTATTACAGACCCAGTTCTCCCCGTTTTGGCATTGGGATCAAGATTTTGAATGAGCTGTTACCCGTCACCGTTTTGCACTCAATGAGTGTTTTCTTCGTTCTCCGGTTCATGCTGGCAGATTTTTTGGCTCCTGTGCAGGGGCTGCACTGTGCGGTGTTGGTGGCATTGCCTGGCGTTGGATTGAAGGATGATCCGGCTCGACTGGGCATTTGATGTCACAGACTGAATGCCGCTCAAAACTTCTAGCACCATGAAAAATATATAATAAAAGCATATATTTAACGTCGCCATCGTCGGATATCACCGTGCTCTGTGCATTCAAGAACATGGTATGGACCCCAAGTACTGCTCAAGAGCGAGAACATGTCGATGCAGGTTCAAAGCGGTGTGTCCGCGATTGTCGAATTCGTACAGATTGCCTTCAGGGACCGTCTTCAGAAGACGCCGAATTCAACACTTCTTGCGTAAGTTGAAACAAACAGACTTTCCAGTGAAACCCAGTGGGCACGTGCCGTCAAGCTGTTGTGGTTGTGATTTCGCAGTTGCGAAGAGTTAAAGTCATTCAGGATTAGTGAGGTTACAACATGTCAAAGTGCTGCTTTGCTGATGTGGTGATGATCAGTTTTGCGAGTGTGGATAGGAGGGTTTTTTAGATCCGAACATAAAGACCTAAGTGTGACTTAAAATAGACCGCTGAGATATTTTGCCTAAATCAAGATTGGAAGCGGATCAAGTTGTTATGGCACTGGTTGAGTAAATGGTCTTTGATTTCTTTAAATTCACTTTCATATTCATAAAGCTTGGGGCTGCTTGAAAAATGACAATCGATCTTATAACCAAAAAATTACTTCCTTTGATAAAGAAGTCTTTTTTGCAGAAAATCGCCGTGCTTTTATACCCTACGAATAGTATTTTTGACCTAGTGCCAATTTTTGACTTATCAATTAAACCTGAACGAAACGGTGTTAATCTATTTTCGAACCTCCTGCTCTGTGCGCCAAAATTGAACGAAGTGCAGGCCACCGGTCTCCTAAATATTAATGCGATGGATTTGCGTTTCATCGATACTGCTTACGGCGCTTGGAAGCTTCGCATCCTGCGACAAACCGCTACTCTGCTGCCAATCAACTGCATAATGGGGATTTTTAAAATGTTCAATTTTTCTATTTCAAAATTTTGGAAGATTTTGCAAGACGAACGCTCGGATATCGATCACTCAAGGGACACCGCTGCTTCCAGCGCCGGTGAAAGTGACCAGCCTGAAGTCTGCGATGCTGATTGGCATGCCTCTGCCGGATTCATTCTTGAAGACATTGCAATGGTCTCAAAGGCAAACGCAGTGTCGGCACCGCTCATACAAACCAAACCTCATAATGTGGACGAAACGGCAGCAGAAGCTGTCAAGTTGGCGTCGGTCTATCAAAGTCCCCGCACGGCATTTGATCCGGGTTCCTTCGCGGCGGGCCGTTCCATGTTCCACGTCAAACCCATGCCACAGCGCAGGCACGTGGCGCGCGGCTTGTGGATCTCCCCAAACCTCCAGGACGACATATAGCGGGCGCTTTGGATTGGTCGGACGTTACCCTGCTTTGATGTCCGCATACGCTTGCGGCCAAGGCCTTCTTTCCAGCATGGCTCTTGCGGTTGGGTTTGTTACTGCTGGCAGCAAGTCTTCCACACCCTAGAGGCCCTGCCAGTCGGATGCAGGGAATTTTACCTGATCCGGCAGATGGTCCAGTCCGCCATTCAAAGCTTTTTGCATGATAACCGTGTCGATCCATTGCCCGAATTTGAATCCTGAGCCTTCAATTGTTCCAGAGAGCCTGAAACCAAGCGATTGGTGCAGCGCCACCGAGCCCTTGTTGCCTTTGCCGTCGCCGATCACTGCGATCATCTGGTGAAAGCCGAGCGCTTCGCACCTGTCCAGCAACGCCTGCAGCAGCAATTTGCCGGTCCCCTTGCCCTTGGCTTCCGGCGCGACATAGACCGAATCCTCAATTGCCCAGCGATAGGCCGGACGCGTGCGGAACGGCGAAGCGTAGGCATAGGCGAGCACCACGCCTGCCTCTTCTGCGGCGTACCAAGGGAAGCCGTTTTGTGTGATATGCCGGAAACGGCGGAGTATTTCAGCCTCTTGCGGCGGTTCAAGCTCATAGGTCCCTGTGCCGTGCAACACCGCATGTTCGTAGATGGTGGTGATGTCGGCAACGTCGCCTTCAGTGGCCGGTCTGATCTTCATGATTGTCGTATCCGGTGGATTTGACGTGATTCAGACCGGATTCGGGTCGGGTGCAAGTGAAATGTTCAGCTGTTGCTCTGCAGTTATCGCCTGGCGGACTTTACAAGAGTGCCGGAATGCCGCACGGGTAATCAGTTGATCAACTGAATCGATGCCGTCATGAGCGAAATTCCCGCAAAAGGCGTGCGCAATCGCGAGGCGCTGGTCTCCGCTGCGGCGCGGCTCTTTTGGCAGCGCGGCTTTCATGGGTCGAGCTTGGCGGACATTGCCAAGTCTGCCGGCATTCCGGTCGGCAATCTCTATTACTATTTCAAGACCAAGTCTGATGTCGCCCATGCAGTGGCTTGCGGCTTTGCCGCCGATACGCAGGACATGCTTGATGACATTGCCGCAGTGTCGCCTGACCCGCACAAGCGCCTGTCAATGCTGGCACAGCGGCTGGCTGCCTCGCAAAAGGCCCGCATGACGCATGGCTGCCCGGTTGCCGCCGCGGTGCGCGAGTTCAGGGGCGATGCGCCTGCCGCCTCTGCCAAGGCCGGCGAAGTCTTCACTCTTATCGCGGGGTTCATCTCTGCAGAGTCCGGCCGCACCGGCCTTCGCCCGGCCTTGGCGCTTGTCGCCGGCCGCTCTGCCGTTGCCGAGTGGCAGGGCGGTATTGTGCTCGGCCACGCCCTGTCAGATGCGGCGGCAATTGCCGAGAGCGGACGGCGGCTGTCGCGCATTCTTGGCGTGCAGGAGACGCGCTGAAGCCGTCAGGCGCAGCCGATGCCCACCCTTACTCTTCAGTCACTCTCGCCTCTGACGGCAACAGGATCGGGATGCCGTCACGCACCGGGTAGGCGAGGCGGGCCAGCCGGGAGACGAGTTCATTGCGCTCGCGGTCATAGGTCAAATTGCCCTTGGTCAGGGGGCAGACCAGAAGTTCGAGCAGTTTTGGATCAATTTCGAGCGGTTTTCGTTCGGGCATCTAAGCATCCTGACAAGGTGCCAGAGTGCGCCACGTTGGGCGCCAACGTCAAGAAAGACCGTCCGCCCGCAAGCGCGCAACCGGCATATCTGATCTATTGCAGCGTCGAGCCGGTGTCGCCATTGCGCGCCAGCATGATTTCAGTGAGTGCGACCAGCGTCTCGGCGCGAGCCTTCAAGTCTGGCGCTTCCAGAAGCGCCTGTTTTTCCGCCGGTCCATAGGGTGACATCATCGACAAGGCGTTGACCAGCATGACGTTGTCGGCGCGGTTTACGCTTTCCCAGTCAGCGTCCATGCTGTTGGCTTCCAGAAATTGCTTGAATGCCTTCAAAAGTGCGCTTCGGTCAACGTCTTTGCCATCCGGCGCTTCCAGATCGGCGAGAAATGGCGCGATCCGCACCTGCCGCCACGGTGATTTCGCCGAGGATTCCTCAACAATCCGGTAGCGGCAGACGCCCGCCAGCGTGATGTGATAGCGGCCGTCGCCGGTCTCCGTGTAAGAGCAGATTCTGCCAAGGCAGCCGACATTGCACAGGCCGTTCTCGCTGCCGTCGAGTGCTGGCTGCACCATTCCAACGAGCCGGTCGCCCGCCAGTGCATGGTCGATCATCGCCAAGTACCGCGGCTCAAATATATTCAGCGGCATTTGCCCGCCCGGCAGCAGCAGAGCGCCGGACAGCGGAAAAACCGGGATTATCTCCGGTATATCACTTGCATTCACGTAAGAATAGTTACCGACCCGCATGGAACTGACCTCGACTCTCAAAATCAAACATGGGGCGGGACGTGCCAAACTCAAGCACTTTGCCCACAAAGCCCATCAGGAGAACAAAAGCCCGGAAAGTTTGCGGCGTGCCGTCAGTGTCGAGGGGTCCATTGGGCCCCAGGCTTCGAAAAGCTGCACCAGCTGCTTGCGCGCGCCATCGTCGTTCCATGTCCGGTCCGCTTTCATGATTGCAAGCAGCTGATCGGCGGATTCGTCGCGAAGACCTTGGGCATTGAGGATCATGGCAAGGTCAAAGCGCGCCTGATGGTCTTTCGGGTCGGCGGCAAGCCGGGCTTCCAGCGCGCGGGGGTCGCCCATCTGCGCGGCCCTTTCATGCAGTTCGATCTTGGTCTGCGCAGCAATGACCTCTGCCGCCTTGCGTTTGGCTTCCGGAACGGTGGCCAGTACGTCGCGCGCTTGTTCGAAATCTCCGGCGGCGATCAGGCATTCGGCAAGACCTGCCAGAGCCTTTTCATTGTCTGCATCCTGCGCGGCGATGGCGGAGAACACGTGCATCGCGCCTTCAATGTCGCCCGCGTTGAGCGAATCGTTTGCCGCCACGAGGGCAGCGGCGGTATCTACAGCGCTCTTGTCGGGCCCCGCGATCTTGTCGATGAATTCGCGGACCTTGGCTTCGGGCAGAGCTCCCATGAAGCCATCGACTGGCTGGCCGTTCTTGAAGGCTATGACCGCCGGAATTGACTGGATGCCAAGCTGGCCGGCGATCGCCGGGTGATCGTCGATGTTCATCTTGACGAGTTTGACGCGCCCGCCGGATGAATTGACCACCTTTTCGATGATCGGCGTCAGCTGCTTGCATGGGCCGCACCATGGCGCCCAGAAATCGACCAGCACCGGCTGTTTGCGCGATTCGGCGATGACATCCTGCGGAAACGCCTGCGTTGACGTGTCTTTTACGTGCCCGCCGGAAATTGCGCCGATTTCCGCCGTTGCGGGCTGGTCTGCAGGTTGCTGATTGTACTGGCTCGAGCCGTAGCCCGAAACGCCGCTGTATGGATTGTCACCGCTCATGGCTATCGCTCCTGGCTATCGCATTTGGGGAGAAAACACGTTGCCGCTCAATTCGGGCTTTCTGCGGTCAATTTCAAGATGACCGGATCATGCCCGGTTGCTTTGAGGAATTTGACCAGATCGCCTGACGCAATCGACGTTGTTGCCGTGTTGATCAGCGGATGGCAATTGACCATTTCGTGGCTCATCAGCCCGCTGTCGAGAAACACCTTGACCCTGCCGTCAGCGTCATTGAACGGGCCGAATGCCGTGACCGCGCCGGGAGCGACGCCAAGCAGCTCCATCAGTGCTTCCGGTTTGCCAAACGAGACTTTACCCGACGCGCCGATCAGATGATGGATGGTTTTCAGATCTACCACCGCCTCCTCATCGACGGTCAGAAGGAAATAATTATCCTTCCTGTCCTTCAGGAAGAGGTTTTTGGTGTGCCCGCCCGTGATTTCACCGCGCAGGCTTTGCGAATCGGCAACCGTGTAGAGCGGCGGATGGGTTACGGTTTTGACACGGATTCCAAGTTCCTCCAGAAGTGCGAACAATTGTTCAGGCGTTTTCGGGCGTGTAATCTCTGCCATGGCAATTCCAAAGTCTGGTTTCATGCGGTCTGGGCCGCTGTAACGCTCCTCTGGCCGCGCCTCAAGCAGAATCCGGAAAGCACCAATTTGCTGTTGCATTCGCCATCCTCTTGCGCCATACAGCCCCCGCTGCGGCCCGCAAGGGGCGCTCGAGCGGGTGTAGCTCAGGGGTAGAGCATAACCTTGCCAAGGTTAGGGTCGAGGGTTCGAATCCCTTCGCCCGCTCCAGTTTCCTTCAAAGGAACCAGCATCGAACAGAAGCCGCCGCAAGGCGGCTTTGTTGTTTGTGTCATGTGGCGAGGGCAATATCCTCCGGCATCTGCGCACCCATCGCCTCCGCGATAAATTTGAGATCGTTTGTGGTGATAGCGAGAACGCCGAACCGGAATGCGTAGCCCCAATTTGAGCGGACGTGCTCTGCGCAAGCGACGGCAATCTGGTGATTGGCCATGACGCTGTTCTCATGTGCCCGGCGCAAAGACGCGCAGGCGGTGGCCATCCGGATCGACGGCAACAAAGCTGCGTCCGAATCCTTTGTCGTTGGCTCCATCAGGATTGAGACATTCAAGCGTTTCCAGTCAAGGCAGGTAGCGTCAACGGCTGTGCTGTCTTCAACGGTGAAAGCCAGCTCGCTTGCGCCGACAGCCCCTGCCTTGGGCTCTACAGTATGGCGGGACCAGAGGCCGAGCATGATGCCGGACCTCAGGGCAAACATCGCGAAGGTCGGGGAAGTCTCAATTGGTGGATGGCCGAGAAGGGTTTCGTAGAAGGCCGCGCTAGCTTCGGGGCTATCGACATGAAGCAAGAGAAAGTTGGGGTTTTGCATGGTTGTTCTCCTTGTTGATGAGGGGGACAGTAATCCATGCAACTGCCAATTTCTGGCAGTATCATTTCCGGTTTTCCGAAATATTTTCTGACTTTTTCCATTCTTTCATCAATGTCGACCGGCGTTTGGGATAACGGATATCCGTGACGTCCAGCCTTCCGATCCGGTCGGTACGGAAGTGGCGGAAGTCCTGCCTCGTCTCGCACCAGGCAATGACGACGAGCACCTTTTCGAAATAGCCCAGCGCAAATGGCCAAATGAACCGGTCCGAGATATCACCGTTCTTGTCGGTGTAGGCAATGAACAGCACATGCTCGGTCCGGATCGCGCTGCGAATAGCGCCCAGATCAACGCCAAGGACATTTACTTTCGGTCCGGGGCCGACAAGAAGTGTGTTGGCGTCAAGCGATTGCCGCAAATCATCCGGCAATACCGACGCTATTTTGGCCAGCGCATTGCGCGCCGCCTCGCCAAGCCGGTGGTCGGTGCGGTCAGCCACCCAGCGTGAGCCCAACACCAGCGCCTCGATTTCATCCTCCGAAAACATCAGCGGCGGCAGCATGAAGCCCGGCCGCAAAAGGTAGCCGACGCCCGGTTCGCCGTCGATGTGCGCGCCCTGCGCCTGCAATGTGGCGATGTCACGGTAGAGCGTGCGGATGCTGACTCCCATGTCCGTTGCAAGGCTCTGCCCGCTCACTGGCTGGCGGTGGCGGCGCAACAGTTGGACCAGATCGAGCAAGCGTGCGGAGCGGGACATGAATCACCTGAAGTTCCTTTGACATGCTGTCATAATCTGGCAGCAAGTAATTGCCAAGCAGTCTACTGAATCAGACTCTGCGGCTCAAAAAATGTGTGCCGCACAAGCGCATGTTTTCGTAGCCGCTGGATGGCGAATGCTTGAAAGTGTGCCATGTTCCGGTCTTTTCGGACCGTTAAGAAATCAGGTGCAGTCGCTGCGCACCCTTGCCAAACAGCGGCAGAAGTCCGATTTGCATGTCAACATAGAAAGCCATGGAAACCCCGACATGACCGACGTCTTCGATCTCGAACGTTCGCCTCTGACCAACTGGACCGGCTTTTGCGGCCTGCCGGATTTTGCGGCCGTTGCAGATGAGGACTTTGCTCCTGCCTTCAAGATGGCGATGGCGGCGCATGAAAAGGAAATTGCCGCAATTGCCGAAAACCCGGACGCTGCCACTATTGAAAACACGCTGGCCGCGCTGGAGCTTTCCGGCGACGCGCTGTCGCGAGTGTCGTCAATTTTCTGGCTGAAGGCGGGGGCGCATTCCAATGACCTGATCGAGGCTGTTGAGCGCGACATGGCACCGGCACTCTCCCGGCATTATTCGGCCATTTCGATGAATGCGAAACTCTTTGCACGGATTGACCGGCTGTATGAGAACCGCGCCAGCCTTGGTTTGGACAGTGAGACGTTGCGCGCGCTGGAGAGAAGCTGGAAAGGCTTTGTCCGCTCCGGTGCCAAGCTGAACGGCGAAGACCAGAAGCGTCTTGCGGCGATCAACGAGCAGTTGGCTTCCGGCGGCGCCGCATTCGGCCAGAATGTTCTGGCGGATGAAAGACAGTGCGCGTTGGTGCTGGATGGCGGACCTGAGCTTGACGGCCTGCCGGATTGGCTGACTGGCGCAATGGCAAATGCAGCTGTGGAACGGGGATATGCGGGCAAGTATGCAGTCACGCTGTCACGCTCGATCATGGAACCGTTTCTGACATTTTCCACACACCGCGATTTGCGTGAGAAGGCCTTTGCCGCATGGACACGGCGCGGCGGCAATGACGGTGTGCATGACAACCGGCCCGTTGTGGCTGAAACGCTGAGGCTGCGCGCCGAGAAGGCAAAGCTGCTTGGATATGAAAGCTTTGCCGCATTCAAACTTGATGACACGATGGCGAAAAAGCCGGAGGCGGTGAATGCGTTGCTTGCCGACGTGTGGGGCCGTGCCGTGAGCCACGCCCGCAATGAGGAGGCGGCGCTGCAGGAACTGGCGGCGCGCGAGGGCGCCAACCATGAGATCCGCCCATGGGACTGGCGGTATTTCGCCGAAAAGGTCAAGGCCGAGCGTTATGCCTTCAATGATGACGAAATCAAGCTGCATCTGGAGCTTGGCAATGTGATCAAGGCCTGCTTCGCCGTGGCGACACGGCTGTTCGGACTGCAGTTTGAAGAACAAAAGGGCGTTGCTGCCTGGCATCCGGATGTGCGTGTTTTTTCGGTGCGAGACAAGAATGGCGCGGATGTCGGTCTATTCTTGGCTGACTATTTCGCGCGGTCATCCAAACGGTCCGGCGCATGGATGAGTGCTTTGCAGGATCAGTTCAAACTGCACGACGGCTCCAGGCCGATCATCTACAATGTGATGAATTTCGCCAAAGCAACCGAAGGCAAGCCGAATTTGCTGTCGTTTGATGAGGCACGGACGTTGTTCCATGAGTTTGGCCATGCGCTGCATGGTCTGTTATCTAACGTGACTTGGCCTTCGCTCTCTGGCACGTCCGTTTCGCGCGATTTTGTCGAGCTGCCGTCGCAGCTTTACGAGCATTGGTTCATGGTGCCGGAGATTCTCGCGACATACGCTCTGCATCATGAAACTGGCGCGCCGATGCCAAAGGCATTGCTCGACAGGCTGAAAGCTGCGCGTAATTTCAACTCGGGCTTCCAGACGGTTGAATTTGTGTCCTCGGCCATCGTCGACATGGATGCGCATCAACGCAGCGACAACCCTGATCCGGTCTCCTGGCAGAGCGAAGTGCTTGCAACGCTTGGCATGCCCGATTCCATCGTCATGAGGCACAGCACACCGCATTTTGGCCATGTCTATTCAGGCGACGGCTATTCGGCGGGCTATTACTCCTACATGTGGTCGGAAGTGCTGGATGCCGATGCCTTTGAAGCTTTTGAGGAGACGGGCGACCCGTTCGACACGGAAACCGCCGAGCGCCTGCATCGCTTCATCTATTCGTCAGGCGGGTCGATGGACCCGGAAGACGCCTACAAAGCCTTCCGCGGCAAGATGCCAAGCACTGATGCAATGCTTGCCAAGCGCGGGTTCGCCTAAGCCGCGCGAGATGATATTGATTTGGTCAGCTGCTGCCTGACCGTTTCCAGTATTTCATCGGACAGAAGGGCGTCAGAGTGTTTGGTCGCTCGCGCCAGGGCCATAGCGCCAACCAGCGCCGACAGGGTGGTGATTGCCTCGTGTCTTGCGCCGACTGAATTGACGCCGGTGATCAGTCCGTCCAGCGCATCCAAATTGCGGTTGAGGCCGTCGCAAAACGCCGACTGAATCTTTTCGTCAAGCCTATGCATCTCGGCGGCCAGGGGCGCTGCTGGGCAACCCCACACGAAATGGTCCCTGTGATCTTTGCCGAGATAGGTTTCGATATAGGCCGCCTTGCCTTGCCCCGCCTGTTTCAGGTCTGTCAGCAGCTCGACGATTTTGTCAAATCCGCTGTCTATGGCTGCCGCAACCAAGGCATCCTTGTCCGGAAAGTGACGATATAGGGCTCCGTGAGTCAGCCCGGCGGACTTGGCTATGTGCGCCATAGAGGCCTCGCCGATGCCATGTTCACGTATCGAAATGCTGGCGGCGTTCAGAATGCCCTCGTGGTTTTTCCGCGCTGCGTCCTTGCTGACCTTGACCAAAATAAGTTCCGTTCATCTTTTTGATTGCGAGCGCAATCAATAGCATCTATTTGTAACGAACGCAAAGAATAGACCTTGCGCTGTTTGCAACTCAATCCACCCCGAAGGAGACGTCATGATAAGCGAATTGACCAATTCCACGACGAGAAGTCATTCTTTCCCCATTTGGTTCTGGATTGCCGCTGTGCTCGGGCTGGCCTGGAACATTTTTGGTGTGATTCAGTTCATCGGGTCGCTTTCAGCAACGCCGGAAAGCCTTGCCGCCGTCGGCCTTACGCCGGAAATGCAGACGATGATCGGGTCCGGCAGCCACTCGAAGGGAGCCATCGCGATGTGC
>JANPGC010000349.1:0-2464 GCA_031423755.1 Phyllobacteriaceae bacterium | reverse complement strand
CGGTTCGCTCTTGCGGCTTTGCCGGAGGATGTTGAGGACCTTCTGGCGCTCGACGAAATCGAACCATTCCCGCCGCGCTACAACATCGCGCCGACGCAGCCGATCCTGATGGTCCGTCAGGGCATCCGCGCCGAGCCCGGCTCCAACCGGCCGGAGCGCGAGTCTCTGCTTGTCCGCTGGGGGCTGATCCCGTTTTGGGTGAAGGATGTGAAGGCGTTTCCGCTTTTGATCAATGCCCGCTCAGAAACTGTCATCGACAAAGCCTCCTTCCGCGCCGCCATCCGCCACCGCCGCACGCTCATTCCGGCGTCCGGTTTCTACGAGTGGCAGCGCAGCGCCGACAAGAAGAGCCAGGCCTACTGGGTGCGCCCGCGCAGTGGCGGCGTTGTTGCGTTTGCGGGTCTCATGGAAACTTACCTCGCGCCGGACGGCAGCGAGATCGACACCGGTGCTATCCTGACAACAGAATCCAACAAGGCGTTCATGCCGATCCACGACCGCATGCCGGTGGTCATCCAGCCGGAGCATTTTGACCGCTGGCTGAATTGCCGCGAGGTCGAGCCTCGTCACGTCGCCGACCTGTTTGCTGCCGCTGACAGCGATTTCTTCGACGCTGTACCGGTGTCTGACAGGGTCAACAAGGTGGCCAACACATCGCCTGACATTCAGGATCGGATCAATTTGAATGAACCGGCGAACGTTGTGGAAACCAAGCCCGTTAAAAAAGCTGACCGCAAGGATCAAATGAAACTGTTCTGAAGCCCGGAACGGCCATTATTGGCAAGCCGCACACGTTTTCTGCGGCGAGGGCAGATGCATGATGATCCGCGAATTCAGCGTTGAACTAACTGAAACCGACCGCAAGCGGATGTCCGATGCTGTCAGCGTCGGTCGCCTGGTGCCGGAGCCGAAGCCCGGTCGCAAGACATTTGCCTTTGACGACAAGGCACTCACCGCCATTGCCGGCGATTCATTCGAGCGGTTCCTCTGGGCGAGTTTTGACCGCATTGAGGAGAAGGGCGGGTCGATTGTTCTCGGGAGTGACAAGGGCGTCACGTTCTTTCTGCCGGTCGAAAAGCTGCAGGATCCGCAAATCCGCCGCGCCATCTTTGATTATGTGACAGGCCGGGTTGCAGTTCAAAACTGAGCCGCTATCAATGCCGGAATGTTTTCTGCATTCCTGAACGGCTTCGCACTTGGAGCCTCGCTCATTATCGCCATCGGCGCGCAAAATGCCTTCATTCTGAAGCAGGGCCTTTTACGCCAGCATGTGTTCATCCTCTGCCTGATCTGCGCGTCCGCCGATGCTGCGTTGATCGCTGCGGGCGTGGGCGGGCTCGGAACAATTGTCTCGTCGCATCCAACGCTGGTGAAGGCGGTCACGTTGTTTGGCGCGCTGTTTCTCGCCGCCTATTCGGTCATCGCTTTCCGGCGGGCATTTCACGCCTCGTCGATGGGGGTGAGCGGCGAGGGGACGAGCCTTCGACAAGCGATTGCGGCGTGCCTTGCCTTCACCTTCCTCAATCCGCATGTCTATCTCGACACGGTTCTGCTGCTCGGCGGCTTGTCGTCGCGTTATGAAGGCGGACTTCGCCTGGCCTATGGCGCGGGCGCGGTGATTGCCTCATTCGTCTGGTTCTTCGGGCTTGGCTATGGCGCACGGCTGCTGCTGCCGCTGTTTCAGAAGCCTTCGGCGTGGCGCGTACTCGACACCATCATCGGCCTTGTCATGGCGCTGATCGCCATCAGCCTTGCCGCGCAGTTCGTGCGCAGCTGACAGCATTCATCTTATTTCGGGAAGAAGTTGGTACGCCCAAGGGGAATCGAACCCCTGTTTGCGCCGTGAAAGGGCGCCGTCCTAACCGCTAGACGATGGGCGCGCGGTGCGGTTTCTATAGTCAGGAAGTTTGCAGGCTGCAACCCCGCAAATGGGGCAAACAGGAAATAATCCGGCGGCGCATCTGCGTCATCTGCGCCGCGAGCAGCGCCAGTTCCAGTCGCGGTCGGGGCCTATATCAACATGCACGGAATCTGTATGGCAGTAGGTGCCGACGCCGCCGCGACCTGGCATTGAGCGCGCATATTTTGCCAGTTCCCATTTGCCGACGCCCGGAATCTGGATGTCGGCGGCGGCGCAATACATGTGCAGCGAGTTCTTGGCGCCGCGCACGCGCCGATTATAGCCGGGGCTGCGGTATCCAGACGTCACCACAGCGCTCTTGCCATAGTGTGCCTCGAGTTTTTTCAGCATGCGCACCAGCTGCGGCTTGAGACAGGCAACGTCAACACTTTCGCGCTGCACTCTCAGCCCGTTCGGCGCAAGGCGGCCAAGCCCGGCAGCGGACGCCAGAAGGATCGGGCCGCTGTCGGTCTCGCCGATGTCAACGTCCGCATCGCTGTCAAGCGAATCGCGCCGCTTGATTTCAAACAGCGCACCCTTGCGCACCCCCGGCAGGTCGCCGTT
>JANPGC010000348.1:0-4561 GCA_031423755.1 Phyllobacteriaceae bacterium | reverse complement strand
CGAGGCGCATGCGGTTTTGGCTGGAGACAGCCTGTTGACGCTGGCGTTTGACATCATCGCCGACCCCCTGACCGAACTCGCGCCGACCGTGAAAGTCGAACTGGTGCGCATGCTCGCCCGCGCGGCTGGCATCGGCGGCATGGCAGGCGGACAGGCGCTGGACTTGCAGGCAGAGAGTGTGAAGCCGGACGAAGAGGGCATCATACGCCTGCAGGCGATGAAGACCGGGGCGTTGATCCGCTTTGCGTGTGAAGCAGGGGCAGTGATTGGCAACTCAAGCCCGCAGGAGCGCGAGCGGCTGGCGGAGTTTGGCTCGGCCATCGGGCTGGCGTTTCAAATAGCCGATGATCTGCTCGACATGACCGCAGACGCCAAACGCATGGGCAAGCGCACCGGCAAGGATGCGGCGAGAGGCAAGGCGACGCTGCCGGGAATGCACGGCGAGGCCTGGGCGCGGAAGCAGCTCACAGGGTTGGTCGCGCAGGCAGGGGAGTTGCTGGCACCGTTCGGCGAACGGGCGGCGGTGTTGAACGAGGCCGCGCGGTTTGTGGCGGAGCGGGAGATTTGAGCACGCACTCCAGCCTTCCCCGCAAGGGGGGAAGGCAAAAGTTGATCGAAATTGCTACAATCACCGATCTTGATCTTGAGGATTACCACTGATGGCGATCAAGGCTTCTCCATTCATCCCGGCATCTGGCTGCGCGAGGATCTGGTCAAGCCGAGCCATTTGAGCGTCACGGATATTGCCAAGCACTTCAGCGTCTCGCGGCAGGCCATGAGCATGCTTTTGAACGGCCGCGCCGGATTGACGGCGGAGATGGCGATCCGGTTTGAAAAGGCGTTCGGCCTGCAGGCGGTCACGCTGTGCCGGATGCAGGGCGCCCACGATCTGGCGCTTGCCCGGCAGCATCAGGACGGCATCAAAGTTGCGCCGATCAGCATTGCGGCGTGAGACTCAACCGGCAAAGCGGCGCTTGACCGCACGAAGCTGATTACCCCGTCACCCGCCAGATCACGTCACCCACGTCGTCGGCGACGAGAACGCCGCCGCCGGGCGCAAGCGAGACGCCGACCGGGCGGCCATAGGAATGGCGCTCGTCAGGTGACAGGAAGCCCCAGAGAATGTCGCGCGGCGGGCCGGAAGGCTTGCCACCGGAAAATGGCACGAACACCACGCGGTAGCCGGAGAGCGTCGAACGGTTCCATGAGCCGTGCTGGCCAATGGCCATGCCCCCGCCAAACCCCGGCAGTGTGCCTTCGGGCAGCCAGCACAGGCCAAGCGAGGCGGTATGGCCGCCAAGAGCATAATCGGGCCGGATGGCGGTTGCGACCATCGCCGGGTCCTGCGGCACGCGCTCATCCACCGTCTGCCCCCAGTAGCAGTAGGGCCAGCCATAAAAGCCGCCGTCTTGCACGCTGGTCAGATAGTCGGGCGGCGTCTCGTCTCCGATGCCGTCGCGCTCGTTCACAACAGTCCACAATGCGCCCGTGGACGGCTCAAAAGCCAGCCCGACCGGATTGCGCAGGCCGCTGGCGAAAATGCGCGATTTTCCGGTCTTGAGGTCATGCTCATAGATGCAGGCCCGGCCTGCTTCGGCCTCCATCCCGTCGTCGGCGATGTTGGAGAGCGAGCCGACGCCCGCATAGAGCTTGCTGCGGTCGGGACTGAGCAGAAGGCTGCGCGTCCAATGCCCGCCCGGCTTGAAGTCGAGCAGCTTTCGCCTGTTGCGTTCGAGCTTTGTCTCGCCAGGCGCAAAATCAAATGCGATCAGGCCATCGGCGTTGCCGACGTAGAAAGTGCCATCAAGCAGCGCCATGCCGAACGGCTGCTGCTGCTTTTCGAGAAACATGAAGCGCTCTTCAGCCACGCCGTCGCCGTCACGGTCGCGCAAGAGCGTGATGCGGTTCGGGCTGTCGCCCAGCGCGGCCGCACGGCGCATGGTGCTCTGCATGGCGAAATCGAAAACCGAAGATGGCGGCCCGCCCGGCTCGAACCGCGCTTCCGACACAGCCACGTCACCGTTGGGCAACACTTCCATCCAGCGCGGATGCTTGAGGCCGGTGGCAAAGGCACTGACCTTGAGGCCCGGGGCGGCCTGCGGCTTGTGCCCCGCATCCCAGCCCCGTGCCGTAGGCATCTTGAGCGTCGGCAGCGCGCCTTGCGGCCGCGCGGCAGGAATGTCCGGCGCGTTGCCGATGGCTTGCTGCGGTTGCGATGTGGTCGTGCGGCGCCACAGGATCATGACGGAGCCAACCAGCGCAACAAAACGGGCAAAGAGTGTGGAAATCATGGCAACCTTATCTCCCGAACCGCTTCTCGATATAGTCCGCCACCATGACCTGAAAATCCACCGCAATGTTCGCGCCCTTCAGGGTCGCGGCCTTTTTGCCGTCGATGAATACCGGCGCCGATGGCGTCTCGCCAGTGCCGGGCAGCGAAATGCCGATGTCGGCGTGTTTGGATTCGCCCGGACCGTTGACGATGCAGCCCATGACGGCGACGTTGAGCGCCTCGACGCCGGGGTATTTCTCGCGCCACACCGGCATGTTCTTGCGCAAATCATCCTGAATGTTTTGCGCCAGCTCCTGAAACACGGTTGAAGTGGTGCGTCCGCAGCCGGGACAGGCGGCAACGATGGGGATGAATTGGCGAAAGCCCATGGTCTGCAACAGTTCCTGCGCGACTTGCACCTCGCGGGTGCGGTCGCCGTTCGGCTCCGGCGTCAGCGACACGCGGATCGTGTCGCCAATGCCCTGCTGAAGGAGAATACCCATCGCGGCGGACGAGGCGACAATGCCCTTGGAGCCCATGCCTGCCTCGGTGAGGCCAAGATGCAGCGCATGGTCCGAGCGCTGCGCAAGCATCGTGTAGACGGCAATCAGGTCCTGCACCTGGCTGACCTTGGCCGAGAGTATGATGTGATCGCGCGGAAGGCCGATGTCTTCGGCCATCTGCGCCGAGTACAGCGCCGACTGGACAATCGCTTCGTGCATGACTTCGCGGGCCGAAAGCGGCGCGCCCTTGGCGTGGTTCTCGTCCATCAGCCTTGTCAGCAAATCCTGATCGAGCGAGCCCCAGTTGACGCCGATGCGTACCGGTCTGTCGTGGCGGATGGCCATCTCGACAATGTCGGTGAACTGCCGGTCCTTCTTCTCCTTGAAGCCGACATTGCCCGGATTGATCCGGTATTTGGCCAGCGCCTTGGCGCAATCGGGATGATCGGCAAGCAGCTTGTGGCCGATGTAATGAAAATCGCCCACCAGCGGCACGTCGCAGCCGATCCGGTCGAGCCGCTCGCGGATGCGGGCGACGGCGGCTGCGGATTCGTCGCGGTCCACCGTAATGCGCACGATCTCCGACCCCGCGCGGGCGAGCGCCGAAACCTGCGCGACCGTGCCGTCAATGTCGGCTGTGTCGGTGTTGGTCATCGACTGCACCACGACGGGATGCCCGCCGCCAACAATGACATTGCCGACAGGAACGCCGACGGTGAGTTTGCGCGGGTGGGGTTCGGAGCGGTAGGGGATGGTCATGGGGTGATCCGGGAGTTCGGGACGAGACTGAGGTGGAGAATTGCGCTGCCAAAGTCAACCGTGCCGCACTTTCGTGCGCTCGCCAACTGAGTAAGCATGTCGCCAAGGCACTCAATCGTCTTGGCTCTGGCGTGGAATCTTGGCCGTTGTTGACTGGGCCGCAACCTCTCGTATGCTGCCCTGATGAAATGCATGACGACAGCCGCAGCCTTTCTGCTTTTTGCCAACGCCCCTGCCACGGCAGCGGATGTGTCAGTGCTCTTGCTTGATACGTTTATGAAGACATGCGGCTCCTTGCCTTCGACGATAGCTGAGCTCGACGAACTTGCAGGGGGCTTGGGTTTTCAGACGGACTTTGCCAGTCACTCGCCACGAGAATCCAATCGTCCTTTCGACATACAAACTTGGAAAATCGGAAACTATTCTATCAGTCCGATAATTTCCATCGTCGTCAACAATTCAAGCGGACACAGGGGATGCATCCTGAAAATGCCTGGAGAGTCGCCTCTTGCTGTCGAACTCATGAATAAGAAACTGAATGTTGGCTCTCCAACAGAGGAACATGCCGCCGAGTTCGAAAACGGGGCGCTTTGGGATATCAGCGAGGCGGGGCATAAAGTTTTATACGACTGGACCCAGTCGACGGTTGGCAATCGGACTATTTCTGCGATGACGGTGGATTACTGAGCGATCATCTTCAGCAATCAGATCACCCAGCCACCAGCTTGACCAGCGCCTTCGCGCCGTCATGTCGTTCCTGCGAGGTCTTCGCCCGCATTTTGAGGCCGTCAATGCCGTCGAGCAGGATTTGCGCCAGCTGCATGCCGGTCAAATGCTTTGCAGCGGCAACACCCGATGCTTCCAGAGCATCAGCGACCATGGCCGTTTTTTTCGCATGCCAGCTCGCCATCGCATCGCCCGCCAGCTCATGCTTCATGTCCATCAATTCGGCGCCGTGCGCCGTTGAATGCAAATACTCGACCGGATCGAGGATACCTGTCTTGATCGCGGCAAACAGCCTGTCTTC
>JANPGC010000347.1:0-2468 GCA_031423755.1 Phyllobacteriaceae bacterium | reverse complement strand
GCTGGCCGGGATTGATGTGGTTCTTGAACAGCTCCATCATCGAAACGGCGTCGAGCGCCTTGGCGTCTGCAACACTCATGAGTTTCGGCTTGTTCGCCATATGCATCGGGGCCATTTCCGGAGCTTCAACTTGAATGCGGCTGATAGTGTCCGCAATTTTCACGGTCTGGTTCAAGGTCGTCTCCATCATTCTGCGGCGATTGCGTGCGGCGCGCCATGAGCGGCAGCGGATTTCTTGGCGCGGTATTCATTGTAGGCGGCGATCAGCATGTCCTCGTCGCGGTACTGCGGTGCCCAGCCCAGATCACGCTTGGCCTTGGACACATCGAGCAGGCAATCCTCATCGGCGATCAGATATTGCTCGGGATCCATGATCGGCATGTTCAGAAAATCAAGGAAATCGAGTGTACGCTTCACCGCCCAACCCGGTGTCGGGATGAGCAGCGATTTGGAGCCCGCATGCTTGACCAGATCGCCGAGCAGCTTGCGCACCGACGGCGGATTGAGCGAACCGAGATTGTACGCTTCGTTCGGCACGCCCGCCTTGAAACCTGCGTGGGCGGCCGAGGCGCAGTCGAACACCGAGATGAACTGGTACGGGTTTTTACCCGAACCTATCATGGGCACCGGCAAATTCATGTCGATCAGCTTGAACAGCTTTTCCAGAATGCCAAGACGGCCCGGACCGATAATCAGCCGCGGGCGGAACAGCGAAATCCGCATCCCCTCCTTGCGCCATTCGGCAGCGAGTTCCTCGGTCTTCCACTTTGACAAGCCATATTCGCCAAGCGGCGCTACCGGATGGTCTTCAGTCATCGGATGCTGAACCGTATGGCCATAAATCATGTCAGTGGTGAAATGCACCAGCCGGTCGGCCCCTGCCCGCGCCATCGCTTCAATGATGTGCACGGTGCCATGATAATTGACCGGGAAGAAAAAATCATGCCGCTTGGCGCGAACTTGAAGCGGCGATAGCATCTTGGCCGACAGATTGTAGACCATGTCATCGGACTTGATGCCGACCTTTAACACAGAATCGCGGTCCGTCACGTCGCACTGGACAAACCGCACTTGGCCGTAGTGCGGAAGCGGGCTCTTGACGATGTCGGCAACCAAAACCTCATGACCATCTTCCGCCAGCAGCGGCGCAAGGTGACGTCCGACAAATCCGTCTCCGCCGAAAATAATGTGTTTCATGACTGCACTCCGGAAATCTTCGAATTGGAAACGTTGAGCTTTTCGTCAACGCTGTGGCCGCCGCCCTGTGCGATCAGGATTGTGCCGACGCAGATGAAGGCGATGCCGGCGATTTTGTAGGCACCAAGCTCCTCCTTGAAGAGAAACCACGCCACCACTGCGACGACGACATATGCCAAGCTGAGAAACGGATAGGCAAACGACAGGTCAACCTTGGACAAAACAAACAGGTGCGAGGCCATCGAAATGACGAACATCGTCAGTCCTGCAAACACCCAAGGGCTGAACACGGTTTGAAACAGTCGCGGAACAAGCGCGCTTGCATCCAGACTCCCGCCAATCGACAGCATGCCCTGCTTGAGCATCACCTGCGCGGCGGCGTTGGTCAGCACCGTGAATAAAATGAATGGAATGTATTTTGTCATTCGATCCCTGAACCCTTGTGTTCCCCCAAATCCGGCATAGCGAAACCGTTTGAGGATCACGTGTAAGAAATATCTAAAATTCGAAACGTCTGCAGGGAATTGCGGAATTAATCCAAATCCCTAACCTTAACGCCCCGAAAGCTGCATTGCAGTTCGCTGCCAGAATCCGGAAAGGAACGCCGGATCGCGAAGCGCTTCCAGCCGCTGCCAATCCGGAAATGAGGCTGCGAATGTGGCGGCGGACATGCGGCTGTCCTTGTACGGATTGACGGCCCCGCCGCAGCCGATGGTCATGGCATCAAGAAGATCAAGCAGCTGCAACGTGGATTTGCCGCGGTGCGGAAAGTCCAATGTCAACGTATACCCAGGCCGTGCGAATGACAGGATCGCCGGGGACTTCGTTGCGCCAAAACGCTTGAGCACCGTGAGGAACGACGCCTGCCCTGCATCGCGCGAGACCTGCAGCATCTGCGGAATGACCCGCCGCGCGGCCGCAAACGGAATGAATATTTCGCACCGGCGATCAGCGACCCCATGTCGAGCGACATCAGCCGCCGCCCTTTCAGCGTATCGGGAACATCGCCATTGGTGATGCGCAGCGCCAGCCCCTCGGCGATCGCGGTCTTGCCGACGCCGGGTTCGCCGATCAGGACGGGGTTGTTCTTGGTGCGGCGGGCGAGGACCTGGATGGTGCGGCGAATTTCCTCGTCGCGGCCGATGACCGGGTCGAGCTTGCCCGCTTCGGCGGCGGCGGTGAGGTCGCGGGCGAATTTCTTGAGCGCATCATAGCGGTCTTCGGCGCCGGCGGTGTCGGCGGACCGGCCCTGGCGCAGCTCGTTGATCGAG
>JANPGC010000346.1:0-11782 GCA_031423755.1 Phyllobacteriaceae bacterium | reverse complement strand
GGCGGGAAGCGCGGTCTCTTCCCCTCTACCGCGAAGCGGTGGCGCTGAAACGGGCGCGTCAAATCCTGTGGTGCTGCCAGATTTTTTCAGCGCCGGAAAGCCTGCAACCGCTTGGCAGAGGCGCTGGGGGTGCTGGCTATCCATCCACCAGTTTCTGAAACGCCATCGCCGCCTGCGGCGCCTTTACTTTGCCTTCGTGGATGAAATAGCTGAACACGTCGCGCGCGAGGGCATCGGCGTTGGTGAGAGGGTCGGCGTAGACGAGGCCATCGGGCTGGGCGCCAGCGGACCATTGCTTCGCTCTGGCGGCCCATTTGCCAAGGTCGGCCTCTGAATAGGCGGTCGGGATGGCGTCGTCGCCTTTTTGCAGGCGGGAGTAGACGAAGTCTGCTGTGACGTCGGAAATTTCAGGGTATTCGAAGTGGTCGGCGTGACAGATGGCGACGGCGTGCTTGCGGCACAGAGCAGCAAATTCCGGCACGACGAAGGTGGGATGGCGGACTTCGACGGCGTGGCGCAGGTCAAGACCGGCGTGGCGGCGCGGCAGGAGATTGAGAAACGCTTCGAAATCCGCCGGCTCGAATTTCTTGGTGTTGGCGAACTGCCAGACCAGCGGGCCAAGCTTGGGGCCGAGTTCCTCGAGGCCTTGGGCGAAGAATTTCTTCATCGACTCGCCCGCATCCGCCAGTACCTTGCGGTTGGTGACAAAGCGGTTGCCCTTGAGGGAAAAGACAAAACCGGCGGGCGTTTCCGCAGCCCATTTCGCATAGGTCGCCGGGGTGAAGCCGGAATAATAGGTGCCATTGACTTCGATGGTTTTCAGCTTTGAAGCGGCGAAGGCGAGCTGTTTGGATTTGGCGAGTTTGTCGGGATAGAAGCTGCCCTCCCACGGCGCAAAGGTCCAGCCGCCGATGCCTGCGCGGATATTGGCGGTGGTCATGGGTGGGGCTCCGGCGTCCGTTGAACTGATAAGATCCGCATCCTTCTATCCCTGCTCACGGAACTCAACCCGTTTCATGAGAAATTCTGTTGATGCGCACCGGATGAGGCACTTGATATTCAGCAATGGCATGCTCCGCTATTTGTGTCATGAACGCAGCCATGATCACAAACCTTGCCGTTGGAACATTTGCCATATTTGTCACGGTGCTGGTGCACACGTTCGGGCTTATTGCCGTGACGCGGGCGATGGCCTTTCTCACCAGCCGCTTCCGCATGCACGGGCACCGCTCCCGGGTTGTGGCAATGATGTCCGTTGTGTTCGGGCTGTTTCTTATTTTGACAGTGGAAATCTGGCTCTGGGCGCTCATCTACCTCGCCATTGGCGCGCTGCCGGACTTTGAGCATGCGCTGTATTTTTCGACCGTGGCTTTTTCGACTGTTGGCTTTGGCGATGTGGTGCCAGTGATGCAATGGCGGCTTCTCGGCGCGCTGGAATCGATCAACGGGTTTTTGATGATCGGCTGGTCAACGGCATATTTGATTGCCGCTTCGACGAGGGTCGGCCCGTTTCGGAGCGGGGAGCATTTTTGAGGGGGGGCTATGGTGCGTCAGGCAACAGCCTTAAGCTCGAACACCTTTGCGTCCTTGGACGCTGCCTTCAAATCACCTGCTTCAAGCGCATCACGAACGCGGTCAATTTTCAGGGCGTCTTCATGCGAAAGCGAAGGCGACCATGTGTGGTCGTCGTAAACCAACTCAATTGCCACCTCGGCGGCATAGTCTCCGACTTGGATAAGTCTGGCGGCTTTCTCGATCATCTCAACACTCGTCTCAATTTGTCGGGACTCCGTCTATCGTCCGGACGATAAACTGTTACCACAAATGCAAGCCTTTCGCCACTCGCAGGTATTCCCCATAGAACGTGAACTGCGCTTCCATTTTGATCTTTTTGCAGCGCAAGAACTGCCGGGCCATGAACGTAGTCCGGATAGTCTTCCACTTCCACTGCCGATGCTACGCCGGCCAGAACCTCGCGGTATTTGACGCCATGCTTCAAGAGCCGCGAGAGCGCATGCTCAGAAAGGCGGACTTTGCCTTCGGCAGCGAAGTTTTTGATTGTATCGAGTGACCTGCTCACCGCTTCATCGCTGCCAGCATTTCCTTGCGCAGGATGTCGTTCATGCGGGATTGGTAGCCCTTGCCCTGCGATTTCAGCCAGTAGAGCACATCGCTGTCGAGCCGGGCGGTTATTTGTTGTTTGACCGGGCGGTAGAAGATGGCGCTTTTCCAGCGCTCTTCGGTGACTTCAGGGCTGTCGCTGAAGTCGATCTCGCTGTCGGGCCTCTCCGCCAGCGCCTTTAACTCAGCAAGTCTGGCATCAGAGATTGGCGGGAGTGTATCGAGCGTGTAGCTAACCATTTTGGTTTTCATAAATTCGCCTTTCAGTTTTTGTAACTCCTCGCACAGAAATTATTCGTACGAAGCGTTCCCAGTCGTCGCTTGTGTGAACGACCATCAGAAGCATCACGCCACGCACCATGCCAAATGTTTGCCAGCGTATTTCAGCATCCTCAATCCGGTCCTGAAGTGTCACTCGAAACGGGTCGCGGAACGCCAAGGTTCCTTCTTCAAAACTGAAGCCATGCTTCTTCTGGTTGGACTGGTTCTTTGCGTCGTCCCAGACGTAGCGGGTTTCAAGTATGATTTTATAACTACAATTTCATAATTATGCAAGGGAAGACGTTAGTGAAAATTGAACGCACACACAGGCCTATCGATAGCGTGCATCGAAATTGACCTGTTCATTTCATGACCTTTTTCACCACAAAGCCCGTGATCTTGTCGTAAAACATCTGTCCATTCCATCGCAGCAAGCTGAACAGATATGGTGATAGGAATAAAATTGGCACCAAAACCAGCAATGCGAATGGCCAAGATGATACCATCAGACCGTCTAATGATTTTGCCATTTCCTCCGGCGTGTTTGTCTGATCGAAAAACAGGAGCTGTGCTATCGAGACAATCCCTATCACAACAAAGAACCACAGACGGAGGTACTCTCTCTTGACCAGGCTTCCCAATTGCGGGACCAAGCCTTGAATGGATACAATTTGCAGCGACGTGATTGTCTTGCCCGGTGTCTGCCGACGGTAAAATGTGAAAGCCGCAAATATCGCGGGTGCAAACAGCCAGAGAAACGGCGACGTATCAAACGCCACTGTGAACTCATTCTGATCATTTACAGGATAGACGACAGATCTTGTAAATGTTGCATTTCCTTGAATCTTGACTGCCGAAACGGACAGCATCGAGTGCCTCAGCAGACCCATATTCGAAATTTCGCAACGACTGACTGACAGCGTTTCATTGCTTTGCAACTTCATCGTTTGAATGACAGGCAACGAACGCTGGCTTTCAGTCACGTCCGCACAAGATGTAAAATGAAGCGCCGATGGCGCGATCAGCGGAAACGAGACAAATGGTTGGATCATTGCAACCAATAGGGTGAAAAGAATAGCCACCAGAAAAAGATCCACGAAAACCGCGAATGATCTACGCCAGAAAAAACGGGGCAAAATTGGCTCAGGCTTAAATTCACTATCTTCCAACAACATACTGATTCCCCAATTCGCGTGAATGACAATTTCAAGTTATATCAGGAAAAATCAATAGTCGTTTTGGTTGCGCCTTCACTCCGCCGCCTCGCTCCGCTTCCCCGGCCTCCGCGCCAGCAAATCCCGCAAAAACTGCCCGGTGTAGCTGCGCTCCACCTTCACCACATCCGCCGGCCTGCCAGCCGCGACTATCTCGCCGCCGCCGACGCCGCCCTCTGGTCCCAGATCGACGATCCAGTCTGCCGTCTTGATGACTTCGAGGTTGTGCTCGATGACAATGACGGTGTTGCCCTGATCGACGAGTTCGTGCAGCACTTCCAATAGCTTGGCAACGTCGTGGAAGTGCAATCCGGTGGTGGGCTCGTCGAGGATGTAGAGCGTGCGGCCGGTGGCTTTGCGGGAGAGTTCCTTGGCCAGTTTGATGCGCTGGGCTTCGCCGCCGGAAAGGGTTGTCGCCTGCTGGCCGATGTGGATGTAGCCGAGGCCGACTTGTTTCAAGGCATCGAGCTTGTCGCGGACCATGGGGACGGCGGCGAAGAAATCGACGCCTTCTTCGACGGTCATGTCGAGAACATCGGCGATGGACTTGCCCTTGAAGGTGACGTCGAGGGTTTCGCGGTTGTAGCGCTTGCCGTGGCAGACGTCGCAGGTGACGTAGACATCGGGCAGGAAGTGCATCTCGATCTTGATGACGCCATCGCCCTGGCAGGCTTCGCAGCGGCCGCCCTTGACGTTGAACGAGAAGCGGCCCGGCTGATAGCCGCGCGCCTTGGCTTCCGGCAGGCCGGCGAACCAATCGCGGATCGGCGTGAAGGCGCCGGTGTAGGTGGCGGGGTTGGAGCGCGGGGTGCGGCCAATCGGCGACTGGTCGATGTCGATGACCTTGTCGAGAAGTTCCAGGCCTTCGATGCGGTCATGGTCAGCCGGATGCTCGCGCGATCCCATGATGCGCCGGGACGCGGCGGCGAACAGGGTTTCGATGAGGAAGGTGGACTTGCCGCCGCCGGACACGCCGGTGACGGCGGTGAAGCAGCCGAGCGGGATTTCGGCGGAGACGTTTTTCAGATTGTTGCCGCGCGCACCGATGATCTTCAAGCGCTTGGCCTTGTTGATCGGGCGGCGTGTGGCGGGGACGGGTACCGCCCATTCGCCGGGGAGATATTTGCCGGTGATGGATTGCTTGCAGGCCATGATGTCGGCGGGCGATCCGGACGCGATGATCTCGCCGCCATGGATGCCGGCGGCGGGGCCGATGTCGACGACGAAATCGGCGGTCAGGATCGCGTCCTCGTCATGCTCGACGACGATGACGGTGTTGCCGAGATCGCGCAGGCGGCGCAGCGTCACCAACAGGCGCTCATTGTCGCGCTGGTGCAGGCCGATTGAGGGCTCGTCGAGCACGTAGAGGACGCCGGTGAGGCCGGAGCCGATCTGGCTGGCGAGGCGAATGCGCTGGCTTTCCCCGCCGGACAGCGTGCCGGAATTGCGCGACAGGGCGAGATATTCAAGCCCGACATCATTGAGGAAGCGAAGCCGGTCGCGGATTTCTTTCAGGATGCGCGGGGCGATTTCAGTCTGCTTGGCATTGAGATGCGCGGGGAGCGCCTCGAACCATTTGACCGCCTCGCGGATCGACATGTTGGAGACTTCGCCGATGTGCATGTGGTTGATCTTGACGGCGAGCGCCTCGGGCTTGAGGCGGAAGCCGGAACAGGCGGGGCAGGGCGTGGCCGACATGTAGCGCTCTATGTCTTCGCGCGACCATGCGGAGTCGGTTTCCTTCCAACGGCGCTCGAGATTGGGGATGACGCCTTCGAAGGTCTTGGTGGTTTTGTAGGAGCGCAGGCCGTCATCATACTGGAAGGCGATTTCGCGTTTTCCCGTGCCGTAGAGGATGGCCTTCTGTGCCTCCTCGGGAATGTCGCGCCAGCGGTCGCCGAGCTTGAAGCCATATTCCTTGCCGAGCGCTTCGAGCGTCTGCGTGTAATAGGGCGAGGTGGATTTTGCCCACGGCGCGACCGCGCCTTGGCGGAGCGAGACGTGCGCCTCCGGCACGATCAATGCAGGGTCAACCGCCTGCTTCGAGCCAAGGCCATCGCATGTGGGGCAGGCGCCGAACGGATTGTTGAACGAGAACAGCCGCGGCTCGATCTCGGCGATGGTGAAGCCGGAGACGGGGCAGGCGAATTTTTCCGAGAACAACAGGCGTTCGTGGGTTTCGTTCTTGGATTTGTTGGCGCCCTCCTCGGACGTGTCGGCGGCGGCGAGCGGCCTGTCGGCAAATTCGGCGAGCGCAATGCCGTCGGCGAGGCGGAGCGAGGTTTCGATGGAGTCGGCAAGGCGCGCTTTCATGTCGGCGCGCACGACGACGCGGTCGACGACGACGTCGATGTCGTGTTTGAACTTCTTGTCGAGCGCCGGGGCATCGCCGATCTCGTAGAAGACACCGTCGATCTTGACGCGCTGGAAACCTTTCTTCTGCAGCTCGGCCAGTTCCTTTTTGAACTCGCCTTTTCGGCCGCGCGAGATGGGGGCGAGGATGAACAGGCGCGTGCCTTGCTCCTGCTCAAGCACGCGGTCCACCATCTGGCTGACGGTCTGGCTTTCGATGGGAAGGCCGGTGGCGGGGGAATAGGGGATGCCAACGCGGGCGAACAGAAGACGCATGTAATCGGCGATTTCGGTCACCGTGCCGACAGTTGAGCGCGGATTGCGGGAGGTGGTTTTCTGCTCGATGGAGATGGCGGGCGACAGGCCGTCGATCTGGTCCACGTCGGGCTTCTGCATCATTTCAAGGAACTGGCGCGCATAGGCCGACAGGCTTTCGACATAGCGGCGCTGGCCTTCGGCATAGATGGTGTCGAACGCCAGCGAGGATTTGCCAGAGCCGGACACGCCGGTCATGACAATCAGGCTGTCGCGCGGCAGGTCGAGATCGACATTCTTGAGATTATGCTCGCGCGCGCCGCGAATGGAGAGGAATTTCTTGTCTGACATGGGAACCCGGTCTTGTTGCTCCGCTTATTTAAGCTTGGCGCAGCAATTGTCGAGTGAGGTGGGCTGTAGTTCCGCTCAAAGAGACGACTCATGCTGCAGCATCATGACACTGCCGCTAGCACATACAGAACAAAAGCGGAACTTCTTATAATGCGGCTTTGGCAGATGAAATCTTCGGCAACAGCCAGCCGGTGAGTTTCCATACCAGTAGCGCCAGCGCCATGCCGGCGAGCGAATCCACTGCATAATGCCAGCCGAGGATGACGGACGCCGAGACGATCACCGCGCCGAACAGAGCCATGGCGACTGTCAGCCATTTGTTGAGGCGCAGCGCGGTGAGCACAAAGATCGTCGCCTGCGCATTGTGCATGGACGGCATGGCGGAAATGCCGCCGACGACATTGACATCCGGATGCTGATAGGCCTCGAACAGCTGCGCCTGCACGGGGATGGCAATCAGCGGATGGGTGGCGTTGATGGCGGCGATCTTGGCGGTGAGGGCAGAGAAGATGTCGGGCAGGGCGGGATAGACCTGCGCGTAAAAGACCGGCCCGACAGAGCCGAACACTGTGCCGAGGACGGCCCCGCCAAACACCCATGTGACCACTGTTGTCACCAGATATTGCTGGCGCAGCGTCATCGGCAGGCGGCTGTCATAGGCGACCCAGCACCAGAAGACGAAGATGCCCGGAATCCACAGCGAATAGAGCTTGTCGAGCGCGGAGATGAGCCAGGGCATTTCATAGACCGGGGCGAGAAACTCGAACGCGTGCTGCCCGCCGAAAAGCGCTTGGTCCATCGCTGCAAAGCTCTGGTCCCAGCGGAAGCCGCCAAGATCCGGAATGCGCATCTTGAAATGGACGAAAGAAGCGAGGAACAGCGTGAAGGCAACGACGGGCAGGAGACGGTGAATGAGATGCCATGAGAACAGCGTGCGCGTTGCCTGCTCGGCAGCGTGCGAGATCATCTGCTCGCGTCCGACCGCGCGGTAAGAACGATAGAACAGCAGGGCGATCAGCACCGGGATGACAAACTGGATCAGCGCCCAGACAAGGCCGCCTGTGATCTGCATCGCAGCGCGCAGCGCGCCGCCGTTGATGGACGAGTCGACAAGCGCGGCGGCGAACAACAGGGCAATCAGGATATAGGCAGGCATGAAGACGGCAGTGGTTTTTGCCGCAGCCTGCGCGGTGGAATTGGTCTGGCCGGGATTTGAAATGACTGCCGTGTCTTGCATTGCAGGCTCCTGAATTGGCATTTGCATATCAGGATGCTGTTAATTCCGGCTGAATCCGCGGATGGCAATTGCGCCGATCACAATTGATTGCGCTCTTTGTTTCGCGCAATTTTTGGCTTGAATAGCTGTGCAATCGGCGTAGCATCATTAAAGTGAACATGTAGGTTCATTGTGTTGCAGGAGCGGAGCCATGACGCCGCCGGATCGTATTTGACAGCGGGATTTCCCGCACGAAACACATCGCTGGATTTTTGGTCGCCACACGCTGGCGAATGATGACCTGAAAGATGGTCTTACGGGACTGGTTCCCAAAGCCCTGTCTGCAAACGCCAAGACAGGGCTTTTCTTCGTGTCTGACTGAAAATCCGCTTTGATGGCCAACTGATGCAACTTTCTGCGCTTCCGGTGCTCACGTACCCAAAAGTACGCTCCGCTCCGGTTCTCGAAAGTCACACCATTTGACTCATCAAAGCGAATTTTGAGCCAAACACGGACTCGGCGCTTATTAAAAGTTTCAACCGCAAGTATTTTTCAGTTGACATCGGCGCAAAGAAATTTAGAACATAAGAAGAACAAAATGCCTGTGGACAGATTCAGCTGAGTGGCGCGGCGGGTTTGGTTTCGGGGTAGTGAGAGCAGATATTTGTTGTGCGCAGATGCGCATCTTGGCGTGGAAGGGTGAAAGTCATGGCTGGCAGTTTGAACAAGGTGATCCTGATCGGAAATCTCGGCAAGGATCCGGAAGTCCGCAAGATGCAATCGGGCGACAGTGTGGTGAATTTCACCTTGGCAACTTCCGAGACCTGGCGCGACAAGAACTCCGGCGAGCGGCGCGAGAAGACCGAATGGCACAACATTGTTGTCTTCAATGACCAGATTGCCAAGGTCGCGGAACAGTATTTGAAAAAGGGCATGAAAGTCTATGTCGAGGGCGCCTTGCAGCAGCGCTCCTGGGACGATCAAGCGACGGGCCAAAAGCGCTACACGACCGAAGTCGTGCTTCAGAAATACCGTGGCGAATTGCTGATGCTGGATTCGCGCAACGAAGGCTCGTCACGCGGCACCGGCGGCGGCGAGTATGATCAGGGCGGCGGTTCGGATTTCGGGCGGTCGAGCTCAATGCCAGCGTCAGGCGGTGGTTCGCGGGCACCGGCTCCGGCGCAAGGCGGCGGCGGGTTCTCGCGCGACCTGGATGATGACATCCCGTTTTGAGGATTGCGTGAGAGGCGATTATGCGAAGCCGCGTCTGGGGGGCGGTGGATTTGACGGGATGGGTTGTGACAATGGCGTTGTTTGGTGATCTCTTCCCCTCATCCGCCTGTAGGCACCTGAACGTGGCGAGCCACGGGTCTCGCCCGCCTTCGGCCCCCATGGAAGTCATGAGGAGAAGGCGGGCTAACCGGAAACCTTGGTGATTTTTCGCCTTCTCCCCGCATTTCCTGCGGGGAGAAGGTGCCGACAGGCGGATGAGGGGAACCTCCCGCCAAGCTTTCCAAGTCAGAGCGCGATGTCCTGCGGGGAGAAGGCGCCGACAGGCGGATGAAGGGAACCTCGCGCCAAGCGTTCCAAGTTAGAGCGCACAGCCTTTCATCGAAAGGCCGTTACGAGAGAGCATTTATTGAGCGAGCGGATCGTGGAGTTGTTGGACTCCCGGACGCTCACCCCGTCGCCAGCACCCTGACGCCATCGGCGACGAACTGCACAGACAACGCTGCGAGCAGCATGCCCAAGAGGCGCGTCAGGATGGACCGGCCGGTCTCGCCGAGGAACTTGTCGACGCGTTCTGCGACGAGGAAAACTGACCATGTGAGTGCCACTGCAATCAGGATCACGGGAACAATCGCGATCCTGCCGCTCAAGGTGCCGAGCTTGTCGGCCATCAGGATGGTGGCGGAAATCGCGCCGGGGCCGGCAATCAGCGGAATGGCAAGCGGGAAGGCGGCGATGTTGTGGATCATGTCCTTGGTGATTGCCGTTTCCGCGCTTTGTTCGCGGCGCTGCTGGCGGCGCTCGAAAATCATTTCGAAGGCGATGTAAAACAGCAGCATGCCGCCCGCGACGCGGAAGGCGGCGACGGTAATGCCGAACAGTTCGAGAATGGCGATGCCAAAGACTGCGAAGATCGACAGAACCAACGCGGCGATGGCGCTAGAGCGGATGGCAACCTGGTTGCGTTCCTTGCGGTTCATGCCGCGCGTCAGCACGAGGAACAGCGGCGCAAGGCTGTGCGGGCTGATGGTGACCACAATCGTCACCAATGCATTGGTCAGTGCGTCAAAACCCGGCATTGCAAACGTCTCCCGCAGCAATCTCTATCGCCAACACTGCGCCACGTAAACCGGGCCTCTGCGTCGGTCTGTTCATGGCTTGAGGAAAGCAGCAAGCGCGAATGGCGATTTCGGGTGGCTGACCAGAAAGACAGAAAACAGCAGGCCGGCAAACGTCGGGATGATGGCAACAAGCACCCCTGGAATGCTGAGCGGTCCCTCTTGCTGGCCAACTTGCTGAATTGTCTGCCCGCCGAAGAGCGCCAGTTTGTCAAATGTGGAGTCGTTTGAGACAAACAGTATGGCAACCAGATTGTTGCCGAAATGTGCGCCCATCGCGGCGCCAAGATTTCCGGTGCGCACGACCAGCCATGTAAATGCCAGCCCCAGCGCCGCGATGACGCCAAAGTAGGCGCCTGCGAGCGGAATTGGTTGGCCCTTTCCCAGATGCGCCAGTGTGAAGAACGCCACTGGAATCAACACCCAAATGACCGGGCGTGCAAAGCGTGCGGCGAGGGATTGTGTAAGATACCCACGGAAGAAGGCCTCTTCGGCGGAACTCTGCACGAACAGCAAGGCAGCGGCGATGAGCGCTGCGATAGACCATTCGGCAAGGGGCAGCGTCGTTCGCATGATCTGTGGATCAAACAGAAGGGATGTCAGTTGCAAGACGAAGAGAACCAGCGCAAACGCGGAAAATGCGCGCCGAAAGTCGCTCCAGTCAATTCTGCGGTCCTGGCCGAACACGCTCGACAATGGCCGCCCGTGGATAAGCCGCACGGATGCCCAGACGCTGACCCAGAGGCTGGCGAGCGAGGCGATGGACGCCAACTGGCCAAAGCGGGTTCGCAGGAACGACGTCACCGCATCGGTGGCGGATTTCTCGCCCAAAAACAGCTCGCGGCTTAATCCGGACATGCGCATGTAGACCAAGAAACAAACGATGACGAAGAGAATGGTCAAAATCAGATAGACCGCAACCGACAGGAAAACGCCGAACATGATAGGCCACAGTCCTTGGCGGCCCGCTCTCGCCTGATCGACATATTGACTGAAATTCTCTGTCCTTCGAATCACTTTCAATTTCCTGTTCGCGGCCTGATTTCCTGCAACGTGGCCAATTCGATGGAGGCACTGACAACTTGGCGTAGCATTCGTCCGAAGTTTTCAACAGTCTATTTCACAATTGCTTCAAAGCGCTGCCTAACCCATTGAAAAACAACCGTGAACAAACCCGATCAATGCCTGCTCCGGTTCGCATTCCACGACCCGTTCGGCTATAAGCAAATTTGATTGATTCTCACAGATTGAGCGTGAAACGTGTCGGAACAGACCCCACCCCCTTCCACATCCGGTCCTGCCACTCCCGGTATTGAATCCATTTCGATCATCGACGAAATGCAGCGGAGCTATCTCGATTACGCCATGAGCGTGATCGTGTCGCGGGCGCTGCCGGATGTGCGCGACGGACTGAAGCCGGTGCACAGGCGCATTCTGTTCGGCATGTCGGAGCTTGGCATTGACTGGAACAAGAAGCATGTGAAATGCGCCCGCGTCACTGGCGACGTCATGGGTAAATACCATCCGCATTCCGGCCCGGCGATTTACGACGCGCTGGCGCGGATGGCGCAGGACTGGTCGCTGCGGCTGCCGCTGATCGACGGGCAGGGCAATTTCGGCTCCATCGACGGCGATCCGCCGGCAGCCGAGCGCTACACCGAGTG
>JANPGC010000345.1:0-17975 GCA_031423755.1 Phyllobacteriaceae bacterium | reverse complement strand
GCCATCAACGAGCCATGGATCCGCGCCACGATCCTGACGCCGGATGATTATCTCGGCTCGGTCCTCAAGCTCTGCCAGGAACGGCGTGGCGTGCAGGTGGACCTCAACTACGTCGGCAAGCGCGCCATGCTCACCTACGATCTGCCGCTCAACGAGGTGGTGTTCGATTTCTATGACCGGCTGAAGTCGATCTCCAAGGGCTACGCCTCGTTCGACTATGCGCTGACCGACTACAAGGAGGGCGACCTTGTCAAAATGTCGATCCTCGTCAACGAAGAGCCGGTCGATGCCCTGTCCATGCTCGTCCACCGCTCCGCCGCCGACAAGCGCGGCCGCGTGATGTGCGAAAAGCTGAAAGACCTCATTCCCAACCACATGTTCAAAATCCCGATCCAGGCAGCGATAGGCGGCAAAGTCATCGCCCGCGAAACGATCTCGGCCCTGCGCAAGGACGTGACGGCCAAATGCTACGGCGGCGACGTCTCGCGCAAGCGCAAGCTGCTCGACAAGCAGAAGGAAGGCAAGAAGCGCATGCGGCAGTTTGGGAAGGTGGAGATCCCGCAGGAGGCGTTTATCGAGGCACTGAAGATGGGCGACTAAGCGCAGCCTACCTTGTCCCGATGAATCCGGGAATTGATTAGAACCTCACCGCACCAAAAACCCGCCGCCGAGCTGATCGTCTTCTTCCACCACGAACGACGCCTCACCGGAATAATGCGCCCGGCCCGACACCAGCGCGGTGATGGCTTGGTACTCACCAAATGTGGTCAGCGAGGCGATCTGCCCGGTGAACTGCGAGCCGGTGATGCTCTCGAAGGTCCGCACCTCGCCAAGCGCCGCCTCGCCTTTGGCCGCCATGGCCGCCAGCCGCGCCGTGACGCCGGAGCCGGTCGGCGAGCGGTCCACCTCGCGGTCAGCGAAGACACAGATGTTCTTGGTCGGCTGGTCCTTGCCGTCGCCGCCGTCGGTCAGGATCGAGCCATACAGGAAGGCGAGATCGGCAAAGTCCGGGTGGGACAGCGGCACGGCCTTTTTGACACCTTGCGTCAACAAATCGGCGGCATCGGTGAAGTGTCGCGCGGGCGACGTGCCGAATTGGAGGTTAAATTGATGGCAATCGGCCAGCGCATAAAAGGCGCCGCCGTAGGCGATGTCATAGGTGATTGCGCCGAAGCCGGGCAGCTCAATCGTCTGATCGCGGGCGAACAGAAAGGCCGGAACGCTCTCGAAACTGACGCGCCCGGCCTTGCCGTTTGTCACTTCCACATCGGCCACCACCATGCCGCAGGGGCATTCGATGTTGATGCGGGTCACGGGCTCCTGCGGCGCGACCAGACCCTTGTCCACCGCATAGCGGCCCAGAGCTATAATGGCGTGGCCGCACATGGTGGAATAGCCCTCATTGTGCATGAAGAGGACCGCCATGTCTGCGCCGGGAAGGTCCGGCTCAACCAGGAGAGCGCCATACATGTCATAATGGCCGCGCGGCTCGAACATCAGGATTTTGCGCAAATGATCGAGATGGTCGCGTACGTAGGCGCGCTTTTCGAGGATCGTGCCTTTTGGCAGCGCCGGATAGCCGGAGGTGACGATCCGCAGCGGCTCCCCGCCGGTGTGCATGTCGGTGACGGTCAGCGGGTTCATGATGTGCCCGTCGAGCCAAAACCGCCCGCGCCGCGTCCGGTTTGCGTTGGTTGCGAGATTTCCACGATCTCAACCCGCGTCACCGGCGCGATGACCAACTGGGCGATGCGCATGGCGCGGGTGATGGTGAAGGGTTCGCTGCCAAGGTTGGCGAGAATGATTTTCACCTCGCCGCGAAAGTCTGAATCAATGGTGCCGGGCGCATTGAGGCAGGTGATGCCGTGCTTGAGGGCAAGGCCCGAGCGCGGGCGCACCTGCCCCTCGAAGCCCTTGGGGATTTCCATGACGAGGGCTGTTGGTATGGCGGCGCGCGTTCCGGGTTGCAGCACCAGTTCATCCGTTATGGCGGCGCGCAGGTCCATGCCTGCCGCTCCTGCCGTTTCATATGCGGGAAGCGGCAAATCGGCAGCGTGGGGCAAGCGAAGGATGCGAATGGATTTTGTCATAGCCGGTTTATGGCTGTCGGCCTTCGGCGCGTCAATTCTTGCTGGGACGATGCGATTGGTTGACTTGAATGCCCGGGCTTGCCAGAAGCCATCGCAAACGGAATCCGTCCCATTATGATCGCCGATCTCAAAGAAGAAGTCTCCCGCCGCCGCACGTTTGCAATCATTGCGCATCCCGATGCGGGCAAGACGACATTGACGGAAAAGCTGCTGCTGTTCGGCGGCGCGATCCAGCTTGCCGGTGAAGTGAAGGCCAAGAAGGACCGGATCAACACCCGCTCCGACTGGATGGCCATCGAGCGCGAGCGCGGGATTTCGGTGGTCACCTCGGTTATGACGTTTGAATATGAAGACGCGATCTTCAATCTGCTGGACACGCCCGGCCATGAGGACTTTGCCGACGACACTTACCGCACACTCTCGGCGGTGGATTCGGCCGTGATGGTGATCGACGGGGCCAAGGGCATCGAGCCGCGGACGCTCAAGCTTTTCGAAGTCTGCCGCATGCGCGACATCCCGATTGTCACCTTCATCAACAAGATGGACCGCGAGGCGCGCGATCCGTTTGAAATCCTTGAGGAGATCGAGCAGAAGCTGGCGCTGGACACAGCCCCGGTCAATTGGCCGATTGGCATGGGCAAGAATTTTGCCGGGACTTACAATCTCAAGGAAAACTCCGTGCGCCAGCGCGATGCGGATACTGATGCGGTCAAGGTCAATGGACCGGAGAGCGATCAGGCGGCGGGGCTGCTTCCAGCGAATGAGCGTGACGCCTTTATCGAAAGCTGCGGACTGGCGAGGGAGCTTTGCCACCCGTTTGACAAAAAGGCCTTCATGGAAGGCCATTTGACGCCAGTATACTTCGGGTCGGCGCTGAAGAATTACGGCGTGCGAGATCTTATCAACGCGCTTGCCGATTTTGGCCCGCAGCCGCGCGATCAGGAGGCGGACACGCGCATCATTCACGCGACTGAAGAGAAAATGAGCGCCTTTGTTTTCAAGATACAGGCCAACATGGACCCCAACCACCGCGACCGCATCGCGTTTGTCCGCGTCTGCTCGGGCACGCTCGAGCGTGGCATGAAAGCCAATCTCGTGCGCACCGGCAAGCCGATGGGCCTTTCCGCGCCGCAGTTCTTCTTCGCCCGCTCGCGCCAGATCGCCGATGAGGCCTTTGCCGGCGATGTGGTTGGCATTCCGAATCACGGCACGCTGAGGATCGGCGACACGCTGACCGAGGGCGAGGATTTCCTCTTTCGAGGCGTGCCGAATTTTGCGCCGGAAATCCTGCGCCGTGTCCGGCTCGACGATGCGATGAAGGCCAAGAAGTTGAAGGAAGCCTTGGCGCAGATGGCTGAAGAAGGCGTGGTGCAGCTGTTCTCGCCGGAAGATGGCTCTCCTGCAATTGTCGGCGTCGTCGGCGCGTTGCAGCTCGATGTGCTCCAGCAACGCTTGTTGCTTGAATATACGCTGCCGACCGGCTTTGAAATGTCGCGCTTTTCAATCTGCCGCTGGATTTCGGCTGACGACAAGATGGAGCTCCACAAATTCATGGAAGCCCATCGCGGCGACATGGCCCGCGACCTCGACGGCGACCCGGTGTTTTTGGCACAGAACAATTATTCGCTGAACTATGAGGCAGAGCGCTGGAAGGCGATCAAGTTCGCCACGATCAAGGACTATCAGGTGCGTGGGGCGAAGGCGGCATAGGCAAGTTGTGGTGTGGAGATAACAGTGACATTGTTTGATGCAAAGATATCGGCCAAGGGTCAACTGACCATCCCTTTGGAAGTGCGCCGCCTGATCGCGCTTGATGCAGGCGGTATGGTGCAGTTTCGTACGGAAGCTGATGGACGGGTTCGCGTTCTGGCCAAGAAGCGCAGCATCAAGTCACTGAAGGGGCTGGTCGCTCCGCCGTCGGCCGTCGTTGATGTTGAGGTCGCGATCTCGTCGGGGGTTGCCGAGCGCAATCGTCGGGGAGCAGAAATTTGATCCGCATCGACTCATGTTTCTTCCTCGGTTGTATTCATTATGATGACCCCGCGCACTGGGGCCGTAGCCTGTCCGCTAGTTGATACGGCCACACGTTGGAGGGCGAGCAGGTTCGCCGCCATAAAGGATTGTCAGGGGCGGGCGGGGTGAAGGCGGCGTGAGGAGGCAGCAGCTTCTCGCAAGGCATTTCAGCTTTTTGTGACTTTTTTTAAATTGAACCGTTTTGCCAGTGAGAGAAGCTGCTGATCGGACGTTGCTGCCACTATGTCACTTTGTTGGAAGAGTCGCTCGTTGATTCCTCTCAAACTATCTCTGGAGATCGGCACAATGTTTGATGACAATATTTTGCCAGCCCAAAAGATTGGTCTCACCGCTACTTTGGGACTCAACGGAAAATACATGGTGTTATTCTTTGCAGGATAACCGGGCCTACCATCGCACAAATAATCACTCAAAAGAAAAGAATCAGCGGGCAGGGTGATGCAGAATTCGACTAAGCTATCTGCAAATGCGTCTAATAGCTCGTTCGAAGTTTGCGATATTCGGGCCCGAATTTCAGACTCTCTGATGAGTTCGTCCCGGAATCTCGGAATACCCAACTCGTCTCGCTCTGTTTGGTTGAATAGGCCTTGCTTCCGTCGATTTTCTGCAACTTCTTCAATTATAGCGTCCACGTTCAGATCCCCTAAACTAGCGCTTAGTGAGTTGGGCCCTCTCATAAGCTGAGAACGGCAGGCCGCATCTAAAAAAGCCACCTTTGCGTGTACGTTTTCAAACTTTGGTGCCTGCCCATTGCGAACATTATTCACCATGCGATTGGTAACGACGCTCAAATTGGAATCAAGTTGACCGTAAAATTTATCTTCTATTATGGTGCTTGCGTCCTCAGTATCTTTGTTCAGTGTATATAAATCTCGTTTTGCGAATATATTTCCTATATTTGTTTGAAATATTTTTTTGTCTTTTTTCAAAAGCACCCAAATTTGCCGTCGATCATTCGCCCAACGACTGGACAGCCATTGAGGTACGTAGTGGTGGCGTCTTGAAATCATGAGGCATAGCCAGTTTTTTTAGGTGGAGGTGCGAACGATACTTATATAAGTATCAATGACATCGGCAAAGAACAAAATCCTATTCCGATAATCTTTGATTGAAATGTTAGGTTAGAAATTGTCGATTTACACCGAATCCTTCGACGTCCTCATCATCGGCGCTGGTGCGGCCGGCATGTTCGCCGCAGCCGAAGCGGGCAAGCGCGGGCGGAGCGTTTTGATTGTCGATCATGCAGACAAGCCCGGCGAGAAGATCCGCATTTCCGGCGGCGGGCGGTGCAATTTTACCAATGTGCACGCGAGCGCCAAGCAGTTCATTTCCCAGAACCCGCATTTTTGCATATCGGCGCTGAGGCGATTTACGGCACGGGACTTCATCAAGCGGGTCGATGCGCACGGGATTGCGTATCATGAAAAGACGCTTGGCCAGCTGTTTTGCGATGGTTCGGCGCAACAAATCATCGACATGCTGACCGATGACATGGCGGCGGCGGGTGTGACGCTGCGGCTTGGGACACAGGTGTTTGACATCGCCAAGACGGAGGGCGGCTTTCTCGTGCGCCTGTCAACCGGGCCGGTGGAATGCCAATCGCTGGTAATCGCCACGGGCGGGAAGTCGATCCCCAAAATGGGCGCGACCTCGTTTGGCTACCGCGTGGCCGAGCAATTTGGCCTTGCGCTGACAGACGTGCGCCCTGCCCTTGTGCCGTTGACGTTTGAGCCACACATGCTGGACCGGCTCAAGGCGCTTGCGGGTGTTGCCGTCGATGCGGTGGTCAGCCGCGCCAAGGTCAAGTTTGCGGAAGCGCTGCTGTTCACCCATCGTGGCCTGTCGGGGCCGTCGATCCTGCAAATCTCAAGCTACTGGCGCGAGGGTGACGAGATTGCCATTGACCTGGCTCCGGGCCGGGATGTGTTCCCGATGCTGCGCGAGGCGCGGCAGGCAAACGGTCGGCAGGAGCCGCAAACGGTCTTGTCACAACTGTTGCCCAAGGGTGCTGCGCAATTTGTGACCGAGCAGGCCAATGTGGCAGGCCGCCTTGCCGATCTTTCCGACAAGAAGCTTCAGAAAATTGCCGATGCCGTCCACCGCTGGCAGATCAAGCCCTCAGGCTCGGAAGGTTACCGCACGGCGGAAGTGACGCTCGGCGGCGTGTCGACAGATGAGCTGGACCAGAGGACGATGCAGGCAAAAACCGTGCCCGGTCTCTACTTCATCGGCGAGGTGGTGGATGTGACCGGCTGGCTGGGCGGCTACAATTTCCAGTGGGCTTGGTCGAGCGGATTTGCGGCTGGACAATCGGCATGAACTTCAACAAGGAAAAGGCGTGCGAGGTGTCCCCCGCACGCAACAAGAAGTTCGCGAAGACGGCCGGTGCAAGGGCCGAATAACGCCATTAGACAAGAGGGTTTATTTTCACTCAATATAGGGATATCCCTAGGGTGCGGACGGCGCAGGGTTGCTGGCCGCCAAGGACAAAAAATATGAACAGAGTGTTTCGCGCTGAGGAATTCGCCGGTGCTCTTGATCCGCGTTTCATTCCGGGCAGCGAAGACGCAGATTTTTTGTGGGATTGGCTCGCCAAGCTCCTGTCAGACCACTGCGACGTCGAAGGAATCTTTTATCTCGCCTACCCGGTCGGCGAATCCGGCGGCAAACCGGAAGTGCTGATTGAGCGCGCGATCTGGAGAACCAGCTATCCGCAAGACTACCTTGAAGCCATGCCCGGCAACCCGCTGACCAATGATTATTCTGCCAATCATGTGCTGGAAACGGGCGAGGTCAGCCGCTGGCATGATCCGGAATCGCCTGCAAAAATGACCAAAGGCGAGCGCGAGCGTATTCTGCTTGACGAGAAATTCAACATGTCCATCGGCGCGTGCTTCCCGATTTTCACGTCAAGCAAACGCATTTGCGGTGGCTTTGGCCTCAGGTCGAAGTCGCAGGATGCAGCTGTTTTTGACCGCGTTGTTGTTGGACACGGCAGCGAAATCGGGCGACTGCTCAGCGCTTTCGATGAGAAGTTCCGCGGACCCTATGCCCGCACACAGTTCCGGCTTGCGCCGCAGGAAGCGCGTGTGTTGGCTTATCTGGCCGGCGGCATGGCCGTGCAGCGGCTGGCGCATGAAATGGGCCTGTCGCCGAAAACGGTTGAGGCCTACATGAGCTCGGCGCGCAAGAAGACCAACTCTTCAACCACCGCCGAAGCTGTTGCCAAGGCAATTTTCTTCAATCTGGTTTGATTTCAGAATTTAGCGCCGCTTTAACACCGCTCATTCAAACTCGGATGTGGGCGAGGTTGACTGATGCAGCTGTTCAAAACGATCTACAAGACATTCCTGTTTTCGGCATAGGCCGTGCTTGGCTATGTGACGTTCCTGTTTGTCACGCCGGTGACCCAAAGCAATTTTCAATGGCGGGTGACCAGCCTCTGCACCGTTGGCAATGTTGCCACGCAAATTGACCGCAAATACAGGCTGACGGGCCTCAGCCAAAGGGATGCCGATTGCGACTGCCTGTCGCGCAAGCTCATCGAGATGCACGGCAAAGGCGAAGGCGCGCGGTTGACGGACACAACGCGGCAATTGTTTGTAAACGCGATGCGCGCCAAGCTCACTGGGTCAGTGCCCTCTTTCGAAGGCATTGACCGCAGTGATCTGCAAAAAATCCAGCAATTTTTCGAGACCGCCGGATCGGTGTGCGCGGTCAAAGCCTGACCGCAGTTTCAGTTTGTCCGCACGCCTTCCTTGATGAACGTGCCGGCGCGCAGCTCATTGACAGCCGTGACGAGTTCCTCACGGGTGTTCATCACGATTGGCCCATGCCATGCAACCGGCTCTTTCAGCGGAGCACCGGAGATGAGCAGGAAGCGCACGCCCTTCTCACCGGCAGTGACGACCACTTCGTCACCGCTGTCGAACACCACAAGCGTGCGGTTTCCCGACATGTCGCGCAGATGAATCTCCTCGCCATTGACTTCCTTTTCGACGAGAACACCGAAAGGCTTTGACGCGTCGCGGAAGGTTGCCGTGCCTTCAAAGATGTAAGCGAAGGCTGACCGATAAGTGTCAACCTTGAACACCTTGCGTTTGCCTGCGGGCACAAAGATGTCAAGATACTGAGGATCAGCGGCAATGCCGTCTACCGGGCCTCGTTTGCCCCAGAATTCGCCAACCACCACACGCACCTTGGTGCCGTCATCGTCAATAATCTCCGGAATCTCGGTCGAACCGACATCCTGATAGCGCGGCGTGGTCATTTTCAGGCTCGCGGGCAGGTTTGCCCACAGCTGGAAGCCGTGCATGCGGCCGAACACGTCGCCCTTGGGCATTTCCTGGTGCATGATGCCGGAACCGGCGGTCATCCACTGCACATCGCCTGCGCCGAGCGTGCCGACATTGCCGAGACTGTCGCCATGCTCGACCGTGCCGGCCAGAACATAGGTGATCGTCTCGATGCCGCGGTGCGGATGCCAGGGGAAGCCTTTCAAATAGTCCTGCGGGCGTTCATTGCGGAAATCATCCATCATCAGGAACGGATCAGTGAGCGAAGGATCGCCAAAGCCGAACACGCGCTGCAGATTGACACCCGCGCCCTCAATGTGGGGCGTGGTGCCGGAAATGTGTTTTACGGGGCGTATGGACATGGGATTGGTCCTTTCGATTGGTTTGTTGATGCCAATCTAGGGGGTAAGGAGCGGGTTTGACAGGGGTGAACAATGTGGACGGATTGTTCATAATTTCATCATGAGGCAGGGGTTGCCATTGTATTCGGTCATCGCCTTTTCCTTGAACCCGAGTTTGCGCGCGAGGCGATAAGAGCATTCATTTGCCGGATTCATTATGCAAACCACTGGCCTTGGATTCGCAGTAGCTGAATACCATTCGAGAATTGCCGTCATGGCTTCAAATGCATAGCCTTTGCCCCAGTCTGATGGCAGGATTGCCCAGCCTGCCTCAGCTAAACCGGCAAGTGTAGGTGTGATTTGGCGTTGAGAATCTGCCAAGCCAGCCTCTCCAATGAATGTGCCTGTTGTCTTTTCGGAAATGGCAAAATAGCCAAATCCCAAAAGTGTCCAAGATCCCCTATGGCTAAGCAAATTACGCCAGCATTCCTCCGGGGTTCGTGGCTTGTTTCCAGAGGTAAATCTGATCACCTCCGGTTCAGTCCAAAGCGAAACCATGTCGGCAAAATCGCCAACCTCATGTGGGCGCAAGATCAGCCGCGGTGTTTCGAGAATGATTGGCCACTTCATCAATGTTTCCCCGAAAGCCGTTCAGCTACAAGCGTCGCGATCCGATCAGCCGTCTCCTGCTTGGTCATCTCCGGCCATTCATCAACGCCGTCATGCGAGACAATGCGCACCCGGTTGCGGTCGCCGCCCATCACGCCTTGCGCGCCACCGATGCCGGTGAATGTGGACACATCGTTGGCCACGATCATGTCCGCACCTTTGCGCGCGAGCTTGGCCGTGGCGTTGGCAATCAGGTCATTGGTCTCTGCTGCAAAGCCGATGACCAGTTTCGGGCGCTGTTCGTGGTGGCCTATAGTGCGCAATATGTCCGGGTTTTCGGTCATTGTAAGCGTTGGGGCACCTTTACCCGGCTCTTTCTTGATCTTCTCACCCGCCTCGTTCTCTGTCCGCCAATCCGCCACTGCGGCCACCATCACGGCGGCATCCGCCGGCAACAGGCGTTCCACAGCGCCAAGCATCTGCCGCGCCGTCTCAACGTGCGTGATGGTAACGCCCACAGGATCGGGAAGCGTCACCGGACCTGAAACCAGCCGCACATCTGCGCCCAATTTTGCCAATGCCGCCGCAATGGCGTAGCCTTGTTTGCCGGATGAACGGTTGGCAATGTAGCGCACCGGGTCAATCGGCTCGTGCGTCGGGCCGGAGGTCACGATGATCTTTTTGCCCGCGAGCGGCTTTGGCTTCTGATCCAAGAGCCCTTCAATCGCCGCGACAATCTCCAGCGGTTCAGCCATCCGCCCATCACCGGCCTCGCCGCTTTCTGCCATCTCGCCACGGTTCGGGCCAACAAAATGTAATCCGTCACTTTCCAATGTGTGACGATTTCGTTTCGTCGTCGGATGGCCCCACATCGCAGGATTCATCGCGGGCGCAACAAGCACCGACCGATTGGTCGCAAGAAGCACCGTTGAGGCCAAATCATTGGCCAGACCATTTGCCATTTTGGCCATCAAATCCGCCGTCGCCGGAGCAACAACGATCAGTTCGCAATCCCGCGCCAGCCGGATGTGGCCGACATCCTGTTCGTCCTCACGCGAGAACAGGTCGTCAAACACCTTGTCCGCCGTCAGCGCCCCGACGATGAGCGGTGTGATGAATTCCTGCGCCGCCTTGGTCATGATTACCCGCACCGAAAAGCCGCGCTCGCGCAGTCGGCGGATCAGGTCGAGGCATTTGTAAGCAGCAATCCCGCCGCCGATGATGAGGAGGATGCGTTTTGTGTGAGTTATCGCTGACGAAGCTTCATTTGCTACTGGTCTCAGCCGATCAAGCGCAGCGCTCAGCTTCGCAACGTTGCGCTCGGTGATCGAAGCGCTGTTCAGTCGCCATTTTGAATAGGCCTGCGGTGTCACACCGGCCGCGGCGCACAGATCTTTCTGCGTAATGCCAAGTTGCTCACGATCAGCATCAATTTCATTGAAACGGGACATATTGGTCTCAAAAGCTCTCAACGAGAAGTCATGATACGCATTTTTGCTGATCAAATGCAATTCACTCTACAAAATGCGAATTGCAATCGCCGCCAGTGAAACCGCAATCACCCACAGCGCCCAGCGCCCGGAGCGGCTGTGCCGCGCTTCGGCCCTGCCGATGGCATCTGCCGTTTCCGCATCAAATCGCAGCCCGCTTGCCGCCATCTTGTCGATTTCCTCTGACAGGCGTTCCGTTCGGGCCGCGAAATCCGGCAATTGGCGGGCGAGATGAGCGACAGCGCGAAGCCCCTCACCGGCATCAGAAATCACGCCGCGCGGCCCGAGATTGTCGGCAATCCAGGCCCCGACAACCGGTTCGGCCGTCTTCCACATGTTGAACGCCGGGTCGAGCGTGCGCGCCACGCCTTCTACCACCACCATGGTTTTCTGCAGCAAAAGCAGTTCTGTGCGGGTTTCCATGTCGAAGACTTGCGTGACTTCAAACAGAAGGGTCAGAAGTTTGGCCATGGAAATGGTTTCGGCAGATTGGCCATGGATGGGCTCGCCAATGGCGCGGATGGCCTGCGCAAAGCTTGCCACATCATGCTTGCGCGGCACATATCCGGCCTCAAAATGCACTTCCGCCACCCGGCGATAGTCGCGCTTGATGAAGCCATAGAGAATTTCCGCCAGAAACCGCCGTTCCTTTTTGCCCAATCGTCCGGCAATGCCGAGATCAACCGCCACTATGTTGCCTGCCGGATCGACGAACAGATTGCCCGGATGCATGTCGGCATGAAAGAAGCCGTCGCGCAGCGTGTGGCGCAGGAACGACTGGATCAGCACGGCGCCAAGATGTGGCAGGTCAAACCCTGCGGCGCGCAGGCCATCCAGATCATTCATCTTGACGCCGTCGATCCACTCCATCGTCAAGACATCGCGACCCGTACGCTCCCAATCGACCGTCGGCACGCGGAAACCCGGATCGCTCACAGTATTGTCACGCAATTCCGACAGCGCCGCCGCCTCAAGCCGCAAATCCATCTCGATGCGCGTGGTCTGCGCCAGCGATTCCGTCACTTCAACCGGCTTCAGACGCCTCGCATCCTTGATCCAGCGTTCCTGCAGGCGCGCAACAAGGAAGTAGCTCTCCAGATCCTGTGCAAAGCGTTTGCGCACGCCGGGGCGGATCACCTTGACCGCAACTTTCCTCTCTCCCTCGGGAGTACGCACGATTGCCGGGTGAACCTGCGCAATCGAGGCGGCAGCGATTGGTTCGTCCAATCTTACATAAAGATCAGACACGCCGCGCCCAAGCGACTCTTCAATCGCCTTCACGGAGTCCGCTGTGGGGAACGTATCCATCCGGTCCTGCAGCCGCGCGAAATCATCCGACAGCGCGTTGCCGACAATATCTGGCCGCGTGGCTAAAAACTGGCCGAGCTTGACGTAGGAAGGCCCCAGCCGCTGGATCGCCCGCGCCAGCCTCTCCTGCCTGTCCGTACGTGCGGACTTTCTCTTGGCAAGGAAACTGGCAATCTTGTGCAACGTGCGCGCTGAACCTGAGAGATTGTCAACCGGGATCGAGGCGACAACGCCCTCGCGGACGATCACCCATCCGGCGCGCATAAGCCTCAGCGCTGCGGCGATATCGCTCATGCGCTTAGAGTTTCCAGCCGGAATGCGCCGCCGCGATGCCGCCGGAATAGTTGCGGTAGGACACGCGCGAGAAGCCTGCCTTGCGGATCATCGCAGCAAATTCTTCCTGACGAGGGAATTTGCGGATGGATTCGACCAGATAGCGATACGAATCGCCGTCGCCGGTCACAGCCTTGCCAATCGCCGGAATGGCGTTGAATGACCACGCGTCGTAAAACCGGTCGAGCAGCGGCATTTCAACTTCAGAAAACTCAAGGCACATGAAGCGCCCGCCGGTTTTCAGCACACGGAATGCCTCCGCCAGCGCCACATCAATGCGCGGCACATTGCGGATGCCAAAGGCAATTGTGTAAGCGTCAAAACTCTTGTCGGGAAACGGCAAGCCTTCCGCATTGGCCTCGACGAATGTCAGTTGATCGGCGATGCCCCGCTTGGCGGCGCGGTCCTTGCCGACTTCCAGCATCGAACCATTGATGTCGAGCACCGTGACATCGGCCCTGCCGCCAGAGGCCTCCAAAACGCGAAATGCGATGTCGCCGGTGCCGCCAGCCACGTCAAGCGCCTTCCATCCGGCGCGCTTGGGCGGCGACAGCCAATCAACAAACGCACCTTTCCAGACACGGTGCAGCCCTGCCGACATCAGATCATTCATGATGTCATAGCGGCGGGCGACAGTGTGGAACACGTCATTGACCAGCGGCTGCTTTTCGCCGTCGCCAACCTCGCGGAAACCAAACGCGGTCGCCATGCCGCCATCCGCATTTGTGCGTTCCACGCTCATGCATTCATCCTGATCGCCACTTTTCAAACAGAAACATAGCCGATCGAAACTTCCGTGGCTATGCTGGCGGGGCGCGGTGAAGCGCCGCGCCGCAACACAGGAGCCATCATGGTCGTCAAAGCCGAAATCCACTGCCATATCGAAGGTGCCGCCTCAACCGCGCTGGTCGCTGCCCAGGCCCGCAAGTACGGTGTCGATATTGCCGGGCTGATTGACGGCAACAATTTTGTCTGGACGGATTTCACGACATTTCTGAAAGCGTTCGACAAGGCAGCTGCCCTCTTCCGGACAGCCGAAGACTACGCGCTGCTGTCACAAACCTATTTTGAAAGCATCGCCGCCGATGGCGCGATTTACGGCGAGATATTCATCTCGACCAACCACGCTCAAAGCTGCGGGCTTGATCCGAAACTCTATGTCGAGGGTCTCGCTGAAGGCATGGCCCGTGCCAAGGCGAGCACTGGCATTGAAACCCGGATGATCGCCACCGGCCTTCGCCATATGGGGCCGGAAGGCGCGGACGAAGCCGCCGAATGGCTGCTCGCCAACCCGCACCCGTTGATTACGGGCTGGGGCATGGCGGGCGAAGAGCGCATGCACCACCCGAAGGATTTCGCCCGCTCATTCGACAAGATGCGCGATGCGGGCTATGGCATCACCGTGCATGCAGGCGAACTCGTCGGCTGGAAGAGCGTTGCCGATGCGCTGGATTGGCTGAAGCCCTCCCGCATTGGCCATGGCGTCAGGGCAATTGAGAACCCGGACTTGGTCAAGCGTCTCGCTGACGAGCAGATCGTGCTCGAATGCTGCCCAGGATCTAATATTTCGCTCAGCGTGTTTCCGAGCTTTGAGGCGCACTCATTCATGAAACTGCGCGCCGCGGGCGTAGCCGTCACGCTCAGTTCCGACGACCCGCCCTATTTCGCGACAAGCCTCGCCCACGAGTATGACGTGATCGGCAAACAGCATTTCGGACTGTCCGATGCGGAGCTGACGGAGATCACGCGGACGGCGGTGAAGGCTGCGTTTGTTGATGAGGGCACGAAGGCTGGACTGTTGGCGCAAGTCGCTTGAGCAATCAAAGCTGTGGCTGAACGAGCCAACCTGCTTCCCCCGGCGCAGCGCGGCGTTTAAGGTCCTGAAAACAAAGCTCCAGGAGCGTGCCATGAGTGTCACCGTCGTCGATCATCCCCTCGTCAAGCACAAGCTGACCATCATGCGCGACAAGGAGACTTCGACCGGGAGTTTCCGCCGTCTGCTCAAGGAAATCTCGCTGCTGCTGTGTTACGAAGTGACGCGCAATCTGGAACTGACCACCAAGCGGATCGAAACACCGCTTGAGCCGATGGATGCGCCGATTCTTGATGGCAAGAAACTGGTGTTCGCCTCGGTGCTGCGCTCCGGCAATGGATTGCTTGAAGGCATGCTGGAACTGGTGCCTTCGGCGCGCGTCGCCCACATCGGATTGTACCGCGACCATGACACGCTTCAGGCCATCGAGTATTATTTCAAGGCCCCCGAAGACATTGCTGACCGGCTGGTTATCGTCGTCGACCCGATGCTGGCGACAGCCAACTCCGCCATCGCCGCCATCGACAAGCTGAAAGAGCGCGGGGCCAACAATCTGCGCTTCGTCTGCCTTCTGGCAGCCCCAGAAGGCATCGAGCGCTTCACCAAGGCGCACCCCGATGTGCCGGTGTTCACGGCGGCGATTGACAGCCATTTGAACGAAAAAGGCTACATTGTTCCGGGCCTCGGCGATGCAGGCGACCGGATGTACGGGACGAAGTAGACGGTTTCACCGCCGGAACGGCCACGCCAGCTGCTGCAGAAATTCGGCCTGAACAGGATCGTGCTCGATTTTGGTTATCGGCAGGGAACAGGTGCCGACAATTTGATCGATGCATGGAAAATGCACGGCAATATTCTTGTTAATCGCGCAACAGAATGATGCCAACGATGGAAGCGCGGGATTACAACTTTTTGACAAAGTTTGCCAATCTTTGCTATCGTTGAGCAAAGGAGACCGATCATGGCCACAATGAATATTTCCCTGCCCAACCAGATGAAAGAATGGGTCGAAGCCCAGACAGAAGACGGACGCTATTCCAACGCCAGCGACGTTGTGCGCGATCTGATCCGCAAGGAGCAGGTGAAGGCGCAAAAGATTGCAACTCTTCAGGAAATGGTGCAAGCAGGGATTGATAGCGGATTCAGCCCAGTGACCCGCGAAGAGTTGTTCGAAAGAGCAAAGGCCCACGCACGGAGTGTCCTTGGAATACCGGCTGAGTGACGCGGCGCAATTCGACACCATCATTATCTATTCCGATGGTCTCCTGAGATGGGCCCCAAGCGCGCCGAAGCCTACTACAACGGCATCTACGACACGTTCATCGACATTGCGGATTTTCCGCTGGCCAATCGCGAAAGAACAGAAATCAAGACCGGGGTCCGCGTCCAAATATACGAAAGCCACCTGATCATTTATCGATTGCTCGACGACACCGTCGAAATTCTCCGCGTCGTCCACGGCCACTATGACTGGCAAAGCGAACTGTGAGCCAGTCTCCTCGAAACCGCTCGTTAACTCTTAATGCAAACTCCCGGCCCCGCGCCAGTTCATAAACACGACGGCAACCTGCATGTCTTAAGGTGCGGCAGGATTGCAACCGGATACTGCCGATGAACCGCTTTATTGTCATGCTGCTGGCTGGTGGCGCGCTCATCGCGGGCGTGCCTGCCATGATGCAGGAAACCGCGCAACTGGATGATGGCAAGCCTGTGCCGACAGCCAAAGCCGTGAGCATGAAGCCGCAGACGTCTTCTACCAGCACGCCATCAGGCGCAGTGCGCCTGAAGCCCGATGCGCGCGGGCATTATGTCGCCGAGTTCAAGATGAACGGCAAAACGGTGACCGCGCTGGTCGATACCGGCGCGAGCATGGTGGCGATCAACAAGACGACGGCGCGGCGGCTCGGCATCAATGTGCAGCCCTCTGATTTCATTCACGAAGTCAGTACGGCAAATGGTGTTACCAAGGTCGCAGGTACCATCATCCGCGAGATTCAGATCGGCCGGGTCAAGGTGCGCGATGTCGAGGCTGCCGTTCTGGAAGACAAGGCGCTCGACGGGACGCTGCTCGGCATGACATTCCTGAAGCGTCTCGAAGGGTTCAGTGTCACCGACGGCGACCTGATCCTCAAGCAGTAATCAGACGATCCGCCGCACCACTGCATCCGTCAGCGCCGGGCGCTTGCCGGAAATGCCGTAGGCCACGACGACCGACGCAATCGCCTGATCTGCCAAATCCTTCGTGCGGGCATGGACCTTGCCAAGCGCATCGCCCTTGTTCACCGCCGCTCCAATCGGCAGAAGGTCCGTGAGACCGACCGCATGGTCCACACTATCTTGAGGACGCGTGCGTCCGCCGCCAAGCGCGACGACAGCAAGTCCAAGATCACGCGTTGCCAAGGTGGAGACAAAGCCACTCTGTGGCGCAGAGACGTCAACAATCACCGGGGCTACAGGCAGGTAGCGTTCGGCCTTATCCATGAAATCGGCAGGCCCGCCAAGCGCTGATACCATGCGCGCGAAGACCTCCGCCGCCTTGCCTCCGTCGAGCGCTTGGCTTGACAAGGCCAACCCTTCCTTGACCGACTTGGCAATTCCGGTCGAAACCAGCATTTCGGCGGCCAGCGCCAGCGTCACTTCTTCCAACCGCGCATCTCGCTTGCCGCGCAGGAAGTGCACGGCGTTCAAAACTTCGACCGCGTTGCCCGCAGCACTTGCCAGCGGCTGATTCATGTCGGTGATAAGCGCTGTGGTTTTGAGGCCTGCACCATTGGCGACAGAAACGAGGCTCTCGGCCAGCTTCACCGCATCCCTGGACTTGGCCATGAACGCGCCGTTGCCGGTCTTCACATCAAGCACCAGCGACTGCAAACCGGCTGCGAGCTTCTTTGAGAGGATTGAAGCGGTGATCAGCGGAATGGATTCAACCGTCGCCGTCACATCACGGATGCCGTAGACGCGTTTGTCGGCAGGGGCGAGATCGGCAGTCTGGCCGATGATTGCCGTGCCGGTTTCCAGCACCACCTTGCGGAACAGCGCATTGTCTGGCTGGCTGACATAGCCGGGTATCGCATCCATCTTGTCGAGCGTGCCGCCGGTATGCCCCAATCCCCGCCCGGAGATCATCGGCACAAAGGCTCCGCAAGCCGCAACGATGGGCGCAAGCATCAGCGAGACATTGTCGCCGACACCGCCGGTTGAATGCTTGTCAACGACCGGCCCCGGGAGATCCGTCCAGTCCAGCACCGTGCCCGAATCGCGCATGCCAAGCGTCAGCGCCACAGCCTCATCGCGGCTCATGCCATTGAAGAAAACCGCCATGGCCAGTGCGGAAATCTGACCTTCCGTGACATAGCCCTGTGTGATCCCGCGCACAAAGTAGGCTATCTCGTCTGCGGTCAATGCCCGTCCATCGCGCTTGGCGCGGATGATCTCCTGCGGCAGCATCAGTAGTTTGAAACCGAAGAAGCTGCCGTGCCTGACAGCACCGCGAGACAATCGTCCAGCAACCCCGAGGCGCCGAACCGGAAGGTCGCAGGCGAAGCCCAATCGGCCCCCATGATCGTGTCGGCGAGTTCCAGATATTTCGCCGCGTCCTCCACGGTGCGGATGCCGCCTGCCGGTTTGAAGCCGACATCGCGGCGGCCCGATGCCTTGATGGC
>JANPGC010000344.1:0-9633 GCA_031423755.1 Phyllobacteriaceae bacterium | reverse complement strand
CCGAAGTCAGCCGCAGCATCCGCCGGGCAAAGTTCAACAGCTTTTCGCCGTCTTCAGTAAGCCGGTTGTTGCGACCTTCCTTCTCAAACAGCGCCTTGCCGATCCGCTCCTCAAGGCGGCGCATCTGCATGGAAACAGCAGACTGCGTCTTGTGCACCTCGTCAGCAGCCCGGGTGAACGACCCGGCATCGGAAATGGCGACAAAAGTCTGCAACTGGTCAAGATCAAGCGGCGTGGCCATCGGGTCCATCCATACATAACAAGCAGTGATGCTTCACATTAAAAACATTCGTTTGTTAAATCAATCACCCGCGCATAGATTATTCACATGCAGAACAAGGGGCGGATTTCACCGCCACCGCCACTCCGGATCAAGGGATTCCGGGCGCGGGAAACTGTTGCCTGCGCGTCGCGAAAGGACCAAAGCCATGACCACAATCGATTGCTGCGAAACTGTAAAGCCCACCGGCGCGCGCGCTGTCTTGGCGGCTACCGCGGTCGCGACTGTGGAAAAAGCCGCGTCCATGCTGCGCGCCTGGCAAAACCGCCGCGAGCTTTACAAGCTCGGCGAGATGAATGACCGCGAATTGTCGGACATCGGCCTGTCGCGCTCGGACCTCTTCATCGCGCGCGATGTGCCGGCATACATCGATCCAACCGCCCGTCTTGGCGCGCTGGCCGATATCAACCGCGCGCAGAGTGCGGCACGCCGCGTCTCATAACTGTTCCCGCAGGCAAACGTTGGCCGGTTACCCCCGGCGCCTGCCCATTGCCCGGCTGCTTCCCCCCGCAGCCGGGCATTTTTTCGAGCCTGGCTGAAAATTCTACTTTGATGGCCAGCCAGCGCGATTTTCTGCGCTTCCGGTGCTCACGTGCTTAAATCACGCTCCGCTCCGGTTCTCGAAAATCACCCTATTTGACTCATCAAAGCGAATTTTGATCCAGACTCTTGCGTCCGGGGCAATGAGATCAGCGCTCTACCGGCTGCGGTCCATGCCCTTGAGATACTGGTCGAAGATTGACTCCAGGCCTTTCTGGTAGGATTCCTGCGTTTTCTTGCCGGTCTCGAACATGTCGCCCCAAGGATTGGATGCAGTTGTCTTGGTGCGGCCGCGCGGGGCGGGTTCCGGCTCTTCGTCGGCCTCAGGCGCAGCTTGGCCGCGGCCCTTCATCATTTCTTCCAGCATCTTGCCAAACGGATTGCTGCCAGCGCCGGAAGAAGCCTGGCCGCCGCCGAGCATGTCTTTCAGGATGTTGCCAAGCGGATTGTCCGCAGAAGCGGGCGGCTGCGATTGGCCGCCCGCCCCGCCGAGCACCTGGCCGAGAATGTCGCCCCACGGGTTGCCGCTCGGGGCGGGCGCTTGAGGCTGGGCATCCTGGCCGCCCGTCGCGCCTTTAAGGATCTGGCCGAGCACATCGCCCCACGGATTGCCGCTGGGCGCAGGGGCCTGGGTCGCCCCGCCGCCGCCCGCCTGCTTCATCATTTCCTCGATAACCTTGCCGAACACATTGCCGCCCGCGCCCATTCCAGCCGCGCCAAGCCCGCCGGCCATCTGCTGCTGCATGCCGCCCGCCATCATTGAGGCAACCGCTGGCAGCATCTGTTTCAATATGTCCTGGCCGATGCCCGTCGCCTGCGCCGCCTGCGCCGCAACGGCGCGTGACACGTCCTTCGAGCCAAACAGCTGGCCAAGAATGTCGTTCCCGGCCTGCGTGCCGGCCGGATTGAAGGCGCTCGCGGCATTGTTGAACGCGTTGGCGTAGCCACCGCCAGCCAACGTCTGCAACAGGTTGCCCATGTCCATCGGGTTGGCGGCATTTCGCTTCAGTCCGATGGAAAATGCCGGCAGTAACGCCTCCACCGCAGACTGAACCTGCGCCTGATTGAGGCCGAACTGTTTGGCCATCTGGTTCATGGCATCGCCGCCATTGGCTTTCATAAACATTTCAAACAGTGGCAGCATGGGGCCCTCCTCACCGGCATATATTCACGGGATTGAAACTGGCACAAATCCTCAGAGCGAGTCGAGCCGTTTATCTTTTCGGGCCGGGGCCGAGCGCCAGGCGGTTTGCAAGCGCATCCAGAAACCGGCCTCCGGACCGAACGCTTTTTCAAGGCGCCCCGCCATTTCGCGGCTGATCCCCGATTTTTCGCTGACAATGTTGTGCAACGCCTGGCGCGACACACCGAGCATCCCCGCCGCATTGGCGACAGAAAGAGCAAGCGGCGCAAGAAATTCTTCACGCACGATTTCGCCCGGATGCGGAGGATCAAACATGGTCATGGCTGCATCACAGCATCCATGTCTGTCTCAATTGTAGCGTGCCAGATTGAGGTCATGCGCATCGCCATCCTCGAATCTGAAATTGATCTGCCAGAGCCCGGAATTCGATATCGCCCAACTGCCTGCAGGCGCACCTTTTGGCGTGTGCAGCCGCATGTCCGGCACTAGTCCAAGCGTTTCGACTGTTGCTGCCGCATCAAGAATTCCCAAAAGCCTGCGGATTCGAACCAACTGGCCCGGCTGCAGACCGCGCCCAACGCCAGTCGAATACAGGCGTTCAAGCCCGCGATGCCGGAATGTTCTGATCATGCAAAATCATCGCAACTAAGTGGCAATTGTCAATTGACCAAGTCTCAATACGCATATTCCAAAAACGCCGGTTCAACCGACTTGCCCCAAGCCGTGTTGTACTCACGGATCATCTGCTCGGAAAGCGTCGTGCCACGCGCCACGACTTCCTCCAGCGGCGAAAGATAGCCGCTTTCGTCCTGTCCGTAGCTGTCCAGCCTGTTCCGCGCCACGAGCCCCGCATGACTGATCTTGAGAACTTCCCGCGCCATATCCAGCAGCGTGCCATCGCGCCAAGGCGTTTTCAGTCCCATTACAGGCACCGTGTTGCGCATGTGCATGACATCGTCGTAGCGCCAGTCGCGTGTCAGCTCTTCCGCAGCGGCGAGAGAAGCGTCGTCATAGAGGAGGCCGACCCAGAAGGCGGGCAGGGCGGTCAGCCGCCGCCACGGGCCACCGTCTGCGCCGCGCATTTCAAGATAGCGCTTCAGCCGCACATCAGGAAACAGCGTGCCAAGATGGTTGGTCCAATCGCCGATATTCGGCTCGACGCCGACAATGCGCTTGGAAAGTGCGCCGTTCATGAATTGGCGGAATGTGACGTCCGTCGCCTCGTGATAGATGCCGTCGCGCAGCACGAAATACATCGGGATATCGAGCGCCCATTCGACATAATCGGCGAAACCGAACGAATTGTTGAAAAGGAATGTCGGCACCCCCGAACGCTGATTGTCCGTGTCGCGCCAGATGTCGCCGCGCCACGATTGGAAGCCGTTGAGCTTGCCGTCGGTGAACGGCGAGGCCGCAAACAATGCAGTCGACAGCGGTTGCAACTTGATCGACGTCAGCATCTTGCGACGCATGTCATCTTCGGACGAGAAGTCGACATTCACCTGAATGGTGCAGGTGCGGTACATCATGTCCAGCCCGAGGCTGCCAACCTTGGGCATGTACGACGACATGATGCCATAGCGCGTCTTGGGCATGCGCGGCGTCTCTTGGAGAGTCCATTTTGGCGATCCGCCCATCCCAAGGAATTTGATGCCGAACGGCTCGGCAATCTCGCGCAATTGCGCCAGATGCGCGTTCGCCTCGCGGCAGGTCTGGTGCACGGTTTCCAGTGGCGCGCCGGAGAGTTCGAACTGTCCGCCCGGCTCAAGCGAAATTGCCCCGGCGCCTGTCGGCTCGACCAGACCGATGATGTTCTCGCCGTCCATGATCGGCTCCCAGCCTAGCATCGACCGCATGCCCTCAAGCAGAGCCTTGATCCCGCGCGGCCCCTCATAGGGAACCGGCCGGTTGCCATCGGCGTAAAATGGGAATTTCTCGTGCTCGGTGCCAAGCCGCCAGCGTTCTTTGGGCTTGCAGCCGGAGGCAATATATTCAACCAGAGACGCCGCACCCTCGATGGGCGTCAAATCCGTCATGTCCCGCGCCATCGTCTGTCCCGTCCCGTGAATGCTTGATCAAAGTCAAATGGACAATCGCGACGACGAGTTCAAGCGCATTTTGGTGAACGGTCGGTGGCAAGCGTTGATCAATCCCAAGGGTTGAGCAACGGCACGCCGGTGCGGACGAAATCAGCAGTGTTGCGAGTGACGACGGTCATGCCATGGGCAACGGCTGTCGCGGCGATGAAAGCATCCCGGAATGGCGCAGGATCATGCACATGAAGCTTCGCGGCGATACGCGATGCGGCAAAGTCTAACGCCAATATTCGACCGGAAAATGCCACGAGCACATCGTTGTCCAGCCACTCGCGGTAGATTGCACCCTGAGGTGGATCGCGTTGTTCGATGCGCAAGGTGCCGATTTCGAGTTCGTGGATAGTGATGACAGAAATATGCATGGTAGTGAAATCCAGTCCGTTGGACCACTTCGTTACCCGGTCGTCAGCTTTTCCAGCAGCGATTTTCCGGAACTCTGAAATCACATTTGTATCAAGTAGATACATCAGGAAAGATCGATCTCTTTCGGCCGGTCAGTCAAACGCGGGAATTCATAATCCAAATTTGCGCCTTCAGGCATGGCCAGCAACTCGCCGATCGTAGGTTTTCTGCCGCCCATCTGCCGAAATTCTTCATAGCTCAAAAGCACATGCGCCGGTCTACCGTGATCAGTAATTATAACTGGCCCTAAATTAGCGGCCTTTTTCGCGCGGCCGGAATCCTGATTGAACTCCCGGCTGGTCATGGTCGTTGTGGACATGCCTTGCCCTCAATTGAATTGTAGATATGTTACTACATTTCGAGGCTGGCTTCAATGCCAATCCCCGATAACCGCCTGCACCACCGCCAGCGCCGCCACTGCTGCCGTATCTGCACGCAAGATGCGCGGCCCGAGCGGGATGGGCGTTACAAACGGCAGCGAGCGCAACATCTTCCTCTCGCTGTCAGAAAACCCGCCCTCCGGCCCGATCAGCACGGCCAGACGTCGTTCTCTCACCGCGCCAAGTTTGCCAAGTGGGTTGTTGGTCGCAGCATCCTCGTCGCAGAAGATGATCCGGCGCGAAGCATCCCAGGCTGACAGCAGCGCATCGAATTTCACCGGTTCATGCACCGTGGGCACAGAAAGATTGCCGCATTGCTCTGCTGCCTCAATCACATTTGACTGAAGCCGCTCAACGCCGACCTTGTGCACCTGTGTATGCTGTGTCAGCACTGGCAGAATTGAGCCCGCGCCCATTTCCGTTGCCTTCTGCACCAGATAGTCCAGCCGCCCGACTTTCAATGGCGCGAACAGGAAGTGCAAATCCGGATGCGGCGGCTGTGATCGCGTTTGCTCAATGGGCGTGATTGACAGCTTTTTCTTCGCAATAATCGTAAGTATTGCTTTCCACTCTCCGTCTCGTCCGTTGAACAGCAGCACCTCTGCGCCATCGCCCATGCGCAAGACATTGGCCAGATAATTGTACTGTTGCGGTGAAGCGGCGACCGGCTGCCCTTTGCCAAGCGGAGCGTCAATGAACAGCCGTTGCATCGTGTAGTTTGCGCGCATCCCGCTTGGTGGCCGATTGCGGGCAGGGGCGTCAAGCCCCGGCGGACGGATGCCATTCGGGCGCATAGCCATTCTGAAGCGCTGCAATTGTTGTGGGCGGCGTCAACAGCGCGGGCTCTTGCAGCGCCAATTGCCGCCAATCCACGGCTGCGCCATAGCCGTTGAAGCCCCAGGGCAGGGCAGTTGCGCCGCGCCTTGCATAAGCCTGAGCTCCAACGGCAACCATCGCGCCATCTGGAAGTTGGCCGCATGTTTCAGCATCAAGCGCATGCCGCTCCCCCATGCGTTCGCCATGCAGCCTCCGGTCAATCGCATCCACATTTGGCAAACCGTCAAACTCAGGAGCAATGGACTCGCGGTAGCGCTTGTATTCCGCCCGTCTGCATTCCGCGCAAGGTCGGTGCCCGCCGGCAAGTGCCGTGACTTCATCCAGAAAAAACAGCTCCGTGTAGGAATTGCCCATGACCCGACGGCTTCGCCCGCGGAACTCGGTGACGCAGATTATCCACTGCCGCGACGCAAATCTCCGTTTCAATAGCGTTTTCGTCGTCGGATCATGGATTTTCCCGCCACGATTGCCCATAAACGTGCCGCGCGCCGGATTGGCGTGGATCGCGCCAAACGGATCGACCCTGTTCTGCAAACACGCCCCTCCTTGCAAACACATGGCTCCCATCTCCGTTTAGCGGTTGTTAACCACAATAAGCCGATTATGAATTGTCTCAGGCAACACCAAGACAAAGCACACATGAACGTCCTGATCGTCCAGAACTTTGAGTCCACCGGCCTCGGCCAGGTCTGCACAGCGCTTAAGGAGAAGGGCGCGTCTCGCGACTACCGCAAACCCTATATCGGCGAAACGCTGCCGCAAGACTGCTCCGGGCATGATGCCATCGTCGTTCTCGGCGGCGGCCAGAGCGCAGTGGACGACCATATCCACCCCTATTTGCCGAACCTTGCCGCCCTGATGCGCGACTTTGCCGATAGCGGCAAAGCAGCGCTCGGCATCTGCCTCGGCAGCCAGATTCTCGCGCGCGCCTATGGCGCGACCAACCTTATCGGCAAAGCCCCCGAATTCGGCTGGCAGAATATCGTCCTGACTGACGAGGGAAAATCCGATCCTGTGCTCGGCGCGGTCCCCGGTCATTTCCCGATCTTCCAATGGCACGATGACACGTTCACGCTGCCGGAAGGCGCCATCCGCCTCGCCTCAAACAACGCCACCCCCAATCAGGCCTTCCGCGTCGGCAGGGCAGGGTATGGCATTCAGTTTCACTTTGAAGCAGACCGTCCGCTGGTCGAAAAATGGAACGCGCGGTTTCCGGATGATATCGCGCGCAAGGACCCGGAGTGGTTCGACAAATTTCCGGTCTACGCGCAGGAGCACGGCCCGAATGCCGACGCGGCCGGGCTGGCGATTGCACGGGCTTGGGTGGGGCGGATCTGATTTAGACGCTCTGCCGCGCCAAGTCTGACGTCAGCTTTCAGGCAAGTCCGTCAGCAATTTGCGATAGTGTTGCCGGCCATCAACAATTGTGACTATCTTCAACGTGTTGGCAGTCATCGAAAACCTGTAGAAAATCAGGTGATTTCGATAGATGAGCGTCTTATACCGCGAGTCGTAAAATCGACCCGAATTCGGAAAATCCTGGAGGTGCTTGCAGGCGTGCTCAAATCCGTCAATGTAATCCAAGGCTGCGGATGGATTGTCTTGGGCAATAAACTTGAACACAGCATCAAGATCGTCAGCAGCCTGATCGAGCCAGACGACTTCAACGGGCAAGACGGCTTCTCAACTCTTTGAAAACCTGATCGGACGGGATGCTGCCGCCGCGCGCTTCAGACAGCGTCAGCCTCGCATCCAGCCGCTTGCGCGCCGCCAAGTCGAGAATTTGCAGCGCGATTTCATTCTGATCGTCTTCAGAAAGCGCGCTGACTTCATTGATCGCCTTGGTCAATATCTGGTTCACGACAGTGCTCCGGGCTTGAAAATCAGATTGATTGTAGCAGAATTTTCAACCGGCAAAACCGCAAATCACCCCACCAAGACAATATGCAGCGCCCGCGGCCCATGCGCGCCGAGCAAGATCTTCTGCTCAATATCGCCTGACCGGCTGGGCCCGGTGATGAAATTCACCGTGCGAGGCATCACGCCTTTGCCATAAGCCTTGCGGATATCGGCCATGATCGTTTCCAGATCGCCCCTGATCGACGCGGCATCAAGCACCACGATATGGTTCTCCGGCAGAAAATTCAGCGTCGTCGGATTGTCAGCGCCAGAGGTCATGACCAGCGTGCCGGTTTCGGCGATGGCGGCGAAAGCGTGGCTGATGCCGGTTTCATCCGTGCCGTCGGACGGGCCGGATTTCAGATCGAGATGTTTCTCCTTGGACCATGGCATGGCGGTCAAGCGCGAGTCAGTGCCCATAGCCGCACGGGAGGGCAGATTTTTTGAGCGCAAGTAATCACTGACGGCAGCGGGGACGTCTTTGGCGGACCTGACACGGGTGATCGTCGCGGAAAACTTGTCCGCCATTGCAATGAACAGGTCTACCTGCGCTTTTGCAGGCAATTGTGCCCGTGCGGGGATCACTCCATTCGGAGCGGTTTTCAGCCGTGCTGCGACGGCGGCTTTGCGGATGCTGTCATCGCCGGAGACTTGCAATGCGCTGCGTAAGCGTATGAGCACATTTGACTTGGCGTCCATCACCGCGCCTCCTGCTTTCTGGCTTCCCGCTGCACCCATTGCTGCTGAAACGTCCGTGCCTCCGGCGCGGGAAGGTCTCGCCACTTCGTCCAGCCGCCTGCGAGCGGCAATGACTTGAACCGCCCTTTGGCCCTACCAAACATCGACAAAACGGGGATGCCAAGCTTCGCCATGAAATGATACGCCTTCGGACGCTTGGCAAACCATGCCCAGACACCCAGTCCATACCGGTAAGTCACCGGTTGCAGATGCTGTTCAAACTCGCGCTCGCGCCAGTGCCGCATCATTTTCGGCAGAGGAATTTTCATCGGGCACACGCTTTCGCAGCGGCCGCAGAAGGTGGATGCGTTCGGCAGGTGCCCGCCTTGCGCCACACCGATCAGCGAAGGCGTCAGCACCGCGCCCATCGGCCCTGGATAGACCCAACCATAGGCATGGCCGCCGATGGAATGATAGACCGGGCAATGGTTCATGCACGCCCCGCAGCGGATGCAGCGCAGCATGTCCTGATATTCGGTGCCGATCATCTTGGTGCGGCCATTGTCGAGGATGACGACGTGGTAATTCTCCGGCCCGTCCACATCAGTTTCGCGCCGAGGTCCGGTGGAGAGCGTGGTGTAAACGCTCATGTCCTGCCCGGTCGCCGAGCGGGCCAGCACGCGCAGAATCTGGCTGACATCAGAAAGCGTCGGCACGATCTTCTCAATGGTCGCGACAACAATGTGTGTCTTCGGCAGGATTTGCGTGAGGTCGCCGTTGCCCTCATTGGTCACGATGACCGAGGTGCCCGTCTCCGCGATCAAAAAGTTTGCACCGGTGATGCCGACATCCGCCTCGAAATATTTCTGCCGCAGCACCTGCCGCGCCTCGTTGAGCAGCGTAACCGGCTCTTCCAGATTTCGGTTCACATCAAGATGCGTATGCACGCGGCGGAAGTCACCCTCCACCTGCTCCTTGGTCAAATGCACCGCTGGCGCAATGATATGGCTCGGATGCTCGCCGCGCAGCTGGATAATGTATTCGCCCAGATCCGTCTCGACCGGGACAATGCCGTTTTCCTCAAAATGCTGGTTGAGCGCGATCTCTTCAGTGACCATGCTCTTGCCCTTGGTCACAGTCTTCGCGCCAACATCGCGGCAAAGCTTCAGGATAATGTTGCGCGCGTCTTCAGCGGTCTCAGCAAAGTGCACATGCCCGCCCGAGGCCTCGACCTTGTCGCAATAGGCCTCAAGATAAAGATCAAGATGCGCCAGCGTGTGGTCCTTGATAGCCTTGGCGCTGTCCCGCAGCGCCTCAAACTCCGGCAGCAGGTCAATCGCCGCCTTGCGCTTGTCGATGAAGCCGGTCCGGACATGG
>JANPGC010000343.1:0-8910 GCA_031423755.1 Phyllobacteriaceae bacterium | reverse complement strand
CCGCCTGTTTCGATAGTTCCGAATTTTTATGGCTTTTGCTTGGCGGATCATCGCGAACCGCGCGTCTTGGTCCCCCTCATCTGCCTGTCGGCATCTTCTCCCCGCAGGAGATGCGGGGAGAAGACGGCCAGTCTTCGAAGGCTGGTGATAAGCCGTCTTCTCCCCATTTCTTCAAAAGGGAGAAGATGCCGACAGCCAGATGACGGGGCCGCACCAACGAGAGCGCCTTGGAACGGGATCGACAGCGGACAAAGGCGCGCTGCGGCGTTACCGGGGGATCGCCGCACCATTGCCCTATAGCCAGCCGAGTGCTGCCATGCCGCGCAGGGTTATGATGAGGCCGAGGGCCATGACGAAGGCGCCGGAGATCAGCGGCAGGCGATCAGACCATTTGCTCAAACCGCTGAACCGGCTTGCCGCCTTGGCAGTGCCCCACGCTGCGGCGATGCCGACGGCGACGAGGGTGGCGGCGAGGCCGACTGAGAAGGCGGCGACCATGGCGATGCCGAGGCCGAACTGTTTGAGTTGCAGGCAGACCAGCAGCACTGCGATGGCGGACGGGCAGGGGAGGAAGCCGCCTGTGAAGCCAAACCATGCGATTTCGCCGTTGGTGACATGCTTGCGGCCGGCGTATTTGGACTCGATCTCGTGCCGGTGCGCGGCTTCATGGGCATCTTCGCCATCATGTGCACCATGGTCATGCGCCGTGTGGTCATGACTGTCGTGGCCGTGTGGCTGAACGCGGGAAATTATCGTGCGGGCTGACAGGACGAGGCGGGCGGCGAGCGCTATGATCAGCAGGCCGGAAATCAGGATCAGCCATGGTTCGGCCTTATCGAGGATGAGCTTGTCGCCGACATAGAATCCTGCGAGCGCCAGACCCCAGACGACAATTGTGTGGCCAATGGCGGCGGAGACGCCGAGGAGGGTGGCCTGCGCGCCTGTTCCCCGGATGGCGATGATGAAGGCGGCCATCAGCGATTTGGAATGGCCCGGCTCCAGCGCATGCAATGCGCCCAGAAGGATGGCGACGGGCAGATAAAGCCACGGATTGGCCGCGCCGTTCTCTATAATTGCGGAGAGGTCGGGCATGGGGCTCACAGATATTTGGCAAGCTGCTTCAGCTCGCTGATGTTGACCTTGCCATCCGCGCCGGGTTCATCCTCGAGACAATGCTCAATGTGGTCGTGGATCAACTCGCGCTTGGCGTTGGCAACGGCGGCTTCGACGGCGTGAAGCTGCTGGGCGAGATCAAGGCAGGGCTTGCCCTGCTCAATCATGGTGATGACCGAACGCAGATGGCCTTCGGCGCGCTTGAGGCGGGTGATGATTTGAGGATGGGTGCTATGCATGGGAGCCTGACTGAAAATTCACTTTCGTGGCCAACTGGAGCAATTTTCTGCGCTTCCGGTGCTCACGTAACTTCTGCTCCGCCCTTGAGCGGCAAGCCGCTGGCGGGGACCCGACGTACGCTCCGCTTCGGTTCTCGAAAATCACACCATTTGACTCATCAAACTGAATTTTGAGCCAGCCTCCACATATCCTATCCAGGGGGATAGGATAAATCAAGCCATTCCGGTTCAGCTCAAATGCAACGTCACCCAGCCGTTCCGCCAGAGCGTCTTGCGGTGATAGAGCGCTTGGGCGCGGTAGGCGGCGAGGACGCGTTCTCTTTGGGTGGCGAGGATGCCGGAGAGGATGATGTCGCCGCCGCGCGAGAGATGGCGGGCCATTTGCGGGGCGAGCTGCATCAAGGGGCGGGCGAGGATGTTGGCGATGATCAAATCAAACGGCGCGGCCTGGCGTATTCCGGCGCGGTGAAAGCCGGTGGCGGTTTCGCAATGGACCCATGCGGCGGCTTGATTCAGCCCGACATTGTCGTGTGCGACGCGGGTGGCGACGGGGTCGATGTCGGTGGCGAGCACCGGGATGTGGGCGAGACGGGCGACAGCGATGGCGAGCACGCCGGAGCCTGTGCCAAGATCGAGCGCATTGCGGGGTTTGCGGTTGCGCACGACTTCGCTGATCATTTCGAGGCACCCGGATGTGGTGCCGTGGTGGCCGGTGCCGAAGGCTTGGGCGGCATCAATCTCGATGGCAATTTCGCCGGGGCGGGCAGAGCCGCGGTCGTGCGAGCCGTGGACGACGAAACGGCCGGCGCGGACGGGCGGCAGAAGATCCAGCGCGTGGGTGACCCAGTCGATGTCGGGCAGGTCTTCGAGGCCGAGTGGCAGGCCGAAGAAGTCTGAGCCCAGAGCCTGTTCGAGACGGGCGCGGGTTTCGTTAGTGATGTCTGACTCGATGTAGAGCGACACTTCGTGGATGTCCTTGTCCTCGTCCACTTCGAGGATTGATACCGGAAAGCCATCATCATCGAACGCCTGTTCGACCAGACGGAAGATGCGCTCGGCTTCGAGCCGTCCGGCGGACAGGTAAAATCGGGATTGGGACATTCAGACTTTCACAGCTTGGCGAGACGCTTCATTTTGGCGAGCGCAGTATCAGGATTCTCGCCATAGGCAATGGTGCCGTGGAAGCGCGCCTTGGAATCGAGCAGGAAGACAAGCGCCGTGTGGTCCATGGTGTAGTCGCCGCCGGAGGTTTCGACCTTCTTGAAGTAGACGCTCCAAGCCTTTGCCATTGCTGCGACTTTATCCTTGTCGCCGGTGATTCCTGTGACGCGGTCTGTGACGTTGGAAATGTAGTTTTTGAGCAGTTCCGGCGTGTCGCGTTCGGGGTCTATGGAAACGAAAAAGGCGCGCATGGATTTGCCTTCATCGCCAAGTGCATCAAACCAGCCCTTCATTTCGAACAGGGTTGTCGGGCAGACTTCGGGGCAGTGCGTGAAGCCGAAGAAGACAGCGGAGGGGTGGCCCTCAAACGCGGCCTCAGTGATCGGTTGCCCGTTCATGTCGGTGAGTTCGAACGGTGCGCCGTAGGGGGCCTCGCCGCCGGACTTGTCGAGCCAGGTGTAGGATGCCCAGCCTGCGGCGAGGGCGATGAGCGTGAACAGGGTTGCGTAGATGACGCGGACGGTGCGTTGCATTCGGGAATTTCCAGCTATTCAAAAGCACCAGGCGAGCGCGGAGCTGCCGAGCGTCATTAGGATTTGCGGGCCGTTGCTCACCCACATGGCAAAGACCGCGCCGCTGGCGATGGCGAACAGCAGGATGCCCACGGCGATGACTGCCAAGCGGGGGCGCGCAACTGGTTGGGCGGACTGGCTCATGCGGGTATTATAGCGCATCTGGCGCGCTCTGTTGATGGAAAATTGCCGCATGCGGGATCGCGTTTGAAGATGGCGTTGGTGTTGCGTTCGGGGCGCTGCCGATTTACGAAAAAACGCATGGATGAACTTTCGCAGCGCAAGACCGACGAACCGCGCATTCACACGACTGCCCAATTGAAGAGCTCGAAGATCGGCAAATATTGCGAGATCGGCGAGCGCGTGGTGCTGCGCGAGGTGACGGTTGGCGATTTCAGCTATTTTGAGCGCAATGGCGAGGCGATTTATGCCGAGCTTGGCAAATTCTGCTCGGTGGCGGCAAATGTGCGGATCAACGCGCTGGAGCATCCGATGGAACGGCTGACCATGCACAAGGTGACTTACCGGCCGAACGAATATTTCCGGTTTCACGGGCTGGACCACGCGTTTCGCGAGCGGCGGCGTACGAATCGGGTTTCGATCGCGCATGATGTGTGGATCGGGCATGGCGCTGTGATTTTGCCGGGGGTGACGATTGGAACCGGTGCAGTGATAGGGGCGAATGCTGTTGTCTCCAAGGATGTGCTGCCGTTCCAGATTGTGGCGGGCGTGCCCGCCAAGCCTATGCGGTTCAGGTTTGAAGAGGCCGTGCGGGCGCGGATCTTGGCGAGTGAATGGTGGGACTGGCCGGTCGAGAGACTGGCGCAGGCTGTGCCGGACATGCAGACGCTGGGGATTGAGGCTTTTCTCGACAAGTGGGCATGAAGCCTGACAGAAAATTCACCTTGATGGCCAACTGTAGCAATTTTCTGCGCTTCCGGTGCTCACGGACTTTCTGCCCCGCCCTTGAGTCGCACTGGACGGGCGGGCCCCATGCTTCTCGAAAATCACTCCACTTGACTCATCAAACCGAATTTTGAGTCAGGCTCCAAGCGCGGGCGCGATATATGACAAATCCGTAACTTGTGCACTGCACAACGCAAGGCTAGCCTTACGGTCATGTTTGTTCAAACCGGAGAGCCTCACATGTCAGCTGTTCTTTCTGCGCCCAAGAGCTACAGCATGGTCCACAAGGTTTTGCATTGGATTGTCGCAGCAGTGATCATTGAACAGTTGCTGCTAGGCGAATACATGTCGGATGCTTGGCGCGCTTTTGAGCGTAGCGCTGATGTGAGCGGATTGTCCTCGCCGGTGGTGCTGTTTCACATTTGGGGCGGGCTGAGCGTGGCGGCATTTGCGGCTTGGCGGCTTTGGTTGCGCTGGGCCAATGGCGTGCCAGAGGCTCCAAAGGCGGAGTCGGCGGTGATGAAATTTGCGGCGAATGCGACGCATGTGGTGCTTTATGTGCTGATGTTTTTGGTGCCGCTTTCGGGGGCAGTGGCCTATTTTGGTGTTGTTGAGCCGGCGGGCGATTTCCACCAGCTGATGAAGCCGGCGCTGATCGTTTTGGTCGGGCTGCATGTGGTTGGCGCTTTGTATCAGCATTTCTGGCTGAAGTCGGATGTGCTGAGGCGGATGACGTCCGGTTAGAGCATATTCATTTCGCCTTTAATTCGAGCCGGAGGTTTCCTACATTGCGGCGGCGCTGCTTTTTGCGCCTATTGGAGATGATGCTGATGAACCGGATTGTTCCCTTCGCGCTGGTGGCTGCGCTTGCGGCGGGTGGCTCTGCTTTGGCTGAGGAAGTCGGTCAGGTTGGCGTCGACTGGTTTGGCAATGACATCATTGTCGATGCGTTCAGCGATCCGGAAGTGCAGGGTGTGACGTGCCATATCTCGTATTTCGACCGCGGGGTGATTGACCGCCTTCAGAAGGGCAACTGGTTTGAAAACCCGTCCGACAGTTCCATCGCCTGCCGCCAGACCGGGCCGATCACCATCGGCGATATCGCGCTCGATGAAGAGGGCGAAGAGGTGTTCAATCAGGGCATTTCGCTGATCTGGAAACAGCAGGTTGTGAACCGGATTTACGACAAGAAAAACGATACGCTGATCTATCTGTCGCATTCACGGCAGGTGCAGGACGGGTCGGCGAAAATGGCGCTGACGACGGTGCCGCTATACAATCAGCAGGTGACGTGGACCAAAGGCAAACCTGCTCAATAATTCACGCGATCTTCTCAAAGCGCCGATCCGGCACGAACCAGATGATGGCGACGGCAAGCATCAGCGCCAGTGCGATCCACTGGTTGAGCAGCGCGAGCGGGATGGCTGCGACGTAAAAGGCGAGTGAGACTTTGCCCTTGAAATCCGAGCCGAGCGCCTTGGCGAAATCGGAATCCTTGCCGTGGTGGCCGACCAGCACGAAGACCAGAATAGTATACGACACCGCGCACATGAACAGGTCGAAGGCGTAGAGCGCGACCGGGACTTTTTCGAAGCCGTTCTCGCCCATGAAGGCGGTGGCGAAAGGCATCAGCGAGAGCCAGAAGAGCAGGTGCAAATTGGCCCAGAGCACACCGCTGTTGATGTGTTTGACCGCCTGGAACATATGGTGGTGGTTGTTCCAATAGATGCCGACATTGGCGAAGGACAGGATGTAGCTCAGGAACACCGGCACGAGCGGCTGCAGCGCGGCAAGGTCGTGGCCGTGCGGGACTTTCAGCTCCAGCACCATGATGGTGATGATGATGATGGCGATGACGCCGTCAGAAAATGCTTCAATTCGGCCTTTTGTCATGATGGTCTCCACTTGCAGATGGAAAGGCTAGCTGAAGAGCGACACAGGTCAAGACTTCTTGACGAACTCGGTCTTGAGCACCAGCCCCTTGATTTCCTTGGAGCGGACCTCGATTTCGCCCGGCTCGTCGGTCAGATGAATGCCCTTGAACATTGTCCCGCGCTTGACCACGGACGATGAGCCTTTGACCTTGAGGTCCTTCATCACCGTGACCGTGTCGCCTTCTGCGAGGATGGCTCCATTTGAATCGCGTGTTTCCATGTTTGCTGCCGTCTTTTCCTGCCGTTTGACCTGCCTCAATGACAAAGCCGCCTTGTCCCGCCGATAGATGAGTCCGCGCTCGATTCCAAGCCTTTGGGGGGACTTAATGGCAGATCTGCCGCAACATTTGCCTGCATCGCCGATGCCGAGGATCAAGCCGCTGACTTTCCGCGAGCTGGAAAATGCAGTTTCACGCGGTATGGCGGACTTTGTTGCCAAACCGCAATTCGGACTTGCCATCGGCTCTGCCTGCGCATTTTTCGGTATCGCGATTGTCGCTTGCATACGCTGGCTTGGCGCTCCCTGGCTCATCTATCCGTTTGCGATCGGCTTTCCGCTGATAGGTCCCTTTCTTGCTGTCGGGCTTTATGAAGTGTCGCGACGGCGGGAGACTGGAGAACCCGTGACGTGGCCGGCGGTGACCTCGCGCATGTGGCTGCAGCGGCGGCGGGAACTGTCCTGGATGGCGTTTGTGGTGCTTTTTGTGATGTGGATCTGGGTCTATCAGGTGCGGCTGCTGATGGCGCTGTTTCTTGGCAGGTCCAGTTTTGCGACAATTGATGCGTTTCTGAACATTCTGGTGACGACGCCCTCCGGCTGGCTGTTCCTTGGCGTCGGACACCTTGTGGGCGCGGCACTGGCGCTGATCATGTTTTCAATCACCGTGGTTTCAATCCCGCTGCTGATGGAGAAGGAGCTGGACATTGTCACAGCCATGATCACCTCTGTGAAAGTGGTGCTGGCAAGCCCGGTGGTCATGATCGGCTGGGGGATTGCCGTGACACTTATGGTCGTCGTGGCATCGTTGCCGCTGTTTCTTGGACTGATCATTGTTCTCCCGGTGCTTGGCCACACCACGTGGCACATCTACAAAAAGACCGTGGAGTGAGCGTTCATTGACGGTTCATTTCTTGCCTGCTTTTTTACGGCAGTTGCGGAGAGGGTGCACAAGTCATGATAAAAATATCTGCGACGGCGCTGGCGGGCATTGGCCTGATGTTTGGTGTTGGCGCGTCCCTTGCGGCAAGTTTTGACTGCGGCAAGGCGAAGGGCAAAATCGAGAAGGCGATCTGTTCGGATGCAGCGCTTTCTGATCTCGATGAATATCTCGGGCGCTATTATGGCGGCGCGGCTGAGACGCTCAAGGATGGGGCTTCGTGCCTGAAGGCGGATCAACGGGTGTGGGTGAAGACGGTTCGCGATGCCTGCGGGGCGAAGGTTGATTGCCTCAAGGATGCGTATCTCCAACGGCTTGGCACGCTGGACAATTTGCAGCCGGGCGTGACGCAGTTGAAAAATATTGAACTGCCGAACGTGCCGCTCTTGATAACGGCTGTCCCACCGGCGGCGGATTCGGTTCCCGCAAAGCCCGGCAAGCCGACGCGCGTTTCCGGGAAAATGGTGTATGAAACCAAGGACATATACAATATGGGCTATGCGGTGAAGCCGGATGGCGGCACGCCATCGGCGTTTATTTTCGACATGGATTTTGGTTCGAGCCCGACCCATGAGACCGTACGGGCTCTGACAGAGCAAACTGGCAATGCCGTGTTTGAGGTGCGCGGTTTTGTGTCGTCCGAGGGCGGGTTTGATCAAAACCAGTGCCGGTATGTGTATATGCTGCCGGAATAGGCCTCAGTTGACCTTGCAGCGCTTGGCGCGTTCGCGGGCCTTGATCTGGGCGACGCGGCGGACTTTGGCGCGGGAGAGCGACGGGTTTGAGGTGTAGCAGTCCGAATTGTCGAACGTGTCCCTGCCGAGCTGCGTTTTGAAGCAGAAGCCGTTGTCGTCATAGATCTGATTGCGCTCGTACCAGAGGTCGTAGCAGCTCTCGGCCATGGCGGGCGAGAGGCCGATGGTGAGGGCGAGGGCTGCGGCGGCGGCGGGCAGCATGAACAGGCGCATTGGTGTTTCTCCGGTGGGGCTTGAGTGTTGCACTTGTCTGTCGGCGGGTGAATGGGTCTGGTTCATTCAAGCTGAAAAATATGCCGTGCGCATCCCCTGATTTGGGTAGGGCAGCTTTGCGCTGGTTTGAGGAGCGCTTCCCACCCGCTGCCGTCATTCCAGACAAGCGAAGCGCAGATCCGGAATCCAGAGTGCCGAAGCGGGATTTGAAGCCCATGCAGGTTAGTTGATGATCGCTCCGGGGCACTGTTGGCTGAGACGCCTCTCTTTTGGCCGTTGGCGCTCTGGATTCCGGGTTCCGCTTCGCGGCCCCGGAAAGACGGCCCGCAGGAGATTAGGCAGATGGAACGATGTGCAACTGCCGTGCGCCTCTCTCGGCAGGGCAACGAAAAACGGGCGGAACTTCTTCCGCCCGAGTTGGGGTACACAACCGGAGGGTTGTTGGCTGGCGGCGGTTAGGCCGCGAACTGGTTTCACGTCCGCCGTCAGGCGGCGAATTGGTTCATCGTGTTGTGCGCGCCGCCGGCTTTCAGGGCTGACTCGCCGGCGAAATATTCCTTGTGGTCATCGCCGATATCCGAGCCGGACATGTTCTGGTGTTTGACGCAGGCGATGCCCTGGCGGATTTCGGCGCGCTGGACATTTTTGACGTAGCCGAGCATGGCCTGTTCGCCGAAATACTCCTTGGCGAGATTGTCGGTGGACAGCGCCGCGGTGTGGTAGGTCGGCAGGGTGATGAGGTGGTGGAAAATGCCGGCTCTTGCGGCAGCATCGCGCTGGAAGGTGCGGATGCGCTCGTCGGCGATGTTGCCGAGTTCGGTGCCGTCATAATCGACGCTCATCAGCTTGGCGCGGTCATA
>JANPGC010000342.1:0-10415 GCA_031423755.1 Phyllobacteriaceae bacterium | reverse complement strand
ATGCCGGTTGACGGCAAAGAAGCTGATCGTGCCGTCATCCTCATTGTGGACGCCCGAAACGTCCACGTAAGGCACATTGTCGGCGACATCTGCATCATAGCCGGGCGTCTTGACGGCAAGGTTCAGCGCGGTGCCGCGACCGAAGATGGACGCAAAATAATAGGGATAGTAGATCGTCTGCCGCCATGCCGCGCCCTTCGGATCGGTCATGATCGGCGCGATCACGTTCACTAGCTGCGCGATGCAGGCGATCTTGACGACGTCCGAGCGGCGGATGAACGTGTTAAGAATGCAGCCGACCTGCAGCACGTCCTCGAAATTGTAGATGTCTTCAAGCAAGCGCGGCGCATGCGGCCAGCCTTCATTGCCATCAAGAATGGCGCGGTCCTGCTGGTTGGAGTGATACCAGACATTCCACTCGTCAAACGAGATGCCAACCTTGTGCTTCGAGCGCTTGTTGGCCTTCACCAGATTGATCGTCGAACCCACGGTGGCGATGTAATTGTCGAGCTTTTCATTCAGCGCCAGATAGTTGGCCGTGTTCTTGGCCCGGTTGGCGAAATACATGTGCAGCGAAATGTGATCGACAGATTCGTAAGTGTGTTCAAGAACGATGCGCTCCCATTCGGGGTAGGTCTTCATGTCCGAATTTGAGGACCCGCAGACAATCAGTTCGAGCTTTTTATCGAACGCGCGCAAGGTCTTGGCGACCTCATTGGCGAGGCGTCCATATTCATCCGCCGTCTTGTGGCCAACCTGCCATGGTCCGTCCATCTCATTGCCAAGGCACCAGAGATTGACATTGAACGGCTCGGCACGCCCGTTCTTCTTGCGCAGGTCGCCCCAGTAGGAACCGGTCGGGCCGTTGACATATTCGACAAAATTGCGCGCATCATCCAGCCCGCGCGAACCTAGGTTTATGGCCAGCATCATCTTGGTATCGACCGTGTCGCACCAGTCCTGAAACTCGTGCACACCCACCGCGTTGCTGTCGGATGTGTGCCAGGCAAGGTCAAGCCGCGTCGGGCGCTGGTCGCGCGGACCGACACCGTCTTCCCAATTGTAGGCCGAAACAAAATTGCCGCCGGGATAGCGCACGTAAGGGATGTTCAGATCCTTGACCAGCTTGGCGACATCGCCGCGCATGCCGTTCTTGTCGGCGGTGGCATGGTCCGGCTCATAGATGCCGGTATAGATCGCCCGGCCGAGATGCTCGAGAAACGCGCTGTAAATGCGGTCGTCGATTTTCGAAATCGTATAGTCCTTGTGTGCGACAACCGACGCTTTCATGATGCTCTCCCAATCATCCCGAATATTTGGTTTATATCCAAACTTAGGATATATATCCGGCAACGGATATGGTGCGTCAAGCGAAAACGTAAAGCACCAAGCGGTGATATCACCTGCGGGTGGTCAGGCGCAGCACAATGTCTTGGTCATAATTTCCAAAACCGCGCCCGAAGATATTGACCCCGCCGGGATGTCTGGCATCGTCCTTGACGCCGATGCGCAGGCGGATCGAGCGATGATTTTCAAGGTCGAGGTCTTTGATCGATACCGGTGAAATCTTGACGCCGTCAACAAATGTGCCGCTGTCCGTGATGCGCCAGCTCTTCAGCTTGCCATATTGACTGCCCTTCAGCTTCCACCAGACCGGTGTGTAAACGCCGCGCTTGTCGCCAAAGTCGCCGGGCGAGGTCCAGGTGCCAACATCGAGGCCATTGACCGCGACAGTGATGTCAGAAGGCCAGTCAGCTGCCGTGCCCGGAACTTCCGACGACAGCTCCATGGAGAACTCCATCGATTCAATTTCGCCGGAGGAGAGCTTGGCATTGTTGGGAAACTGATACTCCAGAAATCCGCGCGTGAACCAGATAAGACCAGCTTTCATCCGGTCCGGCTCGAGAAACGTGTTCGGCACATCGAGCAAGCCGATGATGCCCTCGTTCGAGCACAGCCCGCACGGTGCGGAAACTTCGCAGCTCGTGTAAAGCCCGAGCGGCATCGCCACTTCGATCATGTTGGCATTCAGTGCGTTGGCATCGTCCTTGAACATAACCAGCACCTCGTCAAACGAGGTGTGGCAGATTTTCTGATTGCCCTTTTTCGCCCGCTGCGTCTCTGTCCGGATAAGGCCGGCATCCTCCAAGATCTGGATGTTGGACGAGATCGTCGACTGCGGCAGCTCCAGCTTGGCCGCAATTTCGTTGACATTCATCGGGCCGTTGACATGCAAGAGCTTCAGCACTTTGACGCGCACCGAAGACGCCAGCGCCTTCAGCGTCTCAAGACCCTCTTCCGGGTCCACTACAAGAAAATTCCGGCTCACGCGTTTCCCCCGCAGAGTTCTGGATCAGAAGGGGTTCGTATCAGAAATTCTGGTGCAGTCCAATCTGCCGCGATCTCAAGTCCGCACCGGGCCGACCGAGTTCCGCTCGACCAGCCCGCAGTCGGTCTTGACCCGGCGCGGGTGCGCGGGCGGCCATTGCTTGCCTTCAAGGCTGATCAGTTCATTGACCGCCCAACGCGCCATCTCGTCATGCGGCAGCACCATTGTGGTCAGCGGCGGCAACAGGTGCGAGACCAGATCCTCATCATCGAAGCCGACGACAGAGACATCCTGCGGCACACGCAAGCCCCTGACATGCAGCGCCTCATAGCAACCAATGGCGGCCCGGTCATTGAAGCAGAAAATCGCTGTCGGAGGGTCAGGCAATTCAAGCAGCGAAAGCGTCGCCGCCCGACCGCTGTCCACCGTCCACGCAGGTGCGCTGACCAACGCCGGGTCGAAGGCAATGTCATTGCTCGCCAGCGCCTCGCGATACCCCTTGGCGCGGTCAACCGCCGCATCGCCCCAACCCTCACCGGGAACATGCGCGATGCGCCAGTGCCCGGCCTTGATCAATCTCTGCGTTGCCGCATAGCCGCCCGTCACATCTGCCGGAACCACGCTCGGCAGCTTGCGGTCCTTGTCACGGCAATTGAGCAGGATCGACGGCATTTGCATGAGTCGTGAAGGCACCGTGACAGTCTGCGTGATCAGCGTCGAATAGAGAACGCCAACCAGTCGCAGGCTTGACAACACGTCGAGCGCTACCGCCTCAAGCTCCGGGTCGCCGCCGGTGCAGAACATCGCGACAACACAATCATGCTGCGCCGCCTCATCGCGCGCGCCTTCAATCAGCGGCGCGGCAAAAGGCGTTGTCGTCACCTCGTCGATCAGAAGTCCGATTACCCGCGCGCTGGACGATGGCATCGCGTGCGCCGGGCCCTTGCGGTAGCCAAGCTCGGCGGCAATCGCCTTCACCCGCTCACGCGTTTCTTCAGACACGCGCACATTGGGAGCATTGTTGAGGACGAGCGAAACGGTCGCCTGCGACACGTTCGCCTTGGCTGCGATATCGACCATGGTTGCGCGTTTGCCCAAGCTTTCCCCCTGTGGGCCATCTGCGGGCTGGCCACAAAATTTGCATAAGCCCCGATTTGCCGCTTGCAAAGATAATAATTTCAGCTAGCGTGATAATAATATAACTAATGAAATAATCATAGTCGTTGCAAGATCGCCGAATGGGAGGTTCGATGGGTTCGCAAGCAGATGGAGGCGCAGCCGTGCGCACGTCCACATCCTTGGACGGCGCGTGGGATTTCTGCCACGAGAGCGATGGCAAGCAGCGCACCGCGCAGGTGCCGCTTCCCTGGCAGGCGGAGTTCGCAGATCTCAGGCAGCTCTCCGGCAGGGCCGTCTACCAACGCCGCTTCGCCATGCCGATGATCGAATGCAATCAGGAAATCGCGCTCAAATTCGGCGCAGTCAGCTATTTTTGTAAGGTTTTTCTAAATGGGAAGCCGCTTGGAACCCACGAAGGCGGCTATCTGCCGTTTGAGTTCGTGCTGTCCGAAGACGCGCTGACGATCGATAATCTCCTCGAAGTTCAGGTGACGCTGCCGTCCGGCAACGCCAAGGACCATCCGGAATTCCCCTTCGCCGAAATCCCGCACGGCAAGCAAAGCTGGTACGGCCCCATCGGCGGCATCTGGCAGTCCGTCAGCCTCGAACTGCGCGACAAGCGCCACCTGACCCACTGCGCGGTAACGCCAAATCTTGTGGAAAAGTCGGTCAACCTTCGCTTGACCTTCCCGCACGCCACTGTTGACGCTAGTGCAAATATTACCATTTCCGGCCCGGACGCGACCGTTGTTTCCAAGTCCGAAACGGCGATCGGCGCAGTGCAGATTGATCACACGGTCAAGCTTCAAGCGGTCTCGCCATGGTCGCCCGATGCGCCAAATCTCTACACCGCCACAATCGAAATCACCGCCGGTGGAACAGTTTGCGATACCACCATTCACACATTCGGCTTCCGCACATTCGAGACCAGAGACGGCAAATTCTATCTCAATGACGAGCCATACCATATGCGCGGCGCGCTTGATCAGGACTACTACCCGGTCGGCATCTGCACCCCGCCCTCGCTCGAATTGCTCGAAGACCAATTGCTGAAGGCCAAGCAGCTCGGCCTCAATCTATTGCGCTGCCACATCAAGATTCCCGATCCGCGCTACTATGAAGTGGCCGACCGGCTCGGCATGCTGATCTGGACCGAGATCCCCAATGTCGCGACGTTCACGAAGAAGTCCGCGCAGCGCATGCGTGACGCGATGCAAGGGATTCTCGCCCGCGACGGCAACCATCCGTGTATCGTCATCTGGACCATCATCAACGAGGATTGGGGCACGCGGCTGGTCGAGGACGCCTCGCACCGGCAATGGCTGAAAGACACCTATGACTGGCTGAAAGCGCTCGACCCGACCCGCCTCGTCGTCGACAATTCGCCCTGCCATACCAATTTCCACGTCAAGTCCGACATCAATGACTACCACTACTACCGCTCGGTTCCCGAGCGCCGCGAGGAGTGGGAAGCCCTCACCGACGAATTCGCCTCTGCCGCCAAATGGACCTGGTCGCCGCATGGCGATGCGGTCCGGAAGCGCGATGAACCGCTGGTGGTTTCCGAGTTCGGCGTCTGGGGCCTGCCTGACGTATCGAAGCTGATCAGCGCCGATGGCAAGGTGCCATGGTGGATGGAAACCGGCCCCGGCTGGGGCGACGGCGCAGCCTATCCGCACGGTATCGAGGGCCGCTTTGCCGCCTACCAGCTCGGCACCGTGTTCGGCACATTCACCAACTTCATCGAGCAGGTGCAATGGTACCAGTTCGGAAATCTCAAATACGAGATCGAGTCGATGCGCGCGCGCCCTGCCATTCAGGGCTATGTGATCACCGAGCTCACCGACGTCCACTGGGAAGCCAACGGATTGTTGGATATGGACCGGAACCCGCGCATCTTCCACGACCGGTTCGCGTCCATAAACAGCGATATCGTCATTGTCCCGCAGATCGAACTCTATTCGGCGTCTGCCGGAAAGCCGTTCAAATTCACCGTGAAAATCGCCACCGGCGGCAAGTCGATCCCGGCAGGCGCAAGATTGAATTGGTCGCTGGGACACATTGCGTCCGGTACGCTCAATGTTCCGGCAACAGGCAGTCTCGACGCCGCTGACCTCGGCCAGACCAGCCTCGTCATTCCGGACGGCCACATCGGCGGCGTCGAACATCTGCGCTTCACGCTTGATGCAAACGGCACAGCGCTTGCGCAGAATTCGGTCGCAGTGTCCGTCTATGCCATGCGCGGTACCGCCGAATTTCCCGCCATTTCGGCGGATGATCCGCGGCTCGCGGCCTTTGCCCAAGGTCTCGGCTACACCATCGCGCCGTCGGGCCCTGGCGTTATCCGTCTCGTCAATGGTCTCGGCAAAGACAACATCGCGGACCTGCAATCCGGCGCGCGATATGTCGTTCTTGCCGATAGCTCGGCCAAGACGCACGGCAATTTGCGCACCGATCTGCAAAACCGTGAACAGCCATTTATTGCCATTGTCGATGACACGCCGGGAAACCCTGCCAACACTGAGAGCCATCTGCCCAACATCAACCTCATTGCCCGGCAAGGCACCATGTGGCGCGGTGACTGGATCGCCAGTTTCTCATGGATCAAACGCGCTGGCGCTTTCGCGGCAATCCCCGGCGGGCCCCTTCTCGACCTGTCGTTTGACCGCGTCGCCCCCCGTCATGTCATGACCGGCTTCCGTCCGTGGGAATATGACGGCCTCGTCCACGCCGGTCTGGTTGTCGGCTGGGCGCACAAGCCTGCGGTGCTCATTGGCGAGCGCCGCGTCGGCAAGGGCGCACTTGTCGCCACCACCTTCCGTCTGACCAATGACGCCCCCGGTTTTGATCCCGTTGCCGCTGCCCTGTTTGACGCGCTGGTAGCGACGATTTCCGAAACGCCGACAGAAGAATGAGGGGCGGAAGGTATCCATATCAGAATATCAGATACATATCGAAATGTCGGTTGACACCAACCAAGCCTTTGATACGCTGCTTTTGAAGGTTGGAGGAAGAGACTTCGAGAGGCCCGGCAGGATCAGGCCCCGAAGTTCAATCTTTGAAAATCACCCGCGCCGCTGCGGCGGCACGGTTTGACGAAACGAAAACGGGTGCTGAGCCCGCCAATGGGAGGAATGAAATGCTCAAGAACATTTTGAAAGTCGCGCTGTTGTCGTCGGCGCTTTTTGCGACCGGCGCGCAGGCCAAGGAAACCGTCATCTGGTGGGATTTCCTCAGCGGCGGTGACGGCGTGCGCATGAAGCAGCTGATTGCCGATTTCAACAAGGCCCACGCGGACTCGATTGAAATTGCCCCGACAACGCTCGAATGGGGCGTGCCTTTCTACACCAAGGTTCAGACCGCTGCTGCTGTCGGCGAGGGTCCGGATATGATGACCTACCATCTGTCGCGCCTGCCGCTCGGCGTCTCGTCCGGCGTTCTTGCTGAAATCACAACGGAAGATCTCGCCAGCGTCGGCCTCGCAGCCGCTGATTACGCCGAAGCCAATTTCAAGGCCGGTCAGGTTGACGGCAAGCAATATGCCGTGCCGTTCGATATCCATGCTGTCGTGCTTTACTACAACAAGGATCTCCTCAAGGCTGCGGGACTTCTGGGTGATGATGGTTTGCCCAAGGGCCTCGATGGCGTTGACAACTTCAAAGCAGCCTTGAAAACGCTGCAGGATGGCGCTGCAGATTACGGCATCTCGATCCATTCTGCCGCAGGCGATTCCATGTGGCGGATTTTCTATTCGCTCTTCGGCCAGCAGGATGGCGTGTTCCTGAAGGACGGCAAGTTCCTTGACGGCGACAATCTCGACAAAGCCATCAAGGCAACCGACGTCATCAGATCCTGGGTGACCGATGGCCTTGCCCCGGCCTCCATTGAGTATCCGGCCTCGATCGCCCTGTTCACAGGCGGCAAGGCCGCCATGCACATCAATGGCGTCTGGGAAGTCCCGACCATGACCGACCTGAAGGCAAAGGGCGAGCTGTTCGATTGGGGCGCAGTCGCCCTGCCGACCTTCTTCGATCATCCTGCCACATGGGCGGATTCGCACGCTTTTGCCATTCCAAACAATGTCGGCAAGACAATGACGCCGGAGAAGAAGAAGGCTATTCTGGAAGTCATCGCCTGGATGAACAAGAACTCGCTGTTCTGGGCAACTGCCGGCCATCTGCCAGCCTATTCGCCAGTCCGCGCCAGCGCAGAATTCAAGGCCATGCAGCCAAACGCCACCTACTCGGTGCTGGCCGATACAGCCGTGTTTGACCCAAGCTCGAAGCTCGCAGGCGTTGCCTCGCCAGTTTACGATGCCGCTGGCAATTTCCTAATGCCCGCCATCAACGGCGAAATGGAAGCCAAGGAAGCCATGGAGGGCATGCGCGACGACCTCCAGGGGCAAGCCAACTAACCCCTCCCGGGTGAACAAGGGTCGGCTGATGTCGCGGGTTTGACATCGGCCGGCCCTCCCGTTTCCGAAGCCTGACAGGAAGCCGATCCGTTAATTCCATCACGACATTTACGCACCGATAGTCGCAGGCAACAAAAGGACTCCCTCCCCTTGTGGGTTGGGTTGGGTTGGGGGTCCCCTTCGCAAGAAACTTCAAAGTTCGCGCCTGATACAACGCTGGCAGGTTTTTTGCGAAGGGGACCCCCACCCCTAACCCTCCCCACAAGGGGGAGGGGAATATGCACATTGGCCTGATTGTGAGTACACACATGCATCAGAACGGACGATCACAGACCACAACCGCGCTGATCCTGATCACGCCGTTCCTGATCGTCTATGGCCTGCTGTTCGTCTACCCGACGCTGAAAATGGTTTTCATGACATTCACCGACGCGCCGCTTATCGGATCGGGAAACTTCGTCGGCTTCAAAAATTATATCCGCCTGTTTTCCGACCGTCTGTTCAAGGTCGCGACGTGGAACACGTTCTACTTTGTCCTGCTGTCTGTCATTCCCTCCACCTTGCTCGGGCTGGTCATTGCCCTTGGTGTCAACCGGTTGAAGGGTTGGTGGCAAAGTCTGGCGCTCGCTGCGTTCTTCATGCCCTACATCCTGCCTGTCTCCGTGGTCTACCGCATGTGGATGTGGTTGCTGGACTCGACCCTTGGCATCGCCCAATATCCCATCGCCTACTTTACGGGTGAAAACATCGCCATTTTCCGCACCCTGCCGCTGTTCATGCCCGCTGTCGCCCTCATCACCATCTGGTGGCTGGTCGGCTTCAATGTGCTGCTGTTCATTGCAGGCCTGCGCAACATATCGAGCGAAATCTACGAGGCGTCCGAGCTTGACGGCGCCACCCGCTGGCAGCAATTTTCGCGCATCACATGGCCGCTGATCTGGCCGATTACCGTTCTGGTCGCCACCATCCAGCTGATCCTGCAGCTGAAAATCTTTGACCAGATTTACCTCTTCGGCAACGGCGGTCGCATCGATGCGACGCTGGGTCTGGTGCAGCTCATCTACCGCTCGGCGTTCCAGAAAAATCAGGGTGGCTATGGCGCGACAGTGGCGCTGCTTTTGTTTGTCGTCATCGTCATCGTCTCGGTGCTGCAATATCAGCTGCTGCGGGCAAGGGGTGAGAAATGACCACGATTGCCGCCAACCTGAACGAACCCACCGGCCCCAACGCCGCCCGCTTCAAACGAATCATGATGCTCGACCGCGCCGGTCTCATCATCACGGTGCTGACGTTCCTCGGCGCAATCCTCTGGGCGTTCCCGATCTATTGGGCTCTGGTCACCACTTTCAAGCCGGAACAGGATATCGTCCGGCCCGGCGTCGATTTCTTCCCCGACCGGTTCACGCTCGAGGCTTACACGCACGTCCTGTTCAACACCAAGATCGGCCTTTGGTATGTCAATTCGCTGGTCACGTCAGGACTGGTGACCGTGCTGGTCATCATGATGAGCGCAGCCGCAGGCTACGCGATTTCACAGTTGGAGTTTCCGGGCCGCAAATTCCTGTGGTGGATGATCCTTGCGTCCTTCATGGTCCCGATCCCCGCGCTCATCGTCAACCATTTCGTGCTGATGAGCCAGTTCAAGCTCATCAACACCTGGACCGGCGTCGTCCTGCCGCAGTTGATCGCGCCGGTGACCGTGATGATCTACAAACAGTTTTTTGACTCGGTGCCAAAGGATTTCCGCGAGGCCGCAATCATTGACGGCGCAACGGAATTCCAGTTGCTGTTCCGCCTTTACCTGCCGATGAACTGGGGTATCACCACAGCGCTTGCCATCATCACCTTCATCGGCGCGTGGAACAATTTCCTCTGGCCCTTCCTCGTCACCACGTCCGAGGAGATGATGAACATCACCGTCGGCATCACGCAGGTCACGGACGCGTTCGGCGTCAAATACGCCCGCGATCTGGCAAGCGCGATCCTCGCCGCGCTGCCTGTCGCCATCGTCTATTTGATTTTCCAGCGCCGGGTCACACAGGCAATCATGCTGACCGCCGGCATCAAGGGATGACACGGATATGAACACTTTGAGCCCCCTGTCATCAAAACGCGGAGACTTTCATGGCGTCCGTTGAACTCAAGAACATCTCCAAGCGCTACGGCGCAGTCGAGGTCATCAAGAATCTTGACCTGACGGTGGATGATGGCTCGTTCTGCGCACTGCTCGGCCCGTCCGGCTGCGGCAAGTCCACCTTGTTGCGCATGATCGCCGGTCTGGAAACCATCACCTAAGGCAGCGCCTTCATCGGCGGCGTTGACGTCACCAATCTTGCGCCATCGCAGCGCCGCGTCGCCATGGTGTTCCAGTCCTACGCGCTCTACCCGCACCTGACGGTGCGTGACAACATCTGCTTTTCACTGTCGCTGGCTGGCGTCTCGCGCGATGTGCAAAATGCCAACGCCGCCGAAATCGCCAAGATGCTCCAGTTGGAACAGCTGCTCGACCGCCGCCCGGCGCAACGGTCCGGCGGCCAGCGCCAGCGCGTCGCC
>JANPGC010000341.1:0-2485 GCA_031423755.1 Phyllobacteriaceae bacterium | reverse complement strand
TCAATCTGCGGATCGAGGCGAGCACGCGGCAATTGATTGACGAGGCGGCTGCGACACTTGGCAAGACCCGCACGGAGTTCATGATCGACAGCGCCCGGCGTCAGGCGATTGAGGTGTTGCTCGACCAACGGCTCCATGTTCTTGATCCCACTGGATATGATGCTTTTTCGGAAGCACTCAACAACCCTCCTGCACCTGGCCCGAAACTTCGTTCGCTCATGCGCCGGGTACCCGCGTGGCATAAATAGCAACCGGGACGCATCTCATCATGCCCGGCATCTCCGCGCCTGTTCCGCTCGGCCTCGATCATGATCTTGCCAGTTTTGACTGCGGCTCACCGGACTTGAATGATTGGCTGAGGCATCGTGCATTCAAGAACGAAAGCCGCTTCTCCCGCACTTATGTGATCTGCGAGGAAAGCCAGGTGGCCGGCTATTTCTGCATATCAGCCGGTTCAGTGGAGCGTTCACAGGTGCCCGGAAAGGTCCGGCGCAACGCGCCGGATATCATCCCGGTTTCGATTATCGGACGACTGGCAGTCGATCGCAGCTATGCGGGCAGAGGCCTTGGCGCCGACCTTTTGTCAGACGCGCTGAGGCGGATTGCCTTGGCCTCGCAAAATATCGGCATTGGCGCGGTTCTGGTCCACGCCAAGGACGAAGCGGCCAAGCGTTTTTATCTGTCATGCGCCGAGTTCATCGAATACCCGGCAGGAAGCCGGACACTTTTCCTGCCGATTGAAACAGTCATTAACGCATTTGGCTAAAGTCTGCCGGATTAGCGCCCCTTCACCCGCTCCGACACCACCAGATGCCCGAACGCAAACACCATCGCGCCTGCCGCCGCCAGCCCCAGCGCGTCTATGCCCCACACCTTCAACACCTGCCCCCCAATAAACGAACCCAGTGACGCGCCGATGTAGATTGAGGCGGCGTTCAGGGCGAGGACTACGGATTGGCGTTCGGGGGTTTGCAGGACGAGGCGCGTCTGCTGCGCGGCCATGAACGACCAGCCGAAGCTTGACCAGACAAAGCCCATGATGGCCAACAGGATGACAGGCATGGGCAGGAAGGAGAACAGCGACAGCATGACCATCTGGCCGATGCAGAGGATTTTGAGCGTGAGCGCGGAGCCTAACCGGTCGTTGAGTCGGCCGCCGAGGTAGTTGCCGTTTACGGCGCCCAAGCCCAGCATCAGCAGGAACAGCGAGACGCCGTTGCGGTCGAAGCCCTGTTTGGCTTCAAGCAGCGGGGCGAAATAGGTGAAGAGGATGTAGATCGCGCCGAGGAATGTGGCGGTGTAGAGGACCGACAGCATCGAGCGCCAGTCGGCGAGCGCTTCGCCGAGTGTCGCCAGCGAATTGACCTGAAAGGCGACAGCTTTGGGCACCAGCGCCATGCACAGCGCGACGGACGCTGCCGCCAGAGCCGCGACGACGATGAACGCCGCCTGCCAGCCGAATGTGTAGCCGAGCCATGCGCCCGTCGGAACGCCAAGGGCCTGTGCAAGCGTCAGGCCGAAGAAGACGTTGGACAGCGCCTTGCCGCGATCTTCCGGCGCGCTGACGGAGAAGGCGACGCTGGCTGCCACCGGCGTGAACATGCCGGAGCCTGCGGCAGCGACGACGCGGGCGGCGTAGAGCAGCGTTGTGTCGCTTGCCAGCGCCGTCAGCGCCGCGCCGAGACCGAACAGGCTCATGCCGATGAGCAAGACATTGCGCCGCGACCATGTGCCGGTCATCGCCACCAGCAGCGGCGAGAGGATCGCGTAGGCAATGGCGTAAGACGTGAGCACGAAGCCCGCTTGCTGTTTGGTCATGCCGAGGCCTTCGCTGATCGGCGTCAACACGCCGATGACGACAAACGCGCCCATGCCAATGGCGAAGTTTGCCGCCGAGAGTGTGGCGATGAGTATGGCGGCCTTGGCTTTGGTCATGATTGTCCTGAAACTTTTCGGAGAGGTGCCGCGCAGCAAAGCGGGAACCAGCGCCACGCAGATGCGTTAACGACTTAGGACAATGACGTCCGTCAGACAAGTGAACGGAGATTCCCCCATGGCTAGCGAGAAAAAACTGGACGAGCTGTTTCATCACACGCTTCAGGACATTTACTATGCTGAAAAGCAGATTCTGAAAGCGATCCCGAAGATGATGGCGGGCGCAAAATCGGCTGAGTTGAAGAAGGCGTTCGAGCATCACAAGGGCCAGACAGAAGTGCATGTCACGCGGCTGGAAGAGGTGTTCAAAATCATCGGCGAGCCGGCCAAGGGCGTCAAGTGCGATGCCATCGAAGGCATTTTGAAAGAGGGCGAAGGCGTATTGGAGGATTTCGCCAAGACGGTTTCCGGCGATGCGGCAATCATTGCGGCGGCGCAGGCCGTCGAGCATTACGAGATCACCCGCTACGGCACGCTGCGCCGCTGGGCCAAGGTGCTCGGCATGAAGGACGCGCAGGCGATCCTTGAAAAGACGCTGGCCGAGGAATCC
>JANPGC010000340.1:0-4962 GCA_031423755.1 Phyllobacteriaceae bacterium | reverse complement strand
ATTGTAATCAAAAAGCCAAAACTTGTTACCGTAGAAAAATATGTACACGATCTTCTAATACCGAAGAAGGCAGTGATTTCTTGTATGCTTAAGCTAAAATTAGGCAACCACAGTTTATACAATTCGCTATCAACTACAAAGCATTTTGTACCATAATCATACCTAATTGAAATAATGAACACAATCATCGACAATAACGCAGGAATAAATATAAATTTTGCGGTGTAGGCGGCATTTTTTTCATCAGAATTTGTATTTACTTGATCAATCATGATGACTCTCTTGCATTCCAGTCAGAGATTGACCTTGGACCAAGCTCCCGATTCCATTGCAATGGGCAATTGAGCTTCGGTGACAGTGCACCAAATTCCTCGCTTCGGCGACAGTGCACTAAACTTCGCCCTTCCCATCCACAGCCTACTCCACCGCCACCCCCTCCGCCCCCTTGCCCTTCGCCAGCCGATAAAACCCACCCGCATCAACTGCCTGCCAATCCCCCTGCACACCATCCGGCCAGAGCACGCGCACTTCGGCCTTTTCCGCTGTGCCGAGGCCGAAGTGCCGCCAGCCGAGCTGGCCCCCCGCATGGCCGCCGCCGACTGTGATTTCGCGGCGCTGGATTTTTTCGCCGGTTTTGACTTCGATCCAGGAGCCAATGCCGTCGCGGTTGGGGGCCGTGTTGGTTAGTTTGAGGTTGACGAATTTGCCGGCGTCGGTGCTGACGTTGCGCCAGATCTGCGCCGGTTCGTTGCGGTTGACGACGAGGAGGTCGATGAGGCCGTCGAGGTTGAAATCATCGAGCGCCGCGCCGCGTGACTGGGCCATGCTGGCGACGCCTGCCTTGTCGCCGGCTTCGGTGAATTTGCCTGCCGGGCCCTGCAGCAGGAGATTGTTCGGGTCCTTGGCGGCAAAGTCGGGCATGGCGGCGACATTGCCCTTGGCGACGAACAGGTCGGCGAGGCCGTCATTGTTGACGTCCTCGAACTGCGCGTGCCAGCCGGTTGAGGGTTTGAGGTCGCCGCCGACATAGGGGCGCTGGGCGGTGACACCGGCGGGCCATGCGCCTTCGACATAGTCGGGCACAAGCTTTTCGGCCTTAGGGTCTTTGAGCAGCTGCAGGCGGCTGTCAGCCATTGAGGTCATGAAATATTCCGGATAGCCGTCGCCGTTGATGTCGCTGGCGGCGATGCCCATGCCCCAGATGCGCAGGCGCTTCCAGCCGTCCTTCAGCGTGTAGAGCGCTGGCGGCTGGCCGGGATCGACGTGCCACAGCTGCTCCTGCCCGCCCTCATAATATTCGCGGTCGTTGGAGACGCGCAGCGCGGGCGTGCCGGAGCGGTTCCAGTCGGTGAACAGCATCGACAGCGGGCAGAAGCTCGGCTTGAGGGCGAGCGGTGGCGCGAACTTTTTTTCGGTGTTGGAGACGGGCCGATGCAGCCAATTGTCGGTGCAGGAGCCCCATGGCGAATATTCTTCTTCGCGGTTGATGTAATTGCCGACGGCAAATGTCGGCCAGGCCGCGCCCCTCTCCCATGTCGCCGCAAAGGCTGCCGACCAGCCGTCGCCGCCGTCAAAGCCCCAAGCCTCATTGGCGCGCTCGAACTTGCATTCGCCCTTGCCGCGCATGACGACATTTTCGCCGACGCGCAGGAGCACGATGTCGGTGATGCCGTCGCCATCGACGTCCATCGGGTAGCCGCCGGTGACCGCGTCCAACTCCAGCCCGCTCTCTTGCGCAACGAATTTCAGTTCGCCGCCGCGCTTGCTCTGGTTTTTGTAGAAGGTGGCCTTGCCTTCGCCGCCGGCCAGCAGCGCATCGGGATATTCATCGCCGTTGCAATCAAACACCGCCGCGCCGCCGCCGACCATGTAGAGCCACTCGCCCTTGTAGGTGCTGGAGATGCCGGAGGATGCGGTTTCCTCGGCGAATTTCGGGACAGTTGGAGCGGGCTCCTCGGCCATTCCTTTCGAGTTGAGCGGAAGCAGGGCTGCGGATGCCAGCAGCAGCGATTTGATCAACCGGCTCATTTGCGCATCTCCAGACCTTCAACATGCTTGGCCACGCAGGCGCCCTGCGCCAGCCCCTGCTCGATGGCGGCGCGGAAGTGGATGCCGCCGTAGAGGCGCGAAATGCCCGCCTCCTCGGCTGCCGCGCGGAAGCTGGCGAAATGGCGCGGCTTGAAGCCTTCGCGCTCGTGCGTGGCGTCGTCAAAGGCGAAATTATCGCCGAACATCGCGGTCAGAACTTCCGCCGCCGCGCCGGATTCGGCGCTGTGGCCGCTCGGATATTCCGGGAATGGCGGGGTGATCAGCATCGGCTCCCATTTCGGGTCGATGACGCGTTTGATGTAGGTGACCGGGCGCAACAGGTCATATTGGAATTTGGTGTTCCAGCAGCCGATGAACGAATCGGCCACGGCAATGCCGGTGCGGGCCAGTGCCTCGGCGCCCTTGTCGACGGGGAGTTTTTCGCGCTCCATGATCTGCAGCACGATCGAAATCCAGTGTCCGGGCGGCGTCGGCGTCAGCATCGGGTCATCCGACCAGAAACGGGCACTCAGTTTCTGCTCGTCGGTGAGCGTCTTGGTGGTCTGGTAGACCTCGTCGGCCTCCTTGTAGAATGCGCTGTCCTTGTCCTCGCCATAGGCCGGTGGCGCCGGCAGCGGACAGGCCGCGCCGTCAGGCATCGCAAATGTGCGGTTGTTGCCCCAGCCCGGCAACAGCGGCAACTGCTGCTGGCGCAGCGCGCTGGTCGGCACCCAGTTGGCCGGGCCCTTGGTCAGCTTGTATTCGTAAGGGAAGCCCATGTTGTCGATGACCGCGCCGCCATCATCCTTGGACCATGCCAGCACATGGTCGGCGACCGCCTTGCCATAGGCCTTGCTGCGCTCGACCACATCGGCGGGTTTGCCCGCAGTCGCCTCTTCATCCAATCGCTTGGAAACGGCGGCGAACGCCCGCTGGCCGGTGGGGCCGGTGTTGGAGAAGAAGTTTCTCACCGTCTCTTCCAGAGCGGCATTCAGCACGACCGTCTCGTCATATGATGCGCCCGCTTCGCGCTTGGGAAGTTCGGTCAGGCCATTGACCTGGCCGGCAAGGCTCTTCAGCTTGGCATCGCCGGACGCGATGACCTCCCATGCCGTGACGCCAAGATAGGCGAAGTTGCGGCTGGCGAGCGGCGGCGAATAGGTGGCGGTGTGGCGCACCAGTTCCAGCACATGGACATACCAGCTGTGGAGATCGTCGGCCGGGTCTTTGGCTGTGGGAGCGGCGGCGTGGGCCAGACTTGCGGCGACCAGCGAGGCGAGAAAGATCGCGCGTGAAAAGAATTTGCCGATGGCCGACATGCGATTGCCCCTCCCAAGGCGCAGGCGATCCGGAATGGGGTTCCGGTGTTATTGGGGGAGATTATTTTGGGGGGCGAATTAAATCAAGGTGGATAGTTTCGAGAATGACAGTGGAGAGCCACTATCCTCGATTGCTGGCATAAGTCATTGAATTGGAGACTATTTTTGACCCTCGGCGCTGCCCCTCATCCGGTCCTTCGGACCACCTTCTCCCCGCAAAAGACGGGGAGAAGGGGATAATCACCAAAGGCAGCGGCTCTTTCCTTCTCCCCGCCACTTGCGGGGAGAAGGTGTCACGAAGTGACGGATGAGGGGCAGCGCAGAGGGTCGAGATTGTCTTTTACACAGCGCAAGCCGCCTAGAGCTTGATGTCGTAAGTCACCCACTTGGTCCGCTCAGCCACCCGGTCATACAGCGCCCGTGCCCGGTAATTGTCCTCGGCGGTAATCCATCTGATCACCGTCCAGCCGCGCTTGAGCCCTTCAGCTTTCACCGCATCGATCAGCATTACCGCCGCGCCTGAGCCGCGCGCTTGCGGTTCGACGAAAAGATCATCAAGAAACCCGCCCGTGCTGGCCGACAACGGGCGGGCATAGGGGCGGAAGTGGGTGAGGCCGATCAGCTTGCCGCGGCTGTCCACGGCGACGAGGCCGTAGACCTCCCTGCCCTGGTCCATCAGCCATGACCAGACTGTGTCACGCATGGCTGGTGTTTGCTCGACCTTGTAGAAGGCGCCGTAACCTGCGTAGAGGCGGTTCCATTGTTCGCGGTCGGCGTGATCTACCGGCCGGACGCTCAAGTTGTCATTTGGCAATTTCACGTCCCTGAATTCAATCTGCGATGAAACATCTGTCGAGGTCGTAGCGAAGCGCTGCTGCATCACGCGAAACAGCCCAGTCGGAAATCTGCATGTCCGCTTCTTCTACGTATGACTTGCGCATCATCGTCAACGTGGCGTCAGGCATGCCTTGGGCGTCGATGTCCGCGTCAACAGTCTTTTCGTGTCGGTCGTAGTGGGTGTCTAAAATCTCTTCGGTTATTGCGGCCGGAAGCAGTCCCTTTTCATCCATCACATCCATTGCAGCGATGCACCACATGGAAAAATCGGCTGCCTCGCTGAATTTTTGTGCGTTAACGGGCCCAACGCTGGCAAGGCAAAGACCAAGCGCCAAAAAGTTGCTGATTGTCCTCATCTTCATCACGCAGCTTCCCCTCTGATAACGCCTGCGCAATACTGCTCAGGCGAATTTCTTCACCCAAATCTTCACATCATGAAACGCCGCGCCGCCGTGCGGCGCAATCGCATCTGCGCTGGTCAGCGTGTTGATCCCCTCGCCGCCCTCAAAGGCGCTGTTGGGCCAGATGCCTTCGGAGATAGTGACGCCGCGCTGGACGCCGTCGAAAAACTCTGCATGCAGAATGGTTTGGCCGCGCTGGTTGCCAATTTGAATCCGGTCGCCATCGGCAATGCCGAGCGCCGCCGCGTCGTCGCGGTGAATCTTCAGCGTCGGGCGCACCTCTTTGGCCACCGAGGTCGGCGTGTTCTGGAAGCTTGAATTCAGGAAGTTGCGCGCGGGTGATGTCGCGAGTTTGAACGGATGCTCCGTGTCGGTCT
>JANPGC010000339.1:0-9422 GCA_031423755.1 Phyllobacteriaceae bacterium | reverse complement strand
CGCATCATCATTCGCCCGTCGGACAAGTCGAAGATTGTTGCCGAAGACTCGATCATCGTTGGCAATACGGTGCTTTACGGTGCGACGGAAGGTGAAGTGTATTTCCGCGGTGTTGCAGGCGAGCGCTTTGCCGTGCGCAACTCCGGCGCTGTCGCGGTTGTCGAGGGCGTGGGCGACCACGGCTGCGAATACATGACCGGCGGCGTGGTGGTCGTGCTTGGCCAGACAGGCCGCAATTTTGCGGCGGGCATGTCGGGCGGTGTGGCCTATGTGCTTGATGAAGCTGGCGATTTTGCCCAGCGTTGCAACATGGCGATGGTCGAACTTGAGCCAGTTCCGGAAGAGGATGACCTTCTGGAAAAGCTGCATCACCATGGCGGCGACATAGCGCACATGGGACGCGTGGACGTTTCCGGCGACATGACGAGGCATGACGAGGAGCGGCTCTATCAGCTGATCTCCAACCACATGCATTTCACCGGCTCAACCCGCGCCAAAACCATACTCGACAACTGGGCCGGCTACCGCGCCAAATTCCGCAAGGTGATGCCGGTGGAGTATCGCCGGGCGCTCATTGAGATGGAGCAGGCACGGATGAGCGTGGCGGCGGAATAGGATGGAGTTATTGGCCGTGTTAAATGGCCTGACCGTCAAGAGAAGGAGTATGTGTCCCATGGAAAACTGTCAGTCGTAAGGGGAAAGTTGTACGCAGGAACGGCAAACGCTGGGTTGCCATTCCTGATGATTATGTTCTCGAAGGAAAGAAGATACGCATTCTTCAGGAGCGAGGCGGTGAAATCAGCATTCATGCTGTTTCGCGCAAAGGGAGAAAGGCGCTTGAACCGTTCAATCCTTTCCACCCGTGGAAGGACGACGACGACTAGATGAGGCAGGCATTTCAGTTTCAACTGCTAAACCTCGGCGCCGCCCCTCATCCGCCTGTCGGCACCTTCTCCCCGTGAAGGCACGGGGAGAAGGGGGATAATCAAAAAGGTCGGCGTCCCCTTCGCCCCGCCACTTGCGGGGAGATGGTGGCCCGATAGGGCCGGATGAGGGGCAGCGCCGAGGGTGCGGATTGGCCTCAGCAAGTTTTAATAAGGTAGTGCGATGGGCAAAGTAACAGGGTTTCTAGAAATCGACCGGCAGGTGGCGAAGTATCAGCCGGCTTCCGACCGTATCCGGCATTTTCGTGAATTCACGCTGCCGATGAGCGAGACCGAGGTGCAGAAGCAGGCGGCGCGATGCATGGATTGCGGCGTGCCCTATTGCCACGGCGATACGGGCTGCCCGGTGCACAACCAGATCCCGGACTGGAATGACCTTGTCTACAATGGCGACTGGGACAATGCGATCCGCAACCTGCACTCGACCAACAATTTTCCGGAATTCACCGGCCGCATCTGCCCGGCGCCGTGCGAGGAAGCGTGCACGCTCAACCTTGAAGACGCGCCGGTTGCGATCAAGACGGTTGAGCAGGCGATTGCCGACAAGGCGTATGAGCTTGGCTACATCGTGCCTGAGCCCGCAGAGGCAAAGACCGGAAAGAAGGTCGCCATCATCGGCTCCGGCCCGGCTGGTCTTGCCGCTGCGCAGCAGCTTGGCCGCACGGGACATGACGTGCACGTGTTTGAGCGCGAATCCAAGGCGGGAGGCCTTCTTCGCTTCGGCATTCCCGACTTCAAGATGGAAAAGCACTTCATCGACCGGCGCGTAGAACAGATGAAGGGTGAAGGCGTCACGTTCTATTACAACGTCAACATCGGCACGGACAAAAGCGTTGATGAACTGATAGCTGCCTACGACGCGGTTCTTTACTGCGGCGGATCGGAAAAGCCGCGCCCGGCGGGCATTCCGGGCACCGAACTGATCGGCGTGCATGATGCGATGCCCTATCTTGTGCAGCAGAACAAGCGCGTCGGCGGCGAGGACATCCAGTCTTCCGCTTGGCCCGCAGATCCGATTGTCGCTGGCGGCAAGCATGTCGTGGTCATTGGCGGCGGCGACACGGCATCTGACTGTGTCGGCACGGCCTTCCGCCAAGGAGCAGTGCGTGTCACGCAGCTCGATATTCGCCCGCAGCCGCCGGAGAAAGAAGACAAGCTATCGGTCTGGCCCTATTGGGCGACAAAGATGCGCACGTCGTCCAGCCAGGCTGAAGGCGCTGAACGCGAGTTCCAGGTGGCAACACTTGCGTTTGTTGGCGATGACGGGGTGCTTACCCATGTGAAATGTTGCGAGGTGGATGAAAAGCGCAAGCCGATTGCCGGGAAGGAGTTTTTCATCAAGGCGGATCTCGCGTTTATAGCCATCGGCTTTTCGGGCCCGCTTGAGGGCGGTTTGCCTTACAGCATGGGTGATCAGCTTGCGGTCTCGACAGACCGGCGCGGGTCGGCGAACGTCGTTGCCAACACCAATGATTACCGCACCAACATTGACCGGCTTTATGCGGCCGGAGATGTGCGCCGCGGCCAATCGCTGGTGGTTTGGGCAATCCGCGAGGGCCGACAGGCCGCAAGGGCTATCGACGAAGCGCTGATGGGCGTCAGCGTCCTGCCAAGGTAATTTTCGTCAGGGATCGGTTGTCACGCTGCCGGTTTGTCCATCCGGCATCGGAGATATTGTCGTACGGGTTCGGAGCTCGTCGGTGCGGCCAGGCTGTGGCTTCGGCATTTCTCCGCGTTGGTAAAGCGCATCAGCCGGCAAGCCTTCACTTCTCTTCGCTTCCGATGCGCCTCCACCGAGCAGTTCGCCAGCGCCATCAAATGCGGGGTCAAAGAGAGAAATTGGCGGGAGGCTGGTGATGTTCTGTGGCAATGTGCTTGGCGGCCGCACCGGGCCTGGCAAGGAAAACGGCCCGATTGTTGTTGCCAGCGGCGGTAACTGCGGCAACGCACCCAAGGCGACGCGGATTGGTTTTTCAGCAAAGAAGGCCGCTTTGCGTCTGCCCGCTTTTGTCAGGTTGATACCGTCGCTGGAGCGCAGTTTTGCAGGCTGCCCGGTGTAGTCGAAGCCGTTGATTGTGAAACTGCCGTTGTCATCGAGAAAACCGTCCCAAATGTCGACGAACTGACCGGAAATGCTCTCGGCTTTGTTTCGGTAGCTATCGTTGAATGCCAGTATTCCCGCGCTCATTGTCTGTTGCTTGAACGGCGGCAGGCCGACCCAGACGACTGGCACGCCGGACGTTTTCAATGCCGCGGCAAATGTGTTGACGCGACTGTCATACTCGGCGCTCCATGCGGGGCTCTGAATCTGCTCGCGTGTACCGCCGACCAGCATCTGCTGCCGGTCATTCGTCCCGATCATGACGACGACAGCGCTTGGTTTCGTTTCGGCAATCAGGCCGCCGATGCTCTGCGGCCAATTGTAGACGTCAGCGCGCACAAATCCCGACGAACCGCTGGATTTGTCAACAATGCGAACGGCTGCTTCAAGTTCAAACGCCTCGTCCAGTCCCTCTGCCAAGCCACCGGCCATAAAATCGCCAACCACAAGCACAGTCTTTGCATCAATCGCCTTTTCAGGCACCACTGCGAGAGCCTCCGGGAGGGCGGCAGCGGTGACGGGCAGGTCGATTGAGGAAGGGTTAGCGGATTTACGCTTCTTGCGGCCTGGTGACTTCGGCGCTTTGGCAATCTTCTTCTTCCTGACTGGCTGGTCATCCAGATAGATCACACGCTGTTTTGCTGGCTTGATGCCAAAAAACTCCAGTATCGACGATGGCCGCTTCTCTTGCGCGTACGCAGGTTGCGGGGCAAAGGTCAGCGGCAGTGCGATGCACGCTGTCAAGCTGCCAATGAAGAGCCTATTTTGCCAAGGTATCACGTTTCAGCCTTCTTGCACCAATGACATCCAGCTTTAGCGGTTACGCATGTAATCGAGAAGTTCTTTGCTGGGATAGCCGTTGGGCGTCAACCCGGCAGCCTCCTGATAGGCCAAAATGCCGGCTTTTGTGCCGGAGCCGATGTTGCCGTCAGCCTTGCCGTCATAAAAGCCGGCGCTGGCCAGGCGCTTTTGCAGCTCTTCCCTTTCCGGAATGCTGAGCAATGTGAACGGGCGCTTCCAGTCGCGCACGAGTTCCTTGTTGCCGGCAATTCGGTCGGCGAGCAGGCCGACTGCAAGCGCGTATTTGTCGGCATTGTTGTAGGCCTTGATGACCCGGAAATTCTTCAGCATGAGGAATGCCGGCCCGCCGCGCCCGTCCGGCAGTTTCAGCGTCGCGCTGTCGCCGCCGTTGCGGAACGGTTTGCCGTTGGCGCGTGAGACGCCGAGGGACGCCCATTTGTCGAGGCTCATGGCACCGGCAGGGAACTTGCCCGAACCGGGCAGTGAAACTTCGTAACCCCAGGTCCTGCCGGGCTGCCATCCGTTCTTGCGCAGCAGGTTGGCGGACGACCCCAGTGAATCCGGTACGGAATTCCAGATGTCGCGGCGACCATCGCCATCGACATCAACGCCGTAAATCATGAAACTCGTCGGGATAAACTGGGTGTGGCCCATCGCGCCTGCCCACGAGCCCTGCAAACCCTTCACCGAAATGTCACCGCGCTGGAGAATCTTGAGCGCAGCGATCAGCTGTGATCTGGCAAACTTGGCGCGGCGCTTGTCGGCGTAGGCGAGCGTTGCCAGAGAGCGGATCACGGAGCGCACCACTTCAGGCCGCTTGAGGATTTCGCCGTAGTTTGATTCCATCGACCAGATGGCCAGTAGAATGTGGCGGTCAACGCCGTATGTGCTTTCAATGCGGTCCAGCCATGGCTTGTATTTGCGCGCCATCGCCTGACCGTTCTCGGCAGAGCGCTCGTGTACGCGGTTGTCGAAATAGTCCCAGACGGGTGCCTTGAACTCTGGCTGCGTGCGCGCTTTTTCAAGGACCACCGGGTCAATCTCGTCGATGCCGGCAAAGGCGGCGCGGTAAGTGGCAGCCGTGATGCCGTTCTTGGCGGCAACGTTTGCAAAGTTTGCGATGAAGCCGCGAAACCCGGCGTCCGCTTTGGCTTCCAGAGACAATGTCGAGCTAACCAGAAGAACACCGGCACCCGCCAAAAGTCTGCGGCGGGTCAGATAATCATGCGGCATGAGTTGCGGTCCTTTGTAATGCGGCGATTTGGTGCCTATCATCGCTTGGCCGGGTTAGGATTTGGTTTACCATGTATTGATCAATCCCCCAAAAGCGAGGCTTTCGGCAAAGTTCATCAAAATGAGAATGCCCGCCATTATCTGAATCTCAAATCTGTCGTGAAAGTGTCCAAGCATGAATAAGGACAAACTCATATGAGCGCAGCCCCCCACAAGATCCGCAAAGCCGTGTTTCCCGTTGCAGGCCTTGGCACGCGATTCCTTCCAGCGACGAAGGCGATCCCGAAGGAAATGCTGACGGTGGTGGACAAGCCTGTCATCCAGTATGTGGTTGATGAGGCGCGGGAAGCGGGCATTGAGCATTTCATCTTCATCACCGGGCGCAACAAGGGTGTGATCGAGGACTATTTCGACGTCCAGTTCGAGCTTTACAATACGCTTGCCGAGCGTGGGCGCGATGAAGAGCTGGCACGGTTGCAGCGTATCCAGCCGGCGCCCGGCACAACATCCTTCACGCGCCAGCAAGTTCCGATGGGCCTTGGCCATGCGGTCTGGTGCGCGCGCGATTTGGTTGGCAACGAGCCGTTTGCGTTGCTGCTGCCAGACATGATCATGCAGGCTGAGCAAGGCTGCCTCAAGGAAATGGTCAAGCTTTACAACGAGACCGGCAGCAATGTCATTGCTGTTCAAGAATGCGACCCGGCAGAGACCCACAAGTATGGCATCGTCGGGCGAGGAGACGACGCAGCATCCGGCTTTCGCATCAATGGCATGGTCGAAAAGCCGAAGGCTGGCACCGCGCCGTCAAATCTTTACATCAACGGCCGCTACATTCTTCAGCCGGAGATTTTCAACTATCTGGAAACCCAGGAACGCGGCACCGGCAATGAAATCCAGCTCACCGATGCCATGCTGAAGCTGATGAATGACCAACCGTTTTACGGCAGTCACTTCACCGGCCGGACGTTTGACTGCGGATCAAAGGAAGGCTTTGTCGAGGCCAATCTGGCATTTGCGCTGTGGCGTCCGGATTTGCACGACCATATCGTGGCCACTGCCCGTGAATTGCTCGCCAGTACTTCGCCGATGGAAAGGCGCAAAACCGGGCGATAGAGACTGCCAAAAATCCACTTTTATGGCCAACTAGCGCAATTGTCTGCGCTTCCGGTGCTCACGTACACTTTTCTGCCCCGCCCTTAAGCGGCAAGCCGCTGGCGGGGACCCCAGAAGTCCGCTCCGCTCCGGTTCTCGAAAATCACGCCATTTGACTCATCAAACTGAATTTTCGGCCAGTCTTTTTGACTTCAGCGCCGCAGTGTCACGCCCAGATACACGCTGGAAGCGCCATAGGCGCGCGTCGGATCGGCGTTGATCACTTGCTCATGCCGCACTTTGCCATTGATGCCTGTGTAGCGGTTCAGCCACCAGGTCAGTCCTGCCTCGCCCGATAGAATCGTGTCACGGGGGGTGCCGTTTTCGTAAGTACGCCATCCGGTCCCGAGCGCCAGATTGGCTTCGAGATTGTCGCGCAATGCATGTGTCAGGTTGGCGTTTGCAGAATATAGCACCGAGCCGGATGAGGTGGTCAGGGTTGATCCTTCGACGGTGGTGGCAAGGCTGAGCGCGACATTGGTGCCGCGTTGCGGGGACCAGTTCATTGTTCCGCGAAGGTCAAGCCCGGACACATCAGAGAGAGTGACGTCGTCGATGTCTTCTGTCAGCCAGCCTGCCGCAAATTCACCGGACAGTTTTTCACCCATGTTTGCTGCCACACCGACGCGGGCCCCATAGCGGTTGGCGGAGCGGGCCAGACCATTGGAGTCAATTTTGTTGTCGTAGAGCCGACGCCCGACTTCAACCTCGACAAAGGGTGTCAGAACTGGCGACAGGTCGTAGCTGCCACGCAAGGTGAGCGAGGCAAATGTGTTGTTGCGATCATCCTGCGGCACCGCGACGCCGGTTGAATCAGCGGCATTGCCGTAAGACTGCCGTGTCACCTGACCAGTGGCCGTGAGACCGATCAGCCCCGGATCATAGGTGGCACCAAGGCTGGCGCGCAAAGTGTCGAGGTCGGGGCGGGTGAACGGGCCGGTCATCAGCACCGGTGCGGTGGCTGATTCTGTCGAGCGGTCCCAGCTGGCCTTGGCGTTGAGTTGCAGGGCAGTGGAGATATCGAGTTGCAGGTCTGCAGACAGTCCGAATGCTGGTTCGGAAACATTTTCACCTGACACCGATTTGCGGAAACCGCCCGATGCCTCAAGGCTGAGACTGTGGCGCAGCCAATTGGACTGAGCGCGAAGACGCAGGTTCGTTTCCGATATCAACGCCGGTCCTCCGGTCGCAGAATTGTCGGAATTGGTGGTCCAGCGCACGCCCTGTTCAAGGGTCGGCCGCAAGGTGAATGCTCCGGCAGTGATGCCCGGCGCGGCGTAGGGATCGGTCTCTGCCGTCTTGTCGAGACCTTCAATCGGGTCTTGTTTGAGATTGTCCTTGCGCGCGCGCGCCACGTCGTCCCGTTCGACCGTTCCCTCGCTTTCAACAGGACCGAATGGCTTTGGAACTTCGTCTTCGCTTACGGCGGTGCCTGTGGTTTGGGTGTCAATTTGCGCATTTGCGTCAGCGCCCGCAGAGTTGAGCGCGTCAGGTGTGGAATTTCCGGGTTCGCCGCTTGAGGAGAGCTGTTTTATCGCGGCGGCGTCCTTCGCGCGCTCTCCGCTTGAAGAATTCGGCTGGTCTTCATTTTCTGCATTTGGATCAATATCCGCAGGCTCGTAGCGGGCGATGGGCGTCGGCACCGCCGCCTGCGCCGCCTCAAGCTTGGTGAGTTTCTTTTTCTTCTTCTTGGCCAGTGGATCGACGGCTTCCTGCGCCGGTTCCTTGACAGCTCCACGCAATCCGCTCTCCTGCGCCAATGCGGCAGGAGTATGCAAATACAACATCATGGCGCACGCCAACGCCACCGACAGGCGCGGTGGGTAATCTAAAGAGCGCGCGATGATGCGTCGGGACCGGACCATGTCCACCTTCGGAAATGTCAAAACTGTCACTGAAAGGTAAAGGCCCGTGGTTAACGTTTCCTTTCGCTATATTGTCAGCGCCCTTGCATTCAAAAGCGCTTTGCACTTTCGGGGGCTTTGATTTAACCCAGCGGCATGAACACCACAGCCAAATCACCCATGCCAGCCCGCAGCGGCGCGAGCGAAGCTGCCAGGAGCGCGATGCGCACCATCAGCGCGGAGCTTGGCGGACTGAACAGTCTCATCGAAGCACTCGACAATGGTTTGGCTGAACCGTTCGCGGCAGCCGTGGTGGCGCTGGCTGCCGGCAAGGGCAGGGTGATTGTCACAGGCGTCGGCAAAAGCGGCCACATTGGCTCCAAGATCGCGGCCACGCTGGCCTCGACGGGTACGCCCGCGTTCTTTGTCCATCCGGCGGAAGCCAACCATGGCGATCTTGGCATGATCGCGCAGGACGATGTCATTCTGGCGATGTCATGGTCAGGCGAGACGGCGGAACTCAAGGGCATCGTCGCCTATTCGCGCCGCTACCGGATACCGCTGATCGCCGTCACTTCGGGTGCCAGTTCGACGCTGGCCCGCGAGGCGGACGTCGTTTTGAAGTTGCCGAAAGCCGAGGAAGCGTGTCCGCATGGTCTTGCGCCTACGACATCGACGTTGATGCAGCTCGCCATCGGTGATGCGCTGGCGGTGGCGCTTTTGGAATCGCGCGGTTTCACGGCGGGCGATTTTCACAAGTTCCATCCCGGCGGCAAGCTTGGTGCAAATCTCATGCACGTGGCCGATATCATGCACCGCGACGAGCGCATTCCATTGGTCAAGACCGGTACCGGCATGCGTGATGCCATCATGGAGATCACCGGCAAAGGTTTTGGCTGTGTCGGCGTTGTGGCCGGGGACGGGTTGCTTTTGGGGATCATAACCGACGGAGATCTGCGCCGGAAAATCAATCTTGACCTGTTGTCGATGACGGTTGACGAGGTGATGACCCGCTCGCCGAAGACCATCAAGCCCGACATGCTGGTGGCCAAGGCTCTCGATATCGCCAATGCGTCTTCGATCACGGCGCTTATGGTGACCGACAAAGACAAGCCAGTCGGGATCATCCATATTCATGATCTGCTGCGCATCGGGGCGGCCTAAGCCGCCTCGACCACCAGCGCTCCGTCGTCAACGCCCGAGATTTTCACACGCGCGCCAGCCGGAAGGTCCGGGCCCTTGACACGCCATTGGGAGTCGTCGAGCCGGATGCGGCCGTAGCCTTCCTTGATCGGTTCGCCGAGCGTTGCCGTGCGGCCGATCAATTGTTCCGAGCGCTTGTTGAGC
>JANPGC010000338.1:0-3556 GCA_031423755.1 Phyllobacteriaceae bacterium | reverse complement strand
CGCCGCAAAGCGCTCGCCCGCAACGCCGCGGAAATACACTTCACCTTCGGTCGCCCCGTAAAGCACCGTGTTGCCGACAATGATCGAGTCTTCAGCGACAATTTTCGACTTGTCTGATGGACGGATGATGATGCGCCCGCCAGACAGGCCTTTGCCGACATAATCATTGCCGTCACCGGTCAGGTCAAACGTCACGCCGCGCATCAGAAACGCGCCGAACGATTGGCCAGCGGTTCCCGTCAGCGACACATGGATGGTGTCGTCGGCCAAGCCCTTCTGGCCAAACCGCTTGGCCACTGCCCCAGAAAGCATCGCGCCAGCCGAACGGTTCACGTTCCTGATTTCTGTCTTGATCTCAACCTTCTGCTTCCGCTCAAGCGCGGGCTGCGCCTGTGCAATCAGCGTCCGGTCCAGCACGTCGTCAATCGGATGCACCTGGCGCTTTGTCCAATAGGTCTCCTCAATCGGCGCTTCCGGCTTGTGGAATATCTTGCTGAAGTCGAGGCCCTTTGACTTCCAGAGCGAAATCACCGCTTCCTTTTCCAAAAGCTCGGAGCGCCCGATCAGCTCTTCCATCTTGCGCACGCCCATCGCCGCCATCAGCACCCTGACTTCCTCGGCAACGAAGAAGAAATAGTTGATGACATGCTCCGGCGTGCCCTTGAAGCGCTTGCGCAACACCGGGTCTTGCGTCGCAACGCCAACGGGACAAGTGTTGAGATGACACTTGCGCATCATGATGCAGCCCGCCGCAATCAGCGGCGCGGTCGAGAAACCAAACTCGTCAGCGCCCAGAAGCGCTCCGACAATCACGTCACGCCCCGTCCGCAACCCGCCATCAACCTGCAGCGCAATGCGTGAACGCAATCCGTTCAGCACCAGCGTCTGCTGCGTTTCGGCCAGACCGATTTCCCAAGGGCTTCCGGCATGCTTGATCGATGTAAGCGGCGATGCGCCCGTGCCGCCATCATAGCCCGACACGGTGATATGGTCCGCACGCGCCTTGGCAACACCGGCAGCAACTGTGCCGACGCCGACTTCCGAAACGAGCTTCACCGAAACGTCGGCTTCCGGATTGACGTTCTTCAGATCGTAGATCAGCTGCGCCAGATCTTCGATCGAGTAAATGTCATGGTGCGGCGGCGGCGAGATCAACCCGACGCCAGGCGTCGAATGCCGCGTCTTGGCAATCGTCGCATCCACCTTGTGGCCGGGCAATTGTCCGCCCTCGCCGGGCTTGGCACCCTGCGCCACCTTGATTTGCATCATGTCGGAGTTGACCAGATACTCCGCTGTCACACCGAACCGGCCCGAGGCAACCTGCTTGATTGCCGAGCGTTCCGGGTTACGCGAACCATCGGGCAGCGGCAGATAGCGGTCTGGCTCCTCTCCGCCCTCACCCGTGTTGGACTTGCCGCCAATCCGGTTCATCGCAACAGCGAGCGTCGCATGCGCCTCACGCGAGATCGATCCGAACGACATCGCGCCGGTCGAGAAGCGCTTGACGATATCGGCAGCGGATTCGACATGCTCGACAGGCACAGGCGTCCGTCCGGCCTCCTCGGCCATCTTGATCTTGAACAGGCCGCGAATGGTCTGCGCCCGCGAAGTCTTGTCATTCACCATCGCCGAATATTCGGCAAATGTCGCCGGATCGCCATGCCGCACGGCATGCTGCAACTTGGCCACCGCATCAGGCGACCACAGATGCGCCTCGCCGCGCTTGCGGAACACATACTCGCCGCCGACTTCGAGCGTTGTTGCCAACACGGGATCATTGGAGAAGGCAAGGAAATGACGGCGCACGGTCTCTTCCGCCACCTCTTCGATGCCGACGCCCTCAATGTTGGAAGCCGTTCCGGTGAAATACTGGGCGACAAAGTCCGACTTCAGGCCAATCGCATCAAAAATCTGCCCGCCGCAATAGGATTGGTAGGTCGAAATGCCCATCTTGGACATGACCTTCAGTATGCCTTTGCCGACCGATTTGATGTAGCGGTAGACCAGCTCATCCTTCTCGACCTCCGGCGGAAATTCGCGCCGCTCATGCATGTCCTCAAGCGTCTCAAACGCCAGATAGGGGTTGATCGCCTCGGCGCCATAACCGGCCAGACAGCAGAAATGATGCACCTCGCGCGGCTCACCCGTCTCAATCACCAATCCGGCAGCCGTGCGCAAACCCTTGCGGATCAAATGATGATGAACAGCCGCCGTTGCCAGCAGTGACGGAATCGGTATCCGGTCCGGCCCGACCTGACGGTCCGACAGGATGATGATGTTGTAGCCCCCGGCCACCGCCGCCTCCGCGCGCTCGCAAAGCCGCGACAAAGCCCCGGCCATCCCGCCCGCGCCTTCGCTCACCGGATAGGTCATGTCCAGCGTCTTGGTGTCAAACCGGTCCTCGGTGTGCCCGATGCAGCGGATCTTCTCCAGATCGCCATTGGTCAGGATCGGCTGGCGCACCTCAAGCCGCTTGCGACGCGAGTTGCCCTCAAGATCAAATATGTTCGGGCGCGGCCCTATGAACGAGACAAGGCTCATCACCAGCTCTTCGCGGATCGGATCAATCGGCGGGTTGGTCACCTGCGCAAAGTTCTGCTTGAAATAGGTGAACAACAGCTTCGATTGGTCAGACATCGCCGAGATCGGCGTATCCGTGCCCATCGAGCCAACGGCTTCCTGACCCGTCGTGCCCATCGGCGCCATCAGGATTTTCGTGTCTTCCTGCGTGTAGCCATAGGCCTGCTGGCGGTCGAGCAGCGAAACATCCGTGCGCGCCGCACGCGGCTCCACCGGCTTGAGGTCTTCAAGCACCAGCTGCGTGCGCTTCAGCCACTCCGTATACGGATAGGCATTGGCCATCTCCGCCTTGATTTCCTCGTCGGAAACAATGCGCCCCTTCTCAAGGTCGATCAAAAGCATTTTGCCCGGCTGCAAGCGCCACTTCTTGACAATCTTTTCCTCGGCAACCGGCAATGCGCCCGCCTCCGAAGCCATGATCACCCGATCGTCGTCTGTGACGATGTAGCGCGCAGGCCGCAGTCCGTTGCGGTCCAGCGTCGCGCCGATCTGGCGGCCATCTGTAAACGCCACCGCAGCGGGGCCGTCCCATGGCTCCATAAGCGCGGCGTGATATTCGTAAAACGCCTTGCGTTCGGGCGACATCTGCTTGTTGCCGGCCCACGCTTCCGGGATCAGCATCATCATCGCATGGGCAAGCGAATAGCCGCCCTGAAACAGGAACTCGAGCGCATTGTCGAAACAGGCCGTGTCCGATTGCCCCTCATAGGAAATCGGCCAAAGCTTGGAAATATCGTTGCCAAACAGCTCGCTATCAACCGAAGCCTGCCGCGCCGCCATCCAGTTGACGTTGCCGCGCAGCGTGTTGATTTCGCCATTGTGCGCCACCATCCGGTATGGATGCGCCAGCTTCCACGACGGGAACGTGTTGGTGGAGAACCGCTGATGCACCAGCACCAGCGCCGATTCAAAACGCGGATCAGCAAGATCCTTGTAATACGCGCCAACCTGATAGGCGAGGAACATGCCCTTGTAG
>JANPGC010000337.1:0-4727 GCA_031423755.1 Phyllobacteriaceae bacterium | reverse complement strand
ATTGAAGCCCTAAGCGACGACTTGAACATGACGTTGGCCATCAGCAGTATCCATCAACGCCGCAAGCTGGACCCGCAGTCCTACGAGACTTTGACCGATGTCCTTGATAGTCTTGAGTTCTTGGGGATTGTTCGTGTGGATGAACTAGGCTTGTTTGGACAAGGAGTTTTATCTGAAACGTCACTGGGGTTTGTCGAGAACCAATTTGAGTTGGTTCGCGCCTATCGCGTTTCATTGGCAAACCACGACAGTGAAGGAGCAAATGCCGTAATATCGGCCTTTAGGAACCTCGGCGTAGGTTTGCAACCCGGACCTCGACTAGGGAACTGTGGACTTACATTTGCGGAGAGTTTCTCGCTTCCCGCGCTGATCAACGAACGCCTCGCCTTCCTCGCCTCCAAAAACTTCACCGAAGCCGACCGCATCCGCAATGAATTGCTGGAGCAGGGAATCCAGCTGAAAGACAGCAAAGACCCTGTGACTGGCGAGCGGGTGACGACTTGGGAGGTGAAGCGGTGAGTAGTTCTGCGGGTTTTGCACTCCGTGCCGCCCCCTCACCCTACCCTCTCCCCGAGGGGAGAGGGGAAGTAGCCGCTATTGTTCGTTTTGCCGTTCACCGATTAAAGGTCGCGAATTCGCTCCCCCTCTCCCCTCGGGGAGAGGGTAGGGTGAGGGGGCGGCACGGAGTGCAATTCTCACAGGAGGAACCACAATGATCGACCACATGGGCATATCCGCATCCGACTACCCGAAATCCAAAACCTTCTACGACGCGGTTTTCGCCGCGCTTGGCGGCTCGCTCGTGAAGGAAATCCCGCTGCAGTTCACTGGCGGCAAGCATGTTGTTGGCTATGGGCGCGATCATGCCGTGTTCTGGGTCACAGAAGGCACGGCGGACAAGGGCCGACACTATGCGTTCAGTGCTGAAAACCGCGCGCAAGTTCACGCCTTTTACGATGCTGCGCTGAAAGCCGGCGGCACGGACAATGGCGGGCCGGGATTGCGCCCGCAGTATCACGAGCATTATTACGGCGCGTTTGTCTTCGACCCCGACGGCAACAATGTCGAGGCCGTCTGCCACAGGCCGGAGGCGGCATGACCGCAACCACGATTTCCGGCGGATGCCAATGCGGCGCGGTGCGCTTTCGCGTCACCGGCAATCCGGGCACATCTTCGGTCTGCCATTGCCGCATGTGCCAGAAGGCCTCGTCCGCGCCGTTCCTCGCGCTGGTCGGCCCGGGTGAAAACCCGGTGGAATGGACACGCGGTGCGCCTGCATGGTTCCAGTCGTCGAGCGCCGCCCGGCGCGGCTTCTGCGCGACGTGCGGCACACCGCTTGCGTATGATGCGCCGGACGGGCTGGCGCTTTGTGTCGTCGCGTTTGACAATCCGGATGCGGTCGCCCCAACCATCGCCTACGGCATCGAGGGCAAGCGGCCTTGGTGCGATGGCGTTACGGCGCTGGCGAGGCGCGTGACGCTTGATGACCTCACTGATGCGCCCTTCCTCGACGAACTGGTTTCCTATCAGCACCCCGACCATGACACAGATGAGAATTGGAACATAACCCCATGACATCAAAGCGACTTTCCGGCGGCTGCCAATGCGGCGCGGTGCGTTATTCAGCCGATGTGCAGTTTGCGACCGCCCATCTTTGCCATTGCCGCATGTGCCAGAAGGCGGCGGGCAATTATTTCATGCCGCTGGCAAACGCGCCGCTGGCGACATTCCAATGGACGCGCGGCACGGCCAGCCATTTCAACTCGTCCGATCTGGTGCAGCGCGGCTTCTGCAAGGACTGCGGCACACCACTGACGTTTGAAACCATCGAAGGCGTCAAACATCTCAACGTTACACTCGGCTCGCTCGACAATCCGGAAGAGGTGCTGCCAGTCGAGCAGAGCGGCATTGAATCCCGCCTGCCATGGTTCAAGCAACTGGTCTCAATCTATGAAACCGAAAGCTTCCAGTCCGAGACCGATGGCGGCGCACGACTTGCTGCCATCTTTTCTACAAATCACCAGCATCCCGACCACGACACGCAAGTTTGGCCGCTCGAGAAAAAGTCATGACCCTGCGCACGCTTTACCCCGAAATCGAACCCTACGCCCACGGCATGCTCGATGTCGGCGACGGCCACAGCGTCTACTGGGAGCGTTCCGGCACGCCGGGCGCAAAACCAGCCATATTCCTGCATGGGGGGCCGGGTGGCGGATGCTCGCCCGCCCACCGGCGGCTGTTTGATCCGGCGCATTATGATGTGCTGCTGTTCGACCAGCGCGGCTGCGGCCGCTCGAGGCCTCATGCAAACCTTGATGCCAACACCACATGGCATCTGGTAGCCGACATCGAGCGGCTACGTGACATGGCGGGCATCGACAAATGGCTCGTGTTCGGCGGCTCATGGGGATCGACGCTGGCGCTCGCATACGCGGAAACGCATCCCGAACACGTGAGCGAGCTCGTCGTGCGCGGCGTCTATACGCTGACCCGCGAGGAGCTTTCCTGGTATTATCAGCACGGCGTCTCGGAAATGTTTCCCGACAAGTTCGAACGCTTCGTGGCACCGATCCCGCAAGCCGAGCGGGGCGACATGATGGCCGCTTACCGCAAGCGGCTTGTCGATCCGGACCGCTCGGTGCAACTCGCTGCCGCGAAAGCCTGGAGCCTGTGGGAAGGCGAGACGATCACGCTTTTGCCCAACCCCGCCTACAGCGACAGCTTCGCCGAAGATGAATTCGCGCTTGCCTTCGCCCGCATCGAAAACCACTATTTCGTCCACGACGGCTGGCTCGAGGAAGGCCAATTGTTGCGGGATGCGGGACGGCTTCACGGCATTCCCGGCGTCATCGTTCATGGCCGCTATGATATGCCTTGCCCGGCGAAATACGCTTGGGCCTTGCACAAAAGCTGGCCGGAAGCCGAGTTTTTTCTGGTGGAAGGGGCAGGACACGCCTATTCCGAACCCGGCATTCTCGACCGGTTAATCTATGCCACCGATAAGTTCGCCGGGAAAACGACGGAACACTCATGATGACCAGACAGCGCGTCACCCTCTTCGACACAACCTTGCGCGACGGCCAGCAGACGCCGGGCGTGGATTTTTCTGTTGAGGACAAGAAGGCGATTGCCAAGCTGCTGGATGATTTCGGCATGGATTATGTCGAGGGCGGCTATCCGGGCGCCAACCCGACCGACACCGCGTTTTTCGCAGAGCGGCAAACCGGCCGCGCCAAGTTCACTGCCTTTGGCATGACCAAGCGGGCGGGTGTCTCTGCCGCCAATGATCCGGGTCTTGCCGCAATATTCCAGACCCCCACCGATGCGGTCTGCCTTGTCGCCAAGACATGGGACTATCACGTCCGCGTCGCGCTCGGCTGCAGCAATGAGGAAAACCTTGAAGGCATAGCCGAGAGCGTCAAGGCCACCGTCGCCACGGGCAAAGAGTCGCTGATCGACTGCGAGCATTTCTTCGACGGCTACAAGGCCAATGCGCCCTATGCACTCGCCTGCGCCAAGGCGGCCTATGACAATGGTGCGCGCTGGGTGGTATTGTGTGATACCAATGGCGGCACGCAGCCGCAGGAAGTGCGCGACATCATCGCCGCCGTCATCGCCTCGGGCATCCCCGGCACGCACCTTGGAATCCACGCCCACAATGACACCGGCCAAGCGGTCGCAAATTCGTTGGCGGCCATCGATGCGGGTGTTTGTCAGGTGCAGGGCACGCTGAACGGCATCGGCGAGCGCTGCGGCAATGCCGATCTCATCTCGATCATCCCGACGCTGGTCTTGAAGCCCGCCTTCGCCGACAAGATCGAAACCGGCATCTCGAAGGATGCGCTGAAAGGCATCCAGCGCCTGTCGCGCGCCTTTGACGAATTGCTCAACCGCTCGCCCAATGCGCAGGCGCCCTATGTGGGCACTTCAGCCTTCGCCACGAAGGCCGGAATCCACGCATCGGCACTGGCCAAGGAACCCGCGACCTATGAGCATGTCGAGCCGCAGTCGGTTGGCAACCGGCGCAAGGTCATGGTGTCCGATCAGGGCGGCAAATCGAATTTTCTGGCAGAACTTGAGCGGCGCGGAATCCAAGTGGCCAAGAATGATCCAAAACTCGATACGCTGATTTCCATCGTCAAGGAGCACGAGTCCGAGGGCTATGCTTATGAAGGCGCGGACGCGAGCTTTGAAATGCTCGCCAGGCGGACGCTCGACACTGTGCCGGAGTTCTTCCGGGTCGATGGCTTCCGCTGCATGGTCGAGCGCCGGTTCGATGCCAACGGCAATCTGAAAACCGTCTCGGAGGCCGTGGTGAAAGTGCGCATCGACGGCGAGCACACCATCTCCGTTGCCGAAGGCGCCGGCCCGGTCAACGCGCTCGATCTGGCGCTGCGCAAGGACCTTGGCAAATACCAGTCCGAGATCAGCGATCTCGAACTGGTGGACTACAAGGTCCGCATCCTCAACGGCGGCACCGAAGCCATCACCCGCGTCCTCATCGAAAGCCGCGACGCCACCGGAGCAAGATGGTGGACCGTCGGCGTCTCCGACAATATCATCGACGCCTCGTTCCAGGCGCTGATGGATTCGATCAATTACAAGCTGATGAAGAACAGAGGCTTGGCGGGATTGGTGGCGGGGGAGTAGCTCATATTTTCGTCATTCCGGGGCCGCGAAGCGGAACCCGGAACCCATGCGGCGAACCATCGCGAAGAACTTTCAAG
>JANPGC010000336.1:0-22694 GCA_031423755.1 Phyllobacteriaceae bacterium | reverse complement strand
GTGCTCATCGGCGCGATACTCGCGAAATCGACACTGGTCGGCGCGTTCATCGCCGTATCCTTGTCGGCAGTGAGGCTGATGCCGATGACGGTAGCTTTGGTGCCCGAAATGCGCGCGAAAACCACTCGAAAATTCGTGCTCTACGCGCTTTCTCACTTCATCGCCGTGACCGGATGGGTCATGTCAATGGAGACATTCAAGAGTGTTCCGAGGCAGTACCGGACCGCATATTTTGCCGGGATCGCGTCAACGCTCATGGCATCGAACATGTGCGTGGTGTTCATCATGTTCAAGGTTGCGGAAGACTTGCCGCCAGTCGCGTCGGCGGCGTTGATATTCGTCACGCCGCTTTATTTCCTGTGCTCGCTGTGGGGCTCGGCGCGGGAGCGGGCAGGGCATTACGCAATGGTTCTGGGTCTGGCCTTGGCACCGGTGTTTCATACGCTGTTCCCGCAAGGCGACATCCTTGCGACCGGACTTGCCGGTGGCATTCTGGCATACCTGATCGGGCGCAGGCATACGCCGGTGAAGCCATGACATTTCAGTCGATAGACACCGTCTGGTGGCCATATCTGTTCATTTTCCTGGCCGGTTCGGTCGCAACCGACATGTGGCGTTTTCTTGGCGTCTATTTTGCCGGTCATGTTGATGAAAACGCGGAAACTCTGGTCTTTGTGCGCACAGTGGCGACCGCGCTGGTGGCGGCAGTCATTGCCAAGCTGATCCTTTATCCGGACGGCGCTTTGGCGGCTTCACCGGTTTGGTTGCGCATCGGCGCCGCGGCGACCGGTTTTGCAGCCTATCTGGCAAGCGGCAAGAAGGTTTACGTAGGCGTCCTGAGCGCGGAGGCAGTGCTTGTTGGTGGCATATTGATGCGTGGCGCTTAGCTGAAAATTAAAATGCGTCCGCTATGAAAGAGGCAGCAACCTTCAGGAAATACCATGCGCTTTCTGCCAGCCGAACGCTTTGCCATCACCATCATATTAGCGCTCGCCACCCTCGATGCCGGGCTTTTGGCGTTCAAAAACGTCGAAATTGATGTGCTTGGCTATATCAGCGCGCTGATGACCGGCGGCTCTGCTGTCGCTATCGGCCAGTTCTACCGCCGCTTCCGGCACAATGAGGGCATTGCGCTGGCGACGACAGCCGCGGGTCTGTTTATCACGTTCACCATCGTCGGCTCGGTGTTCAACTATCTGCTTTTGCCAATTGCTGGCGGGCGGATTGATCCGGTGCTCATGCAAGCCGACGCGGCGCTTGGCTTCAACTGGGTGAGATTTGTGACATTTGTATCAGACCACCCGTGGTTCGGCACTTTGACTCGCTATGTTTATCTTAGCTCAATGCCGCAACTCATCATCGTCATTCTGGTGCTGGGCTTTGCCCGCCAGAAGGAGGCGCTGCACAGGTTTTTGCTGACCGGCCTGATCGCTGCGCTGATCACCATCGGCTTCTGGGGCTTGATGCCATCATCCGGTCCCGCCGCCTTCGAGGTGCTTCCCGACGCTGTGCTTGCCAACATGCCGACCGTTGTCGGCCCGGCATACGGCAACGAGTTGAACCGGCTGGCGAGCGAAGGGGTGACCTACATCACGCCGCAGGAAGTGCTTGGCCTGATTGCGTTCCCGTCATTCCACACTGTGATGGCGTGTCTGTCCGTCTGGTTCATGGCGCGGTTCAAATATGTGCTGCCATTATTTATCACGCTCAATCTGCTGATGATTCCGGCCATTCTCATCCATGGCGGCCATCATCTTGTGGACCTCATTGGCGGCTTGGCCACGTTTGCAATTGCCATGGCGCTGTCCGGCATGGCTGTCAGGCAAGCTCACCGGCGCTATCCGGAGACGGCAAAGCCTCAGATCGTCTGAAGCGCCGCCCATATCTTTGCAGCGTTCGCCGCAAGCACATTCGCATCTTCCATCTTGCCGGAATGACCGCGCAGCGCGACACCTTCGTGGCGCGGGATGACGTGGAAGTGCAGATGAAACACGCTCTGACCGGCTGGCGCTTCATTGTATTGCACCACCATGATGCCATCGGCTTGGAAGGCTTTCATGGACGCCTTTCCAATCTTCTGCGCGACCGCCATTGCTGTGCCGAGGACAGCGGGGTCAGCATCAAGAAGATTGCGTGACGCCTTTTTCGGGATGACCAGAACATGGCCGTCAGCTTGCGGCATGACGTCCATGATCGCCAGAACATGCTCGTCTTCGTACACTTTCTGTGAGGGGATTTCGCCGCGCAGGATGCGGGCGAAGATGTTTGTGTCGTCATAAGCGGGCATGATGTGATCTCCAAGGGCCGCGCCTACTCTTCCCGCTCGTGGCCACCTGTCAACAGCGGACCTTTGCGGAAGGGTGCAAGCTCGGTCAGATATTCAGCCGCACGGGCGACTTCCGCGCGTTCATGTTCGAGATAGTCAGCTACCGCACGGCGCAGGCCCTCGTGGCGGATGTAATGGGCTGAATGCGTGGTCACCGGCACATAGCCGCGCGCCAGCTTGTGTTCACCCTGCGCACCCGCTTCCACCACTTTCAGTCCGTGAGCGATCGCGTGGTCGATGGCCTGATGGTAGCAGACCTCGAAATGCAGGAATGGATGATCCTCAATGCAGCCCCAGTTGCGGCCATAAATCCGCCCGCCGCCGACGAAATTGATCGCGCCAGCAATGTAGCGCCCGTTGCGCTTGGCCATGATGAGAAGGATGTCGTCCGGCATCGTTTCGCCGACCAGCGAGAAGAATTTGCGCGTCAGATACGGCCGCCCCCATTTGCGGCTTCCGGTATCCATGTAGAACTTGAAGAACTGGTCCCAAACGGATTCGGTCAGATCGCTGCCAGTCAGACGTTCGACCGTGATGCCATTGGCATAGGCGGCCTCGCGCTCTTTGCGCAACGCCTTGCGCTTGCGCGACGCGAGCGTGTCGAGAAAATCCTGATAGTCACGATAGTTGTTGTTGAGAAAGTGGAACTGCTGGTCGGTGCGGCGCAGGAAGCCTTGCGCTTCCATCAGCGCAGCCTCCATCTCCGGTGCAAAGGTGACGTGAGCGGATGAAAGCTTCAACTCGTTCGTTGCCTCGACAACCGCTGCAGCAGCGGCCGCCTTGCCGGCGATGTTGCTGTCAATGGACAAGAGGCGTGGACCGGTTGCCGGGGTGAAAGGCACGGCAATCTGCAGCTTCGGATAATACTGCCCGCCCGCGCGCTGGTACGCGTCAGCCCAGCCATGATCGAAGACATATTCGCCTTGGCTGTGTGATTTTGCATAGGCTGGAACGGCGGCGACAAGATTGCGTCCCTCATCCATCACCCGGAGAAATTTCGGTTGCCAGCCGGTGCCCTTGCCGACACAATCGGAGAGTTCCAACGCTGACAGAAACGCGTGGCTGATGAACGGGTTGTAGCTGGGCGATGATCGGTCCGTCGAATCAAGCCGCGCCCAGTCCGCCGCAGAAAACGCGCGCACACCGGGCAAGACCTCAACCGAATAGGGACTGTCCGAATTGCTCATCTATCTGTTCGCCATTGCAGTTATGAACCTACCGCGTTGCAGCATTTCGGCAATGGTTTATGCAAGTGCCGTCTTCTCCGGATTGAACAACTCGAATGTTGCCTGATCGGCATGTGCGTAGGTATGCGCCAGCATCTGCGCATCCCGCACCGTCCATGTGATGACCGGCATGTGCAGCTCCTGGCGCACAAGACTGATGAAGCGGTTCGGCAGGTGATGGACATTGTAGGACACAAACGAAATGCCGTGCGCCAGCATGGAGAAATGCGCCTCGATGTCGGCGTCCTTCAACCCCTCGGCAGTAAGGCCACCGGGCACATCCGGGGCGCGTTTGGCAAATTCGCGGATGAGATGATGGTCGAAGGACATGATCGCCGCATGGCCGCGATAGTTTGCAAGCCGCTTGGCAACCGCGGCAACGAGGCCGTCATCGTAGCCGACGTCGCCCTTGAGCTCGATCACCAGCGGCACCTTACCTGCGACATGCGTCAGCATCTGGTCAAGCGTCACGACCTTCTCGTCCGTGCCGCCGATGGACAGCGCCGTCATTTGCCTGGCGGTGCGCTCACGCACGTGACCGGCCTCGCCGGTCAGCCGCTTCAACTCCGAATCATGAAAGAGAACCGGCACGCCGTCCTTGGTCAGGTGAAGGTCGCATTCGATGGCGTAATTCGCATCCATCGCACGCGAATAGGCTGCCAGCGTGTTTTCCCAGACCTTCTTGTTGCCGTCATGCAGACCGCGATGGGCGATCGGCCGCTTGGTCATCCACGCAAGAGATGACATCATGCGACCTCGATAATGGCTTCAATTTCGACCGGCGCGTTAAGGGGCAGGGAGGCGACGCCGACTGCCGAGCGGGCGTGCTTGCCCCTGTCGCCGAGCACCGCGACCAACAGGTCCGATGCGCCGTTGGCGACCAGATGTTGGGTGGTGAAATCGGGTGTGGAGGCAACGAATACCGTGATTTTGACGATCTTGGCGATCTTTTCCAGATCACCCAGTGCCGCTTTTGCCTGTGCAAGGATGTTGATTGCGCATTGACGGGCAGCTTCCTGGCCCTTGGTCGCGTCCAAATCCTGACCAAGGAGGCCTGTGGCAATGAGGTGTCCTGCCTTCAGCGGCAGCTGTCCTGCGGTGAACAGCAGATTGCCTGTGCGCATGAATGGAACATAGTTTGCTGCCGGCGCGGCGGCTTTGGGCAGTTCGATGCCAAGTGCTGCGAGGCGTTGTTCGGCGATATCGGTCATATGTCGGTTTCCATGTTTCTGTTCATAGCCTAACTGAAAATTCACTTTGGCGGCCAACTGGAGCAATTTTCTGCGCGTCCGGTGCTCACGTACTGGAATACGCTCCGCTCCGGCTCTCGAAAATCACTCCATTTGACTCGCCAAACTGAATTTTGAGTCAGGCTCAAGGCATAAACGGGACAGTGCCTCGCTTTCGCCATGAGATGCGGTAAGGTAGCGCCATTGCCCTCCGGAGGTCCATATGCGTCATCACACAGTCAAGGCTGTCACCTTATCATTGCTTGCAGGTGTTTGCCTTGCTTCAAGCGCTGCGTCCGCTGCCACAATGAGCATGCTGGCGCCGCACCGCGCGGTGTATGATCTTGAGCTCAAGGATGCATCCGACCGGTCTGGCATCAAGGCGCTGCACGGGCGCATGGTCTATGAGTTCAACGGCTCGGTCTGCGATGGTTTCACCACGACATTCCGCTATGTCACCAAGATCGACAATGGCGAAGCGGAGCGGCTGACGGACCAGCAGACGACGACGTTTGAATCCGGCGATGGCAAGGATTTTGAGTTCCTGACCAAGAACTACGTGGATAAGGCCATCGACAAGGAAACACGCGGCAAGGCCAAACTTGGCGACGCCGGGCTTTCGGTTGAAGTGACCAAGCCGACGGAGACCAAATACCAGCTGGAAAAGTCATTCTTTCCGACAACGCATTTGGTTGACCTTCTCTCGCGCGCCGAGAAGGGCGAGACTTTTTATGAGACTCAGATTTTCGACGGCACCGAAGACGCGGACCGCACCCTGACGACCACTGTTATTCTCGGGGCCAAGAACAAGGCCCACAGCGAAGGCGACGACAAGGACATCGCATCCGTCAAAGGCGCGGATTATTATCCCGTTTCCATCTCCTATTTCGATCCAAAGTCTGAAGCGGGTGAAGAAACGCCGGTCTATCAAATTGGCTTCAAGCTGTATGAAAACGGCGTGACCCGCGATCTGGTGATGGATTACGGCGATTTCGTCCTGACCGGCAAGCTGGTCGATCTCAAACTGTTCGACAAGCCGAACTGTAGCCAGTAATCGGCTCGCAAGGCTGTCGGGGAGGGCGGGGATGCCGAAGCTGGATGTGTTTGTCGCGCCGGAGCCTTGGCCGGCATTTTGCAGGGCAATGGACATCGTCAACCGCTGGGTCATGCTGAAAGGCATGCTGGCGCTGCGCGATACGCCGGGCCTGCGCCGCATTCCGGGCATTCGCGGGCTGGCGGATGTGCGCGAAATTCATGTCTCCGATATGGAGATTGCCAAGCTCAGGGCAATTTGCGCGGACGGCGGCGCGACGTTTTTGCTGCCGAACCATCCAGAGTTTTTCACCGACTGGATGCTCGACAAGGAGATGATCTCGCGCGTTGCGCCCGATGCGGCAAGCTGGGCGACAAATGGCGTGGTCAACGGCACGGGCCGGGCGATGCAGAAATTCTTCCTGTGGAACAATTTGATTGCGCAAATCCCGGGCAATTCCGACGCTGCCAAGGCGCATTCCGTGGAATGGGCGCTGAAGGGCAAAGGCGTGCTGCTGCACCCCGAGGGCGCGGTCGGCTGGCATGCTGATTACGTTGCACCGCTGATGCCCGGCGCAGCCACAATGGCGCTGGATGCAAAGTCCAGAGCGCCGGAGAAGTCCGTGCGCTTGGCGCCGATGGTCTGGAAGCTGGCTTTTGTCGAGGATGCGACTGCGGGGCTGCTCAAGGAATGTGCCTACGTCGAGAACAGCCTGAAGCTCGGCAGAGGCGAAGGCGCAAATCCGGCTGAACGCGTCCACTTCATTTTTAAAAAGCTCTTTGATCGGGAAGCTGAAAAACTCTCGCTGGTCGCGATGCCAGACCTGCCGCTGCGGGCCAAGCGCGACGCCATCGAGACGGCGGCGGTTTTGCAGCTTGAGACTTGGCTGAACGACGGCACATTTGGCCGCGATGCGGCGGTGACAATTCAGCAGGTCAAGCGCAAGGCGCGGGCCGAGGGCAAGGCTCAGGCTCATGAAACCAAGGCTGCAAGCAAGCTCGCAGATCGGCTGGCACTCATCCGCAGACTGGGTGATTTCGCGTTCGAGAAGCCGACCATCACCCAAGAAGAGGTCGCCGAACATCTTAAGCGTTTGCGCAACGACTGGTGCAAAGGCACCTGGCGCGACGCCGCCAACCAATTCATCCCGCAGCCGGTGGCAAGGCGACATGCGCATGTGAGGGTGTTGGAGCCGGTCGAGGTAAGGGGCAGCGAAGACCCGGCGCAGCTGATGGGGCTGGTGCGTCATGCGATGCAAACGGCGCTGGGTGAGATCAATGCCGGGCTGGAGAAAGCGGGCAGGGTGACTTGGGCAAACCCGTTTTACCGGCCTGAGTCGTAATTTCCGCCCCCGCTTGCCTTTTCCGCTCCAACCCCCTATACGCCGCGTCATTCCACACGCAGGGATCGGTTCGTCCGGGGAGAAATCCCGGCCGCGCCACCGGTGACAGCTTGCTGTCTGCCCCGGCGGAGGTTCAACCGGAAAGGAACTATCAAATGGCGCTGCCAGATTTCAGCATGCGTCAGCTCTTGGAAGCTGGCGTTCACTTTGGTCACCAGACCCACCGTTGGAACCCGAAGATGTCGACGTACATCTTTGGCACCCGCAACAACATCCACATCATGGACCTCGCCCAGACCGTGCCAATGCTGCACACGGCGCTGAAGGCTGTTTCTGATGTGGTGTCCAAGGGCGGCCGCGTGCTGTTCGTCGGCACCAAGCGTCAGGCTTCGGAAATTGTTGCCGAAGCTGCCCGCAATTCGGCCCAGTATTACGTCAACGCCCGCTGGCTCGGCGGCATGATGACCAACTGGAAGACCATTTCCAACTCGATCCAGCGTCTTCGCAAGCTTGACGAACTTCTGGCCGGCGAAGGTCAGGGCTTCACCAAGAAGGAACTTCTGAACCTTCAGCGCGAGCGCGAGAAGCTCGACCGCGCGCTTGGCGGCATCAAGGACATGGGTTCGACCCCGAACATCATGTTCATCATCGACACCAACAAGGAAGCGAACGCGATTGAAGAGGCCAAGCGCCTCGGCATTCCGGTTGTCGCCGTGATCGATTCGAACTGTGATCCCGACAAGATCGACTATCCGATCCCCGGCAACGACGATTCCTCGCGCGCCATCGCGCTTTATTGCGAGCTGATCTCCAAGGCTTGCATCGACGGCATCGCCCGTCAGCAGGGATCGATGGGCGTTGACATCGGCGCAATGGAAGACGCTCCGGTCGAGTTGGCGATTGAAGCCGCTCCGGAAGCTGCTCCCGAAGCCTGATAGGCTTTTGCGGGGCCGCGCAATTTTGCTGCGGCCTCGCGCTTTCATACAAATGAATTGATTTGCCGGGCACATGGGTGCCCGAAGGCGCATCTGGATCAAGGTGCGGCCTGTTCGTGGAAAGGTCAGAACAATGGCAACGATTACCGCCGCAATGGTCAAGGAACTGCGTGAAATCTCCGGCGCAGGCATGATGGATTGCAAGAACGCATTGACGGAAAACGACGGCAACATTGAAGCCGCTGTCGACTGGCTGCGCGCCAAGGGCATCACCAAGGCTGAAAAGAAATCCGGTCGCACCGCCGCCGAAGGCCTGATTGGCATCGCATCGGATAGCCACAAGGCCGTGGTTGTTGAAGTAAACTGCGAGACAGACTTTGCAGCCCGCAACGACACATTTCAGGACATCGTCCGCAATGTTGCCAACGTGGCGCTGCCGACCAATGGTTCGACCGAGGCTGTCGCCAACGCGGCTTATCCCGGCACCGGCAAGTCAGTCGCCGACACGATCAAGGATGCCGTCGGCACCATCGGCGAAAACATGTCGTTCCGACGCTCGGCCATGCTGTCAGTGACAGACGGCGTTGTTGCAACCTATGTCCACAATGCCGTGGTCAATGACGTTCTCGGCAAGATGGGCGTGCTCGTTTCCATCGAAACGATTGGCGGCCACGACGAGGCGCGCAAGTTCGCCCGTCAGGTTGCCATGCACGTCGCCGCGACAAACCCGCTGGCACTGACAGCCGACGAAGTTGATCCGGCTGCTGTCGAGCGTGAACGCGCGATTTTCACCGAGCAGGCACGCGAATCGGGCAAGCCGGACGCGATCATCGAAAAGATGGTCGAGGGCCGCATTCGCAAGTTCTACGAGGAAGTCGTGCTGTTGAAGCAGGCATTCGTCTTGAACCCGGACATGACCGTTGAGGCAGCGCTGAAGGATGCTGAGAAGGTAATCGGCGCACCTGCCAAGATCACCGGTTTCGTGCGTTTTGCTCTCGGCGAAGGCATCGAGAAAGAGACGTCCGACTTCGCAGCCGAAGTGGCAGCCGCCGCCAAGGGCTGACCGGTTCAAACAGTCTATTGCGCAAGGGCGCGGCGTGACTTCGCCGCGCCCTTCGTGTATCGAAATCGCGGAATCGCTCGCATACGGAACCCGTCATGACATCCAAACCCCTCTACCGCCGTGTTTTGCTCAAAGCTTCCGGCGAGGCGCTGATGGGCGACCAAGGGTTTGGCATAGATGTGGCGGTCGTGGACCGAATCGCTTCGGATATTGCGCAAGCGAGGGCGCTGGGCGTTGAAGTTGGCGTCGTCATTGGCGGCGGCAATATTTTCCGCGGCGTGGCTGTGGCGTCCAAGGGCGGAGACCGCGTGACCGGCGATCACATGGGAATGCTGGCAACGGTCATCAATTCGCTGGCGCTGCGGACGTCTCTGGTCAAGCTCGGCATCGATACCGTGGTCCTCTCCGCCATTGCAATGCCGGAACTCTGCGAAAGCTTCTCGCAGCGCCAGGCAACGTCCTATATGGATCAGGGCAAGGTTGTGATTTTTGCCGGCGGTACGGGCAACCCGTTCTTCACGACGGACTCTGCGGCCGCACTGCGGGCAGCCGAAGTCGGCGCCGACGCGCTGTTCAAGGGAACTCAGGTTGACGGAATTTACACCGCCGACCCGAAGAAAGACCCGTCGGCTACCCGTTTCGACACGCTGACGCATCAGGAAGTGCTTTCACGCGGCCTCGCCGTCATGGACACAGCAGCGGTAGCTCTTGCGCGTGAGAACCACATTCCGATAATCGTGTATTCCATTCACGAGGCCGGCGGATTCGCCGATATTTTGACAGGAAAAGGCCGTTGCACAGTGGTAAAGGACGCCTGACAAGGTGTCTGAACCGGCAAACGGTCCGCAGGAGTGAGAAATGGCCAAGAACGAACTTCTCGACATGAACGATGTCAAGCGCCGCATGGATGGCGCAATTGCCGCTTTCAAGCATGACCTTGGCGGTCTTCGCACCGGCCGCGCGTCGGCCAGTCTGCTCGACCCGATTACCGTCTCCGCCTATGGCTCATCGATGCCGATCAATCAGGTGGCAAACGTCACCGTGCCCGAAGCGCGGATGTTGAGCGTGTCCGTCTGGGACAAATCCATGGTCGGTGCCGTCGAGCGCGCCATCCGCGACTCAGGCCTTGGCCTCAACCCGATCACCGATGGCACGACGCTGCGCATTCCGCTGCCCGAGTTGAATGAGCAGCGCCGCAAGGAATTGGTCAAGATCGCCAAGGAGTATGGCGAAAACGCCCGCATCGCCGCCCGCCATGTGCGCCGCGACGCGATGGAGCAGCTGAAGAAACTCGAGAAGGACGGCGACATCAGCCAGGACGACAGCCGCGTCCAGCACGACAAGGTGCAAAAGCACACCGACGATACGATCAGCGAAGTCGACAAGCTGTTGTACGCCAAAGAAGCCGAAATCATGCATGTGTGACGGTCGCACATCAGGGGAAAGGTAGACGCGAGGATGCAAGTGCCTGCCCATGTGGCAATCATCATGGACGGCAACGGCCGCTGGGCTAAGGCGCGGGGTCTGCCGCGCACAGCCGGTCACAAGGCCGGCATGAATGCGCTGCACGAAACCGTGAGAAACGCCTCTGAGCTTGGCATTCGATACCTTACGCTTTACGCCTTTTCGTCCGAGAACTGGTCGAGGCCAGCCAGTGAAGTCTCTGATCTGCTTGGGCTTTTGAAGCTGTTCATCCGCCGCGACCTTGCGGACCTGCATCGCTCCAATGTTGAGGTTCGGATCATCGGCGAGCGCAGGGGGCTAAAGCCGGATATTCTGAAGCTGTTGCAGGACGCAGAGCAGCTGACGCGCGGCAATACGGCCATGACGCTCAACATCGCGTTCAACTACGGCGGCCGTGACGAGATCATCCGCGCCGCGCGCAAGCTCGTGGATGACGTCGCTGAAGGTCGTTTGAACACCGAAGACATCGGCCCGGCAGCTCTGTCTGCGCGGCTGGATACGGCTGGCATTCCCGACCCGGATCTGGTCATCCGCACCAGTGGCGAGCAGCGGCTGTCGAATTTCCTTCTGTGGCAGGCGGCCTATTCTGAGTTGGTATTCCTGCCTTGCCTTTGGCCGGACTTCAACCGTGACAGTCTGATCGAAGCCTTGAACGAGTTTGAAGGACGCGAGCGCCGGTTTGGCGGCGTCGAGGCGCGTGTTTCATGAGCGCCAGCCTGACAAACCTGCAACAACGCGTGTTGTCCGGCGTGATTCTTGCAGCGCTTGTTCTCGCTCTGACCTGGTTTGGAGGTTGGCCGTTCCGCATCCTCGCGGTGGCTATGGGCACCGGGGTCTTTGTCGAGTGGCGGCGCATCACCGAGGCTGGTTCCAAGACGGTTCTCGCCAAAGCCGCCGAACTCCTGCTGATCGTCGCCTTTGCGCTGTTAATGGCGGGGCTGCCCCCGCAGATGATTTTTGCTGCGATATGTATCGCAGCCATTGTCGGCTTTGTTGCCAAGCTTGCCGGGCAGGCGAACGTGTGGCTCGGCTGGGGCATACTTTATTCCGCCATTCCGGCGGCAAGTCTGGTGTTTCTGCGTGGCGATCAAAATGATGGCCTGTTCGCAGTCCTGTTCCTGTTCGCGCTGGTTTGGGCGACTGATATTTTCGCCTACTTTGTCGGGCGCTCGCTTGGCGGACCCAAGTTGGCACCGGCAATCTCTCCGGGCAAAACCTGGTCCGGAGCAATTGGCGGGGCGGTCGCGGCGATGTTCGCTGGCTTGGGTGTAGCAGTGCTTGCCGGGCTGCCCATCGGCCCGATGCTGCCGATCATCATCTTGCTTGTTTCAGTCTGGTCGCAGATTGGCGATCTTTTCGAATCCTGGGTCAAGCGGAGGTTTGGCGTAAAGGACTCCGGCACGATAATTCCCGGCCATGGTGGCATTATGGACAGGGTGGACGCCCTTGTAGCGGCGGCGGCGGCGCTTTACTTAGTGCATGTGACAACGGGCCTGCTTTGAGTTGTCCCCAAGATAATTTTTACGCCGGAGCAACTTGGCATCCCGGCATTTTAAGGATATTGCCTTGAGCGAAACTCTCTCCAAATTGATCAGCAGCGACAGCATCCTCATCGGCACGCTCCTGCCATTTCTGGCAATTCTCACACTTGTCGTTTTCGTGCACGAGATGGGCCATTATCTCGTCGGGCGCTGGTGCGGCATTGGTGTGAAAGCGTTTTCGGTCGGGTTCGGGCCGGAGCTGATCGGCTTCACTGACAGGAAGGGCACCCGCTGGAAGCTGTCCGCGATTCCTCTTGGCGGTTACGTGAAGTTTGCCGGCGACGAGAACGGCGCCAGCATTCCCGATCAAGAGGCCCTGTCTGCAATGTCGGATGCCGAGCGGAAAACGGCGTTTCAAACCCAGCCGGTTTGGAAGCGTGCCGCCACCGTTGCCGCCGGTCCCATCGCTAACATATTGTTAACGGTTGCAATTTTTGCTGTCTTCTTCGCCCTCAACGGCCGGATCATTACCAACCCGGTTATTACCCAGCTCGTGCCGGGATCTGTCGCGGAAGCCGCAGGTTTCCAGCCCGGCGACAAGTTCAAATCCATTGATGGCAACGCCATTGAGTCGTTTGAAGATCTGCAGCGTTACATCGCGCCGAGGGCCGACCAGGAAATGACTTTTGTGATGGAGCGCAAGGGCGAAACGCTGACCATAAATGCGACGCCGCTCACCCGCGAAATCGACGATGCGCTGGGCAACAAGATCAAGGTGGCGGTGCTTGGCATTCAGACCAGTCCTGCGGAAGGCGGTTATGAAATACGCAAGTTTACGCCGCTGCAGGCGTTGGGCGAATCCGTCAGGCAAACTGGCTATATAGCTGCACAGACAGGGAATTTTCTTGTCCGGCTGGTCAAGGGCAGGGAAGACAAATGCCAACTCGGCGGCCCGGTCAAAATCGCCAGTATGGCCGGCCAGGCCGCCAAGAGAGGCGTAGATTGGCTTATCCAGCTGGGTGCGTTGCTGTCGATCGGAATCGGCATTCTCAACCTTCTGCCGATCCCACCCTTGGATGGCGGCCACTTGCTATTTTACGGTATGGAAACGGTGATGCGCCGCCCTGTTTCCGCCAAATTGCAGGACTTTGTCTTCCGCATCGGCGGCGCTCTCGTCCTCATGTTCATGCTGTTCGTGTTTTACAACGATCTTTTTGCCTGCTGAGGCAATGGGGCGCTAACCGTCCGTTTACCATGTCGGGTGTTTGCCGTGGCGCGGAAGCCACGGAAACGAAAGAAGTAAATGGATATTAACTGTAAGGCTTGCGTGTATGGCAAAACCGGCTATTACGAACGAGGCTCTGACGGGTGCCTTGATAGCCGTAGGGACTCATGTTGCATAAGGTTTGGGAAGACCAATGAAGTGTAGAACTGTTCTGTTGTCGGCAGCCTCTGCTGTTGCCATCTCCGCCCGCGTGGTTTTGGGCGTGGCCATTGGCGCATCCGTGCTGTCCGTAAACGCTGCACAGGCAGCTTCGTTCCGCTCCATCGAGGTGCGCGGCAATCAGCGTGTCGAGTCATCGACCATCGGCGATTACATTGGTATCAAGCCGGGGCAGAGCTATTCGGCTGGCGATTTGGATGAGGCCATAAAGCGCCTTTACTCGACTGGCCTTTTCTCAGACGTGTCCATCAGCCAGTCTGGCGGCACACTGGTCATCACCGTTGCAGAAAATCAGGTCATCAATCAGGTTCTCTTCAGTGGCAACAAAAAGATCAAGGATGCCAATCTTGTCAGTCAGGTTCAGCTGAAGGCTGGCAACGCGCTTGACGCAAACACCCTTGAGCAGGACGCCGAGACCGTTCGGGAGGCCTATCGGCGGATTGGCCGGGCCGATGTTGTGGTTAATCCCACTACTGTTGACCTCGGCGAGGGCCGTGTCAATGTTGTGTTCGAGATTCAGGAAGGCGACCGCACGAAGATCGCCACCATCAATTTTGTTGGCAACAACGCCTATTCAGACCGCCGTCTGGGCGAAGTGATCTCGACGAAGAAGTCGAACTTTCTGTCATTCATTTCACGTTCTGACGTGTACGATGCTGATCGCATAAAGGCCGATGAAGAGGCGCTTAGGCGCTTCTACTTCAACAAGGGCTATGCTGATTTCCAGGTCGTCTCCTCTGATGCCCAGTTGGACGAGGCGACAAACAAATACACGGTGACCATCACCGTGGAAGAAGGTGACCGGTACAATTTCGGCGACATCTCTGTCGAAAGCACCGTTGAAGGCATAACTTCAGACGACTTGGCCAGTGCGGTCGAAACCAGAGCCGGTAAAGTCTACAGCGCCAAAGATGTTGAAGACTCAATCATCGGGATTTCCGAGAAAGTGGCCGCAAAGGGCTACGCTTTTGGTCAGGTGACGCCGCGCGGCGACCGTGATTTTGCCAACCGCACCATCAACATTGTCTACACGGTCGACCAGGGTCCAAAGACCTATGTCGAGCGCATCGAGGTGCGTGGCAACGACAAGACACGCGACTACGTGATCCGTCGCGAGTTCGATCTGGCTGAAGGCGACGCATTTAACCAAGTGATGATCCAGAAGGCGAAGCGCCGTCTGGAGAAGCTTGATTTCTTTGAACGCGTTGAGATTTCGACCGTTCCTGGTGATCAGCCTGACCAAGTTGTTCTGGTTGTTGATGTTGTTGAAAAATCGACCGGCGAATTTTCGGTTGGGGCTGGATATTCGACGGGCGGAAGCGATTCGGGTGTGAACCTCGAAGTCGGCATTACCGAACGGAATTTCCTTGGGCGCGGCCAGTTTGTAAAGATTTCTGCAGGCGGCACGGCGGATTCGCGCACGTACAACCTGTCGTTTACCGAACCCTATTTCCTCGGTTATCGCGCGGCAGCCGGTTTTGACATCTTCAAGAACCAGAACACCTACGATGCGTATCTGGTTGATCGGACAGGTGCCACCGTGCGGTTTGGTCTGCCGATTACAGATCAATTGTCTGCTCAGGTTGCTTATAATATCTCGCAGGATGAGTATTCGCAGCGTGACACAAACGGCGACGGCATTGTTGGCGATCTTGATACAGACGGTGCCGGTCCGGATACGGCAGACTTGGCAATTCCGTCCTATATTCCTGCGGGCAAGTGGATCAAGTCGTCAGTTTCCTATGCGCTTACGTTCAACACAATCGATGACACCAACAATCCGCACGCTGGTATTTTTGCCCGGTTCAATCAGGAATTTGCCGGTCTCGGCGGCGATGCTTACTGGTTGAAGACGACAGCCAAGGCGACCTACTATCACACGCTTTCGGAAGAATTTAACTGGGTTGGCCTGATTTCAGCTGGCGGTGGCTACATTTATGCTCTTGATGACGAGGCCCCTGCAGCCGCATCAAGCGGCATTCGCGTGGGTGATTTGTTCAAAGGCAACAACGATATCGTCCGCGGGTTTGAGTTCAACGGTTTTGGTCCAATGATCGGCGCCGACCACATTGGTGGCACAACTTATGTGAACGCTTCAGCTGAAGTGCAGTTCCCCATGCCCGCCATTCCCGAAAGCATCGGTATCAAAGGGGCTGTGTTTGCCGACGTCGGCACTCTGTTTGGTTCACCGTTCACGGATGCGACCAACACAGATTTGGCTTGGCGGTCATCTGTTGGTGCAAGCTTGATTTGGGCGTCGCCTTTTGGTCCATTGCGTGTGGATTACTCGGTTCCGGTGTTGAAAGAGGCGAACGACCAGATTCAAAACCTGAATTTTGGTATTGCAACCAAATTCTAAAGGCTTGACGCCTATGCCCTCCGGGCTCGAAACTCGGTCCGGAGGAGCTAGAAACCCATGATGCAGCACGGATTTTTCAAGCCATCAGGAACGCTGAACGCCGGCGATGTGCTGGCGTTGGGCGGTGATCGGCTCGCTGATCCAAGTATGGCAGATCGTTTGATCGTTTGTCTGAGAGCATTTGATTCTGCGTGTGACGGTTCGCTCGTATTCGCCGATGGCAAAGACTATGCGGTTAGACTGGCCGGTCTCCCGCATTGCACTTTGATATGCAGCGAGTATCTAAGCGAATTCGCTCCTGAGCACGTTGCAGTGGTTATTGCCAAGCGGCCACAGCAACTTTTTGCCAAGGCGGGCAGGCGGCTTTTTCCGGAAACGATCCGTCCGATATCTTTTTCCGGGCTGGTCGGCGTCTCCGCAACTGCAACAATTGCAGGTTCCGCGCAGCTTGAGGCTGATGTGACGGTGGAGCCGGGGGCCCTGATCGGAGAATTTGCCGAAGTTGGTGCTGGATCCGTCATTGGACCCGGTTCGATCATCGGCGCAGGTTGCAAAATTGGCCGTGATTGTGTGATCGGCCCGAATGCCACGATTCTCAATGCCCTCATCGGTGATCGCGTTCTCGTTCATGCCGGAGCGCGGATCGGACAGGATGGCTTTGGCTTTGTTCCTGGCGAACGCGGTCTGGAGAAGGTGCCGCATGTGGGGCGCGTCATAATGCAGGATGACGTTGAAATTGGTGCGAACACCACCATAGACCGCGGTTCGTTGTCGGACACAATTATTGGCGAAGGAAGCAAGATCGACAATCTTGTGCAGATCGCTCACAATGTGAGGATCGGGCGTCAGTGTGTGATCACCGGTCATTGCGGTCTCTCCGGCAGCGTGACTTTGGGCGATCGTGTCATGCTGGGCGGCCGTGTCGGCGTGGCCGATCACGTGACAATAGGTGATGGCGCCCAGGTCGCCGCCGCATCGGGCGTTATGAACAACATTCCGGCAGGCGAGCGTTGGGCTGGCGCCCCGGCGCAGCAAATGAGAGATTTTTTCCGCGAGGTTGCCGTCATTCGCAATCTTGTGCGCGAGAAGAGGGAAAAGCGCCCATGAACGATACGAAAAATACTTTACAGAGCGCTGATATTCAAAAGCTTTTGGCGATACTGCCGCACCGGTATCCGTTTCTGTTGATAGACAAGATCATCGACATCGACGGCGACAACTCCGCCATCGGCATCAAGAATGTGACGATCAACGAGCCGCATTTTCAGGGTCATTTTCCAGGCCAGCCCATCATGCCCGGAGTTTTGATTATCGAGGCGATGGCGCAAACTGCTGGCGCGATATCAATCATTGCCAACGGGATGGACACGCCGTCCATCGTTTACTTCATGACGATCGACAACGCCAAGTTCCGCAAGCCCGTGGTGCCAGGGGACCGGCTGGAAATAGCAGTCACCAAATTGAAGCGCCGCGGCAATTTATCCAAATACGCCTGCATTGCGTCGGTTGATGGCGTGAAAGTTGCTGAAGCCGAAGTGACGGCCATGATAATCAATGAATCTGCAGGAAAAGCCCCCGTCGAAAGCAGCCTATCTTGAGCATATCACCAAGCGCCACAATCCACCGGACAGCAATTATCGAAGATGGAGCAATCGTCGGTGACAACGTTGACATCGGACCGTTCTGCCATGTCGGAGGAGCAGTCAGCATCGGCGCGAACAGCCGCTTGATGAGCCATGTTGTCATGGAGGGCTTGACGGAAGTCGGTGAAGGCGCGACTATCTTTCATCATGCCATCATTGGCGCAGCGCCGCAGAACGCCAAGCACAAGGGCGGAGCGACCAAGTTGATCGTCGGCAAGAACTGCCTGATCCGCGAAGGCGTGACGATGCACACCGGCTCTGACTCAAGCACCGGTTTGACGCGGGTAGGCGACAATTGTGCGTTCCTCGCCTATGCCCATGTCGCGCATGACTGCACGCTTGGAAACAACGTGACATTTGCCAACAATGTGATGATCGGTGGTCATGTTGAAATCGGTGACAACGTGATTATTGGCGGCGGCGGGGCTGTCCATCAGTTTTGCCGAGTTGGGCACCACGCGTTTGTCGGCGGGCTTGCTGCATTGGTCCACGATCTCATACCCTACGGCAGCGCCATCGGCGTCCATGCTCATTTGGCCGGGCTGAACATCATCGGAATGAAACGCGGCGGCATGCCGCGCGCGGAAATCCATGACATGCGACATGCGGTGAAAATGCTTTTTGACCGCAGAAAGCCGGTGCGGGAAAACGCGGTCGATGTTGCGGTGAAGTTTGAAAATTCAGCGGCCGTGCAGGATTTGCTGTCTTTCATGGATTTCAGTTCAAAGCGTTCTTATTGTGCGCCGCTGCTCGACAAAAAGGCCGAAAGGGCCGGAGATGACGACGCCTGACGTCATGAATTCAGGCCCGTCCGGCAAAACAGCAATTCTCGCCGGAAGCGGGAGGCTTCCGGAGGTCATAGCCACAGAACTGGCCGCAGCCAAGTTTGCGCCATTCGTTGTTGCCGTGACAGAGGACACAGGCAACTGGGTCGAACGGCACGAACATTTGCACGTCCCCGTGACGCATCTTTCGGCGATACTGAAAAGCCTAAAATCCGCCGGTGTAAGCAATATTGTGCTTGCAGGTGGCATAAAGGTGCGGCCAAGGTTGGGCGCCTTCACCTTCGACTGGATGACAATCAGGCAATTGCCGCGACTTTTCCGGGCGTTGCGCAAGGGCGATGACGGATTATTGCGCGAAGCCATAGATTGGCTCGAGTCTTGTGGCTTTACAGTCGTCGGAGCTCACGACGTGGTGCCAGCATTGCTTGCGCCACTTGGCGAGGTCACGCTTTTGGGGCCGCATGCCAACGACCAGTACGACATCGAATCCGCAATATACGAAGCCAGGCGGCTCGGCGCCGCAGATATCGGCCAAGCTGCCGTGGCAAGGGGCGGCGCCATCATTGCCGCCGAGGGCAAGAGCGGAACTGCCGCGATGCTGATGCAGCTGGCGGCATCCGAGACAAGGTTCAGACGCTCGGGCGTGCTGGCCAAATTCGCCAAACCGCAGCAGGAATTGCGGGTGGATATGCCAACCATCGGCCCTGATACGGTCGAACAGGCAGCAGCAGCCGGACTTGCCGGAGTGGTGGTTGAAGCGGAGCGGTCGCTTATTCTCGACCGTGAAGTCACCGTCGCAAAGGCCAACGACCTTGGCATTTTCATAGTGGGCATGCGAGGGTGAGCGGCATGGCAGCACCTTTGAAAATTGGCATTATTGCAGGCGAGGAATCGGGCGATGTTCTGGGCGCCGATCTTGTTGTGGCCCTTCGCAACATTTCGGGGCGTGAAGTTCAGCTGGTCGGGGTTGGCGGTCCGCATCTGGCGGCGCAGGGGCTGGCCAGCCTGTTTGACCCGTCCGAAATCGCCCTGATGGGCATATCGGCAATCTTGTCCAAGCTGCCTCGCCTGATGAGCCTGATTGGCAAGACGGCTGCGTTTATCAATGCTGAGCAGCCGGACTGTCTGGTCATCATTGACAGCCCCGATTTTTGCCATCGCGTCGCCCGCAAAGTGCGCGCGGCCAATCCATCAATTCCGATTGTGAACTATGTCTGCCCGTCGGTCTGGGCTTGGCGACCCGGCAGGGCGAAGGCTATGACAGGCTACATAGACCATGTGCTTGCTATTTTGCCGTTTGAACCGAAGGTTCTGCGGGAATTGATAGGTCCGCCCGCGACTTATGTTGGGCACCGTTTGGCGCGCGATGCGGGCATTTTATCTGCAGCTGCCAGCCAGGCGATGCTTGAGCCGTCGCGCCAATCCGGCGGCGTGAAAACGCTTTTGGTTTTGCCCGGTTCGCGCAACAGCGAGGTAAAACGCCACGCGCCGGTATTTGGCAATGCACTTGGCATTTTGAAAGCGCGAGGAATGGTGTTCAACGCGGTTTTGCCTGTTACAGCAAATGTCGAGGCATCGGTGCGAAGACTGGTGCAGAGTTGGCCTGTTACGCCGGAAATTGTTACAGGGCACGCAGAAAAGCTGGCCGCATTTGGCCGGGCTGACGCTGCGATTGCGGCATCTGGAACGGTGACATTGGAGTTGGCGCTCGCCGGTGTCCCTCTCGTTTCAAGCTACAAGTTTGATGCCCTGGCGAAGTTCATCTCCGAGCATTTCGTCACCAGCTGGACTGCGTCTTTGCCAAATTTGATCGCCGACAGCCCGGTCGTTCCCGAGCAGTACAATGCTTACGTCAGAGCACCGATGCTCGCCAGACAGATTGAGCTGCTGGCCAATCCGTCGGGAACAAGAAGCGCGATGTTGGACGGGTTCCGGCGCATTCGAGACAACATGGCCACCGACGTGTCTTCCGGGGAGCTGTCTGCTTCCGTGGTGTTGAAATTTGCAGAAAAAGGGCGGCAAGTTTCAGCGGGAACCTGATCCGCTTGGGCCGTGACAATTTCAATTGAGCAGAAATCACCGCTTGGAAGTCGGGACGTAATCCCGTTTGGCAGCGCCGGTGTAGAGCTGGCGCGGACGGCCGATCTTTTGGTGCGGATCCTCGATCATTTCCGTCCACTGCGCAATCCAGCCCACAGTGCGCGCAAGAGCAAACAGCACAGTGAACATGTTGGTCGGGAAGCCGAGCGCCTTGAGAGTGATGCCCGAATAGAAGTCAATATTCGGATACAGCTTCTTCTCGATGAAATAGGGATCAGTCAGCGCGATTTTCTCAAGCGCAACCGCCACCTGCAACAGCGGATCATCATGCTTGCCAACCGCTTCAAGCACTTCATGGGTGGTCTTCTGCATGATCTTGGCGCGCGGGTCATAGTTCTTGTAGACACGGTGGCCAAAGCCCATCAGGCGGAACGGGTCATTTTTGTCCTTGGCCTTGGCGATATATTCAGGAATGCGATCAACAGTGCCGATCTCGGCAAGCATGTTCAACGCAGCCTCATTGGCCCCGCCATGCGCCGGCCCCCAGAGACAGGCAATGCCGGCAGCGATGCAGGCGAAGGGGTTTGCGCCGGAAGAGCCGGCCAGACGCACGGTTGACGTTGATGCATTCTGCTCGTGGTCGGCATGCAGAATGAAGATGCGGTCCATCGCGCGCGCGAGCACAGGATTGACCTTGTAATCCTCGCACGGCACGGCAAAGCACATGCGCAGGAAGTTGGACGCATAATCGAGATTGTTCTGCGGATAAACGAACGGCTGGCCGATGGAATATTTGTAGGCCATCGCCGCAATGGTCGGGATCTTGGCGATCATCCGCATCGAGGCGACCATCCGCTGGTAAGGGTCGGCAATGTCGGTCGAGTCATGGTAAAACGCCGAGAGCGCCCCGACGACGCCGACCATGACAGCCATGGGATGAGCGTCACGGCGGAAGCCTCGAAACAGGAATTGCATCTGCTCATGCACCATAGTGTGGCGCGAGATGCGGAAATCAAAATCTTCCTTCTGCGCCTTTGTCGGCAGCTCGCCGTAAAGCAGCACATAGCAAACTTCGAGGAAATCGCCATTTTCGGCCAATTGTTCAATCTGATAACCACGGTGCAGCAGAACGCCTTCGTCACCATCAATGAAGGTAATTGCAGATTCGCACGCAGCCGTGGACGTGAAACCCGGATCAAATGTGAATGCGCCGGTGGATTTGTAGAGTGGCGCGATGTCAATCACGTCGGGTCCGATCGTGCCTTTTCGCACCGGGAGATCGATCGACTCGGAACCCAATGTCAGTGTCGCGGTCGTTGATCCCATGATCTTTTCCTCTCGTGATGCGGCCCATGCCGCACTGCAGCATCAATTATGTCAATGACCGCAATTGCTACCGCATTTGCGAAGAATTGCAAGCTGGCCAAAAGCTGAATATTGCAGTGCAACACGCCGCAATAGAACGTGATTTAAACAGATTTAACGGTGGCGGCTTGCTCGAAACCGGTGGCGGCGGGAAATTTTTCCGAAACTCGCGTTTTGGCCAAGTCCGGGTCGTCGGGACAAGCCCGACGATGACGAAATTTTGGGAATTTTTTTGTAATTACAATCACTTGCAAGCGCCAAGATCGGGAACCGCCGCCTGTCAGGGGCAACTGTCTCCGGGTTTCCACCTGAACGCTTCAATCGCGAAATAATGAACATCCTTCAGCACGGCATCGACCTGATGCAGGTCCCTGCGGCGGTAGCCCGGTGGCGGGCCGGGGCGGAACGGGGACATGCGCATCGGACGGTAGGGGCCTTTGTCGGCGAGCAACAGATCGCGCTGCGCGCGCCAGCGGGCAAGACGGCGGGCTTGGCGCGGCAGGTCGTTGAGCGCGTGACGCATGGCGCGCAGGCGGTTGAAGAGGAGTGTTGCGTTGACGGGTTTGGCGGCGAGTGTCGCTTGATGGTGGGCAAGTGATGCGTTGAAGGGGAGGACTTCGTACATTGATCCGGCGTTGTTTTCGTTTTCCCAAGCCTCTGGATCGAACTGTTTGAGCGGATCGATGAGTTGGAAGCGGGGCGCGCGGGTCAGGCCTGCGTTGGAGAATGAGAATATGCCTGCCGGGATGGGACGCGAGGCGCTGGGCTTCAGCACAAGGCCGCGTGCGGCGATGATGATCAGGCGGCGGATGGCGGATTCGCAGGGGCGCAGGATGAGCATGATGGCGGCGTAAAGGTGGCGCGGGAGCGTGAAGGCTGGGGTGCTGGCATTGGAGGGCAGGCCCCTCTCCGTCGGCTTCGCCGACACCTCTCCCCGCAAGCGGGGCGAGGTTAAAGCC
>JANPGC010000335.1:0-18572 GCA_031423755.1 Phyllobacteriaceae bacterium | reverse complement strand
AGGCGCCGGCATGATCGACCATCCGCTGCGCCGCGCCTCCAATGTCCACTGGCAGGCGCTCGACGTAAACAAGGAATCACGCGCGATGCAGAAGCATCAGCGTCCGGCCATCCTGTGGTTCACCGGCCTGTCCGGCTCCGGCAAGTCAACCATCGCCAACATTCTCGAAAAGCGCCTGCACGCTTTGGGCATGCACACCTACATTCTGGATGGCGACAACGTCCGCCACGGTCTCAACCGCGATCTCGGCTTCACTGACGAAGACCGCGTCGAAAATATCCGCCGTGTCGCCGAAGTCGCACGGCTGATGGCTGATGCCGGCCTGATCGTCCTCGTCTCGTTCATTTCGCCGTTCAAGAGCGAGCGCCGGACAGCGCGTGACCTGCTGCCAGCGGGTGAATTCATCGAGGTTTTTGTCGACACGCCGATTGAAGATTGCGCGGCCCGCGATCCGAAGGGCCTCTACGCCAAAGCCTATCGCGGCGAGATCAAGAATTTCACCGGCATTGACTCCCCCTATGAAGCGCCGGATGCTCCGGAAATACATCTGAAGACGTCAGGCCGCGAGTCGGCAGACCTTGCCAAGGAAGTCGAAGATTACATCCTCCGCCTCAACGCCTACGACGACTTCACCATCTGATACGGCGGCGATGCTTGTCGTGTTTGAAGTGCTGGCCATAAAGGCCGGCGCTGCAATAATGGCTGTGCGCGCAAAGGGAATAGAGGCACGGACCAAGGAAGACCTGTCGCCCGTCACCGAGGCAGATGAGACGGCCGAGCGCATCATCGTCGATGGCCTTGCAGCGCATTTTCCCGATATCCCGGTCGTAGCCGAAGAGGAAATCGCCTCTGGCCACGTGCCTCAGGCGCTCGGCACCCGCTTTTTTCTGGTTGATCCTTTGGATGGCACCAAGGAGTTCGTTGCGGGCCGTGAGGATTTCACCGTGAACATCGCCCTCATCGAAAACGGCGTACCCGTTGCCGGTATCGTCTATGCCCCGGCTCGCGCCGTCCTCTATGCCGGGGCAGGGCGGGCGGCATACCGCGCAAGCATCGGCTCTGTTTCAGACAACGCCGTCGTGGAGCGCCGCATGCCACTTCTACCCGACCCGGAACCGGAGCCGCGCCGCGTCGTCGCCTCCCGCAACCATTTGACGCCGGAGACAGAAGATTATCTTGCGGGCCTGCACGGCTGTTCGACCGTCAACATTGGCTCTTCGCTGAAATTCTGTCTGCTCGCCGAAGGCTCGGCTGATCTCTATCCACGTTTCAGCCGCACCATGGAGTGGGACACCGCCGCAGGCGACGCCGTCCTGCGCGCTGCCGGTGGCCGCACAGAAACGACAGACGGCCAGCCGCTCGCCTACGGCAAGCGCAACCAAGCAAATGACAGCGATTTCGCGAACCCGCATTTCATCGCGCGGATTTGAAGCTCCACTTCTTTAACCTCGCCCCTTTTGTAGAGAGATGTCGCGGGCAAAGCCCGTGACGGAGAGGGGGCAGCACCGAGGGTCAAAAATAGCCCGCCACGCCCGGCTCAACTCCCCAGTATCGCGCCCTTTATCGTCTCGACATTATGCTGCATCATCTCAATATACGTCCCTGCCGGTCCATCCGCTGCCGACAGCGCATCCGAATAAAGCGCCCCGCCCACCTTGATCCCGGTCTCTGCCGAAATCTGGTTCACCAGCCGTGGATCAGAAATATTCTCGACAAACAGCGCCGAAGCCTTGTCCGCCCGCACTTGGTCAATCAGCTTGGCAACATCTGATGCTGAGGCTTCAGAGTCCGTCGAAATCCCCTCGGGTGCCAAGAACTTCACCCCATACTCATTGGCAAAATAGCCGAACGCATCATGCGAGGTGATGATCGTCCGCTTTTCCGCCGGAATTGACGCGACGGCGGCCCGAATATCTGCGTCCAACTTTGCGAGCTTGGCGTCATACGCCGCCGCATTGGCCTTGAACCTGTCACAGTCCGTAGTGTCTGCCGCGCAGAATGCCTCAGCAATGTTCTTCACATAGAGCCTGACGTTCGGGACGGATTGAAAGGCATGCGGGTCGATGCCGCCGTGGTGCTGTTCGGTGTCAGCAGCCCCTGCTTCCGCCTCATGCCCTTCCTCTGCTGCTTCAATTGGCTTGACGCCTTTGGAGACTTCGACAATCGCGGCATTGGTAGAGCTTGCCTTCGCCAGTCGCTCGATAAACCCTTCAAAGCCCAGCCCGTTGACGAGCACCACGCCAGCCACAGAAACACTCGCAGCGTCCGCAGGCTTGGGCTCGTACACGTGCGCGTCTCCATTGGGGCCAACCAGCGTCACCACCTCAACCTTGTCGCCGCCAACCGCTTTTGCCAGATCACCAAGGATCGAAAATGAGGCAACAACTTTCAGCGGCTGTGCCGTCGCATGGGTTGGCAAAGGCACGAGCAAAGCCATGATCGCAAAGACCAAAAGTCCAAACCTTTTCATGCTTTGGCTCCTTTGTGTGAATCAGCTCATCAGGCAACACGGTGCCGGTGCGGGCGCAGCCGCGACTGCACGATCCCGCGCCTTCCCGCTATCAGCGACACCAGATAGGCGAGCCCTGCGACAAGAATAATCGACGGCCCGCTCGGCAATTCCAGGTGATAGGAAATCAGCAATCCCGCCACGCCGGAAACCATGCCGATGGCAACGGCCAGCAATGACATTGTTTCAACGCGGCTGGTCCAGAAGCGCGCGGCGAGCGCGGGCAGCATCATCAGCCCGACCGAAAGCAGCGTGCCGAGTGCCTGAAATCCGCTGACCAGATTGAGCACCACCAGCACCAGAAACAAAAGATGCACCAGCCCGCCGATCCCGCTCACCGAGCGCAAATACAAAGGGTCAAGACACTCTGCCACCAGCCCGCGCCAGAAGATCGCCAGCACTACAAGCGTCAGTGCGGAAATCGTGCCGATCAGCCACAGCGTCTGTGTGTCCAGCGCCAGCACCGTGCCAAACAACACATGCATCAGGTCCACACTCGACCCGCGCAGCGAGACAAGAAGCACACCGGCGGCCAGCGAAATCAGGTAAAACGCCGCCATGGACGCGTCTTCATTCTGGATTGTGTAGCGCGACACCGCGCCCGCGCCGAGCGCCACAGCCAACCCGGCGATCAGTCCCCCTATGGTCATCGGGATGATCGCCAGCCCGAACAAAAGATAGCCCGCCGCCGCGCCTGGCAGGATGGCATGCGCCATCGCATCGCCCGCAAGGCTCATCCGCCGCAGCATCAAAAACACACCGACCGGACCCGCACCAACCGCAAGCATCAGAGTGCCCAGCAACGCCTTCTGCATGAAGCCATAGTCAACAAAAGGCCCGATCAGCAATTCATACATGGCTCAAGGATTCCCGTGGACGGAATGGTCATGGTGGGCGTGATCATGATGTCCGTGGTGCTCATGGCCGTTGTGATGATGCATGTCGCCGGGCTCATCACACCACGCCGCATTTTCGTTCCAAGCTTCCGTGAATCGGCGCGCTCGTGCCAGATTGTCATCGGTCAGAGCCGTCATTGTCGAACCCCAGGCGATCTTCTGTCGTGCCAAAAGCAGCACTTCAGGAAACATCTGCCGCACCAGCGTCATGTCATGCACAACAACCATCACCGTGCGGCCTTCGCCCCGCCACAGCCCAATAAGCGCCACCAGATCGCCGACGGTCTTCGTATCGATGGCGTTGAACGGCTCGTCGAGCAGGATCAAGTCAGCATCCTGCAGCAGAACCCGCGCAAACAGCGCCCTTTGCAACTGCCCGCCGGACAGCGTGTCGAGCGCGCGGTCATCAAATCCTTCAAGCCCGACGGCCGCCAGTGCCTTCATCACATCGGCCCTGTCGCCGCGCGTCAGCCAGCCGGTCAAGCCGCGTCTTGGCCATAGCCCCAGCGCCACCAAGTCATAAACGCGTGCGGGAAAATGCTGATCGATTTCCGATTGCTGCGGAAGGTACGCGACACGTTGGCCGGGCGCGATGCGGATGGCGCCCGCCATTGGCGACAATATTCCGGCAATCGCCTTCATCAGCGTTGATTTGCCGGAACCGTTCGGACCAACCACCGCCGTCAGAGACCCGCGTTTGAGCGCGCCATCCAGATGATGCACCGCCGGATGGCTGTTATAACCGAGCGTCAGCCCGTCGAAGACGATGCTTGGGGCGGCCATTTTGGTTTCGGCGTTGTGCGTCATTCCGGCAGAGCCCCGGTTGGTTCAGCTTGAATGCTTGCCTATGTAATGTTATTACAAGAGTCAATTGAATTGTTATGTTATTACATCCAAGTTTGGAGCGACTGAATGGCATCGCCTGACCAAGCGGACAAAGCGCTTACCCGCAACCAGTCGCTGGTCTTGACCGAGCTTCAGGGTGCCCGTGCGCCGGTCACAGCCTATGCTTTGCTTGACAAGCTCCGTCCGCAGGGTTTCCGTGCACCCTTGCAGGTTTACCGCGCGCTGGATCGACTCGTCGCGCTCGGGCACATCCACAAGCTCGAAAGCATAAACGCCTTCATGGCCTGCGCCCACGGGCACGGGGAGGGGCATCATCATGGCGTCGCCGGTTTCGCCATTTGTGACGACTGCGGTCAAGTCAGCGAATTCGCCGACAGCGCCATAGAGCACCGGTTGGAGGAGTGGGCCAAATGCAACGGCTTCCACGCGAAGAAGTCAGCCATTGAACTGCATGGCCAATGCGCGGCTTGCGTAGGCAGCGCTTGACGGTCAGCCGGCCATCGACGCTGCAACATGCGGTGCCACTTCCAAGTACCCGCGATAGATCATGTCACCGGCCACATAAAGGATTATCGCAAGGCCGACATAGGCAATCCAGCGGTGCTTGGACAGCAGCCGCGCGATAAACGAAGCCGCAAGACCCATCAGCGCAATCGACAGCACCAGCCCGATCACCAGCACTGTCGGATGATCACGCGCCGCGCCTGCCACTGCCAGCACATTATCGAGCGACATTGACACATCGGCGATGACGATTTGCCAAGCTGCCTGGCCGAACGTCTTTGTTGGCTGCCCGGACGCAACGGACCCATCCGCATTGATATCGCTGTCGGACAGCGCCTCGTGCGCCGCCATTTCATCCGCGTCGTGGCCTTGGCGCAGCTCGCGCCACATCTTCCAGCATACCCACAGAAGCAAGATGCCGCCTGCCAGCAGCAGTCCGACAATCGCCAGAAGCTGCGTGGTAATCGCCGCAAAGCCGATGCGCAGCACAGTTGCCGCGATGATACCGACAAGAATGGCGCGGTTGCGCATCTCTTTCGGCAATCCCGCCGCAGCAAGCCCGATCACCACGGCATTGTCGCCCGCCAAAACCAGATCAATGCCGATCACTTGCAGAAGAGCGGTGAAGCCAGCCGGTGTGAAGATTTCCATCATGATGTGAACTGCCTCGATCTGACCGGGCAACGACCTGTGCCGCGCCAAAAAGCTTCCCCGCATTTGGCCCATCATGCGCAAAAGAACAAGTCCGCCGACGACTTTTGCAACAATTTGCCAAAGCCGGACGCTTTGCGCGGATGGCAAGACCTTCGTCCGCCTTGACACCGTGTTCTTGTGCTCCACACTGAAGCAGCTTGCGCTTGAAGGTTGGGAGGCCTGCCGCGCACGGGTTCAACAAACGCGGGAGGCGTTGATGCTTGGCCAGATGATGACGATGCCGCTGGTGATCAGTTCCCTGATTGACCATGCGGCCAAATACCATGGCGATACCGAAATTGTGTCCGTCGAAACGACCGGTGGCATTGCCCGCACCAACTGGCGCAATGTTGCCAAAGGCTCGCGCCAACTGGCCTCGGCACTGACGAAGTTTGGTATCAGCAAAGGCGGGCGCTGCGCCACCATCGCCTGGAACAATTACCGGCATTTGGAAATCTACTTCGGCGTCTCCGGCGGCGGCATGGTCTGCCACACGATCAATCCGCGCCTGTTTCCCGAACAGATGGTCTATATTGTCAATCATGCCGAAGACGAGGTGATCTTCTTCGACCGCACTTTCCTTCCGCTGATTGCCAAATTGAAGGACCAGTTCAAACCGGTCAAAGCCTATATCCTCATGGGCCCGCGCGACGAGGAAGCGGCAGCCACCATCCCCGGACTGATGTTCTTTGATGAATTCATCGCAACCGGTGATGTCAACTACGACTGGCCGGAGCTGGATGAGCTCGCCGCCTCCAGCCTCTGCTACACCTCCGGCACCACCGGCAACCCGAAAGGCGTCCTTTATTCGCACCGCTCGACGCTGCTGCACACGTTCGCCGTCTGCGTCCCCGATGCCCTCAACCTGTCGGCGCGTGATTGCATTTTGCCGGTCGTGCCGATGTTCCATGTCAATGCCTGGGGCGTGCCATATGCCGCCGCCATGGTCGGCTCAAAACTGGCTATGCCAGGCCCGGGTCTCGACGGCGACAGCCTGGTCAAGCTGATCGAAACCGAAAAGGTCACCGTCGCGGCCGGCGTCCCGACCATATGGCAGGGCCTGCTCGCCGCCGCGCAGAAGAGCGGAGCCAAACTCGAATCCCTCCAGCGCACCGCCGTCGGCGGTTCCGCCTGTCCGCCGTCAACCATCAAGGCTTTCCGCGAACGCCACGGCGTTGAAACGATTCACGCCTGGGGCATGAGTGAAACCTCGCCCATCGGCACAGCAAACGCGCTCCTCAACAGGCATATGGCGCTCGCCGAAGAGGAGCAGCACAAGCTTCGCCTCAGCCAGGGCCGCCCGCTGTTCGGCGTCCAGCTTCGCATCACCGGCGATGACAGCGCCGAATTGCCCGAAGACGGCGCCACACAAGGCGATCTCGCCATCCGTGGCCACTGGGTGGTCGACAGCTATTTCAAGCAGGACAAAGGCACCGCCAAGTCCGGCGACTGGTTCATGACCGGAGACGTCGCCACCATCGATCCGGAAGGCTACGTGACCATCAAGGACCGCTCCAAAGACATCATCAAGTCAGGCGGCGAGTGGATTTCTTCTGTCGAGCTAGAAGGCATCGCGATGGGCCACCCGGACCTTGCCGACGCGGCTGTCATCGGCGCAAAGCATGAAAAATGGGACGAACGCCCCGTGCTTGTTGCCGTTAAAGCCGCTGACAAGGACCCGGACCCTGCGGCGCTTATCGCCTTCTACGAGGGCAAGGTCGCAAAGTGGCAAATCCCCGATATGGTGGTCTTCACCGACGCCATCCCGCGCAATGCCACCGGCAAAATCCTGAAAAACCGCCTGCGCGAACTGTTCGGCGGCGTGCTTTTGGGCAAAGATGCCTGAGCGCTTGACATTGCCGCCTGCAGTCTGCCGTATCACATCAAGCAAAGTCTGGCTCAAAATTCAGTTTGGCGAGTCAAATGGAGTGGTTTTCGAGTACCGGCGCAGAGCGTACGTTTGGGGCCCCCGCCAGCGGCTTGCCGCTTAAAGGCGGGGCAGAAATGCGTACGTGAGCACCGGAAGCGCAGAAAGCTGCTCCAGTTGGGCGCGAAAGTGGATTTTCAGCCGGACGCGGACGGGAGGCTGCGGCTTGGACTTGAACTGGACAACCTACGCATCAGGAATCCGCGCGTTGCACATGCGCGGCGGATCTGTTGACTGCCTGTGCGCAGAGATATTTACCGTTCAGGATCTTGGCGGCTGGTTCGGCTGCGTCTTCTTTTCCGACCCCTCAATCGACCCGGTCGAACTGGCTGAACGCCTGCGCATTGACCTGCCAGACCTTGAGTGCACCGGCTGCACAACGGCGGGCGAGCTGACCCCCGAAGGTATACTGGATGGGGACGTTCTGTTCGTGCTCTTCCCGCGACATGCTTTCACAATATCGCCGCTGGTCATTGATGATCTCGCAAGCGGCGGTATGGGCGACATCGCCGCCTCGGTCGCCGCCAAACGCGAGCAGCACACGCTCAAAGCCGCATCCACTGCGCACGACAAACCGTTCGCCCTGTGCCTCATCGACGGCATGTCCTACGCCGAGGAGGCAGTCACTGCCGCCATCTTCTGGGGCCTCGACGACATTCCCTTGATAGGCGGCTCGGCCGGCGATCACATGGAGTTCCGCAAGACCTTCATTCTGGCCAACGGAACCGCGTGGTCGGGACGCGCCGTCATCCTGATCATCAGCACTGCAATTCCATTCCAGATTTTCAAATCCGACAATTTTATTCCCTCGGCGCAGAAGCTGGTGGTCACCGCATCAGACCCTGCCAGACGCATCGTCTACGAGTTCAACGCCGCTCCCGCAGCCGAAGAGTACGCCAACGCCATCGGCATCGCGCCGGAATCGCTGACCGCGATGTCCTTCGCCTCCCACCCCGTTGTGGTCCGCGTTGGTGGCGAATATTTCTGCCGGTCGATCCAGAAGGTGAACCCCGATGGCTCGCTCTCCTTCTTCTGTGCAATCGACGACGGCGTGGTGCTGACCGTGGCGCAGGCGCAGGGCATGGTCGAATCAACGCGCGCCACGCTCAACGAGGTCGACAATAATCTCGGCGGCATCGACATGATCTTCGGCTTTGACTGTATCCTTCGCCGTCTCGACGCGCAAAACCGCCAGGTCTTCCGCGGCATGTCGCAGCTTTACCAACAGCACCGTGTCATCGGCTTCGGCACCTACGGCGAACAATACCAGTCTCTGCATCTGAACCAGACGCTGACTGGCATCGCATTCGGCACAGCGCAATGACAGTCGCCAATGTCACTGATCTTGCCCGCCTGAAGCGCATAAACGAGGCGCTGATTGACCGTGTCGAGCGCTCAATGGACCAGCAGGGCAACGCCTTCACCCTGTTCCAGACCGCGATCAACCTCGAGGGCCGCGTCCGGGCCAAGACGGACGAGTTGAAGCAGACGCTGCGGCGCCTCGAACAGTCGAACCGCGATCTTTCCGTGGCCAAGGAAGCCGCCGAGACCGCCAACGCCTCCAAGACCCGCTTCATCGCCGCTGCCAGCCATGATGTCTTGCAGCCGCTGAATGCCGCGCGCCTGTCCGTCTCCGGCCTGTCGGAAATCCTGATGGATGGCGAAGGCTCCAATCTGGTGCAGCAGGTCGAGCGTTCGCTCGACACGATGGAAGAGCTGCTGCGCACGCTCCTCGACATTTCCCGGCTCGATTCAGGCGTCATGAAACCGGAGCTGACCAGCTTTGCGCTGCAGGACATATTCGAGTCGCTGGAATCGGATTTCGCCCCGTTGGCGCAAAATGCCGGTCTCAAACTGCGCATCCGCCCCGCCAGCCTTCACGTGACATCAGACCGGATGATGCTGCGGCGCGTCCTGCAAAATATATTGTCCAATGCGCTGCGCTACACCGGTGAAGGCGGCGTCCTGATCGGCGCGCGGCGGCGCGGGCGGCAGGTGCGCATCGACGTCATTGATACCGGCATCGGCATTGCCGAGGATCAAAAATCCCTCGTCTTCGAAGAATTCCATCGCGGCCACAACGCTGCCACAGCCCATGCCGGGGGCCTCGGCCTCGGCCTGTCGATTGTCCGGCGCATGACGCTGGCGCTCGGCCACCCGCTGGAGTTCAAATCCAAAGTCGGCACCGGCACTGAATTTCGCATCACATTGCCCTTGGCAATCGGCCAGTTTGAGCCAAAATCTGCTGGCTCGACGCCGATCCCCGACAATCCTGTCTACGGCCTGTTCAGCGCCAAGGTCCTGCTCGTCGAAAATGACCGCAGCGTGCAAGAGGCTATGGCCGGACTTTTAGGCCGCTGGAATTGCGACACCCGCCTTGCCGCAAGCCTGGGCGAAGCCATGACGGCCCTGTCCACCGGCGGCTGGTCGCCCGACATCATCATCGCTGACCAGCACCTCGACCGCGCGACCCTAGGCTCGCAAACCATCACCGAAGCGCGCAAACTCTTGAAGCGCCACGTCCCCGCCATCATCATCACCGCCGACCCCGACAAGGAAATGGCATCCGTCGCCAAGGAACAGCGGATAGAAGTGATGCTCAAACCTGTAAGGCCGGCGGAGCTAAGAGCGCTGATGGCGCATTTGTTGGCGTGACGATGAAGTTTGAACTGAGACGTCGAAAGTTGTCAGCAACAGGCGCTGTTCTCCTTCTCCCCGCCACTTGCGGGGAGCCGGGGCCCCTCGCGGGCAGGGCAATCGCGTATGGACTATTGCCCGAAACCATGCGCGGTTCCGTCTTTCCGGGGCCGCGAAGCGGAACCCGGAATCCAGAGCGGCAACTGTGAAAAGAAGGGCGCAGCATCCGGAGATGCAAAAATTTCAGGTAGGCAAAGCTGAATTGGATACAAGTCAAACCTCGGCGCTCTGGATTCCGGATCTGCGCTTCGCTTGTCCGGAAAGACGATGCTGCGTGGAGTGCATCTCAAAATCCCATCTGCGATAGCCCCGCCATGGGGGCGGATGAAGGGCGGCGCCGAGGGTCGCTCATGATGCACCACGAGCAAATCACCCCTCGCGGAACACATCCTTGACATCCAGCTTTGACACCTCAATCACGGCCTGCGTGCGCGAGAACACATTGAGTTTGCGCAATATCTCCGACACATGCGCCTTGATCGTCGTCTCGCCAACCTTCAGCTCGTAGGCGATCTGCTTGTTCAAAAGCCCCTGTTTCAGCATCTGCAACACGCGAAGCTGCTGCGGCGTCAAGGAAGCGATTTTGCTCAAAAGCTCTGACTTGGAATTGTCATGGCCGTTCTGCGGCGCGTCATAGCCTGCCGGAACATAGATTTCACCGCTCATCACCGCAGTGATCGCCGCCGCCAGATCGGCCTTCTTGGCCGACTTCGGGATAAACCCGGCCACACCGTAAGACAGCGCCTCGCTGATAATCCGCGCCTCTTCATGGCCGGAAACCACCACCACCGGCAGCCGCGGATACTGTGTCCTGAGCTCCAGCAATCCCTCAAAGCCCCTCGTGCCCGGCATGTTCAAGTCGAGCAACGCCAGGTCAAATACCGGATTGTCCGCCAGCGCCTTGAGCGCCTCATCAATCGACCGCGCCTCTAAAGAATCCGCGTCAGAAAACGCCAAGCCAATCGCGCTCTGCAGCGCTTCGCGGAACAGCGGATGGTCATCAATGATCAAAAACCGGGCCATGGTGCTTTATGCGCGCAAAATGTCGCACATGTCACCTGCAATCGGGTCCGGAGGGGTTGTGCTTTGGTTGGGCAATGGTGTCGTTTTGCAGGGCGCAAGAAAATATGATGTTGAAAGTGTGACAAATCTACCAACTCTAAATTGTATGATTCTTGATTGGAAGAGTTCCGGAAGGGTAGTTCACCTTGAGCAAACGACTGGAGGCGATGCGTAGAAATCCGCGCGCTGATTGGAAAATTGTAGACGTTGAGGCCGTGTGCCGCGAATATGGCCTCTTGTGTTCTCCAGCATCGGGAGGCGGATCACACTATAAGATCGGCCACCCACATTTGGCATACATACTCACAGTCCCTTTCAAACGTCCGATTAAACCTGTATATATTCGCCAATTGGTCGAAATGATCGACGCGGTGAACAAATCATTATGAAGGCCAGCGACTATGCAATTATCGTGGAACCGCTTGCTGCCGAAGAGGGCGGCGGGTTCGTTGCGACTGTGCCGGATCTTCCTGGCTGCATGAGTGACGGCGAATCCCCGCAGGAAGCGGTTGCGAACGTTCAGGATGCAATCAGGACTTGGATCGAGGCCGCCAAGGACTTGGGCCATAAGGTGCCGGATCCGACGAGCCGGTTTGCCCTTTCTGCATAGAATGCCGGGGGGGGGCCAAACGTCGCAGTTTTAGATACTCGCCGCAGCTACACCTATGTCTGATGCTGTTCGGCAATCCACGTCGCCGCACGCTCCGCTATCATGATCGTCGGGGCATTCGTATTGCCACCAATCAGCGTCGGCATCACTGAAGCATCGACGACGCGCAAGCCCTCAAATCCATGCACCCTTAGTTGCGGATCAACGACCGCCATCGCATCCGTGCCCATCCTACAGGTGCCAACTGGATGGTAGATCGTGTCAGCGCGGGCGCGGATGTGCTTTTCCCAATCCGCGTCGCTTTGGACGTCCGACGTGTAGAGCTCCTTCTTGCGATAGGGCGAAAGGGCAGGGGCCTTCAAGATGCGGTCAACAATCTTGGCCCCCTTGATTGTCCGTGCCAGATCATCGGGATCGTTCAGATAGTTCGGGTCAATCAGCGGTGCATCGAAGACATTGGCGCTGGCGAGTCTCACCGTCCCGCGTGACTTCGGCCGCAGCACGCAGACATGGCAGGAAAAGCCGTAACCGTAGTGCAGTTTGCGCAAATGGTCGTCGACCATGCCTGCCACGAAATGCAATTGAATGTCCGGCCTGTCGAGCGATGGGTCGGTCTTGAGAAATCCAGCCCCTTCAGCGCCCGGCGATGCTATGAGCCCCGTGCCGTCCTTCCGCCATCGCAGCATCTCGCGGATCAGGCCGAGCGTGCCGGAAGGACTGAGCGCCAGTCCGTCCGCAACCTTCGATTTCCACACCAGAATGAAATCCAGATGATCCTGCAGATTGGCCCCGACACCCGGCATGTCTTGCCGCACCGCAATACCGTGCGTGGCCACTTCCGCCGCAGGGCCGATGCCCGAGAGCATCAAAAGCTGTGGCGAGTTGAACGCACCACCCGACAGGATCACTTCACGCGTGGCTTCGGCCACCTTTTCCCTCCCGCCCTCGCGGTAGGCGACACCAACAGCGCGCCGCCCGGAAAACAGCACTTCGCTTGCCCGCGCTCTGGTAATCACGGTCAGGTTTGGCCGGTGCATGACGGGATGCAGATAGGCCGCTGCTGCCGAACAGCGCTCGCCATTCTTGCCCTCGCCATAAAACTGCGTCACCTGATAAAGCCCGACGCCTTCCTGTGAAGCGCCATTGAAATCCGCGTTGACCGGAAACTGGCATTCCGCTCCCGCTTCAATGAAGGCTTTCGTGATCCCAGCAGGGGTGCGCTGGTTGGCCACCCGGAGCGGGCCGTCCGCGCCATGCCAATCATCTGCGCCATTTTCGTTGCGCTCTGCCTTTTTGAACCACGGCAGCACCTCATCCCAGCCCCAGCCCTCAGCCCCGCTTTTCACCCAGTCCGCATAGTCAGACGGCACGCCGCGCACATAGAGCATGGCGTTGATCGCGCTTGATCCCCCGAGGGCCCGCCCGCGCGGCTGAAGTCCCCGCCGCCCGTTCAATCCGGCCTGCGGTACGGTCTTGTACGACCAATTGTTGATCTTGCCATAACCCGGCAGCATCGCCGCCACGCCGAGCGGCGCACGGATCAGCAAATCCTTGCCGCCGCTGCCCGCCTCCAACAGGCAGACGCTCACGTCAGGATTTTCAGATAACCGCGCGGCAAGCACGCACCCGGCAGACCCGCCGCCGACAATCACATAGTCAAACCCCACGCTGTCCTCCCGAAAGCACCTGTCAACTAGACGGCAGTTTTCCACGCATGTCCACAACGGCCTCGGCCGGTGCTTCAGCGGACGCAGATTTTGCCGTGCCGACCAAATTCAAATCCCATTCGAGCACATTTCAACACAGTTTTGAGCGGCATTCGAGCAGCCAATATCCGCTTCAGCCCCCTGATTTTACCTTCCCAAGACGCCAAGCCACCATGGTGATGATCTGGGCAATTGCTTGAGCGTTGAACATTTGCTTGACAGTTTGACGCACAGTGTTGCTCAATGCCCGAACGGAGTTTGGCAATGAGCAGAAGCGAGATCGGCGCGAACAGACTGGATGACGCAGCGCGCGCCGGGTGGCTCTATTATATTGCGGGCAACACCCAGGAGGAAATCGCCAGCAAACTTGGCGTCTCACGCCAGTCTGCGCAACGTCTCGTCTCGCTCGCCATGTCTGAAGGCCTGGTGAAGGTCCGGCTCGATCACCCGATTGCCAATTGCCTGTCCTTGGCGGAAGAGTTGCGCAAGCGCTTTTCTCTGGACCTCGCGGAAGTCGTGCCTTCAGATCCAGGCTCGACATCGACAACCATCGGCGTCTCGCAGGCGGCTTCGGCGGAAATCGAAAAGTGGCTGCGATCGGTCGAGCCGATCACCGTGGCAATCGGCACCGGCCGCACGCTCAAGGCGGCCATCGAGCAACTTCCGCGCATGGATTGCAGCCATCATCGTGTCGTTTCGCTCACCGGAAACATAGCGCCGGACGGCTCGGCTGCGTACTACAACGTCATTTTCAACATTGCCGACGCGATCAAAACGCGCAGTTTTCCCATGCCTTTGCCGGTTTTCGCGTCTTCTCGCAAAGAGCGTGACCTGCTGCACGAGCAGCCGATGATCAAATCGACGCTGAGTCTGGCGGCGGAAGCGAACGTCACTTTTATCGGTCTTGGTGACCTCGGACCGGAAGCGCCGCTTTATGTCGACGGTTTCATCTCCGAAAGCGAGTTGAAGGCGCTGCAAAAAGCAGGTGGTGTTGCCGAGATCGTTGGCTGGACGTTCGATGAGACGGGCAAGTTCATCGAGGGCCTGACCAATGATCGCGTTGCTTCTGCGCCCATTCCCTCGCGCGAGAAATCGCTTGTTGTGCTGGTCGGCATGGGAGGCAAGAAACTCCCCGGCATCCGCGCAGCGCTCCGCCGCCGCATCGTCAACGGCCTCATCACAGATGAACTTACAGCCGAAGCGCTGCTCGCCTGAACCCCGCCGAACCACCGCCAAATCCCGCGCCGAAAGTGCGCCAAACTGCGCCGAATCCGGCGTAGCAGCGCCGCGAATTGTGCGCTGCAAACGCTGCACTGCAACATCGAATGTCGCTTGACTCGCCTTTCGGTTAATGAGTAATTGCCCAAGACCGAGGCAATTGCTCAATAAGGTCGATTTAGGGAGGACTTCCATGAAGTTGAATTCAGTATTCTTGGCTGCTGCGTCAACGCTGGCTTTTGTCAGCTTTGCCCAAGCCGAAACCACGCTCACCATCGCCACCGTGAACAACGGCGATATGGTCCGCATGCAGGGCCTTACGGACGATTTCACAGCAGCCAATCCAGACATCAAGCTGGAATGGGTTACGCTCGAAGAAAACGTTCTTCGTGAAAAAGTGACGACGGACATCGCTGCCAAAGGCGGCCAGTTCGACGTGCTTACCATCGGCACGTATGAAGTGCCGATCTGGGGCGCCAAGGGCTGGCTGCTGCCTTTGACAGCTGTTGATGATCCCGCCGACCTTTTGCCGGCAATCGCCGGTGGCTTGACTGTCGATGGCAAGCTGATGGCAGCGCCGTTCTACGGCGAATCCTCAATGGTCATGTACCGCACGGATTTGGTTGAAGCTGCTGGCATGAAGATGCCGGATGCGCCAACCTGGACCCAGATCAAGGAAATTGCGGACAAGATCACCAACAAGGACAAGGAAATCTACGGCGTGTGCCTTCGCGGCAAGGCCGGCTGGGGCGAGAACATGGCCTTCCTTACGGCCACGGCGAACTCGTTCGGCGCGCGCTGGTTTGATGAGAAGTGGGTTCCCCAGTTCGATCAGCCTGAATGGAAGGCAGCGCTCGACTTCTATCTCAACCTCTTGACGACCGATGGCCCTCCGGGAGCCTCTTCAAACGGTTTCAACGAGAACCTTGCCCTGTTCAATTCCGGCAAGTGCGGCATGTGGATTGATGCCACCGTTGCTGCGTCTTTCGTAACCGGCAAGGAATCAACCGTTGCTGACAAGGTGGGCTTTGCGCTCGCTCCGGACAATGGCCTTGGCAAGCGTGGCAACTGGCTGTGGGCATGGTCGCTCGCAATCCCAGCTGGCACCCAGAAAGAAGAAGCCGCTCAGAAGTTCGTGTCCTGGGCGACCTCAAAGCATTACACCGAGCTCGTTGCCTCCAAAGAAGGCTGGGCAAACGTTCCTCCTGGCACACGCACCTCGCTCTATGCGAACCCTGAATACCAGAAGGTTCCATTTGCCAAAATGACCTTGGACTCCATCAACTCTGCTGACCCGACCAAGCCAACCGTCAAGCCGGTTCCTTATGTTGGTGTTCAGTTCGTCGCCATCCCTGAGTTTGCAGGTCTGGCCACGAAAGTTGGCGAAATCTTCTCGGCGGCCCTGGCCGGCGAAAAGACAGCGGACGAAGCACTTGCGGAAGCGCAATCTGAATCGACCCGCGTTATGACGAAAGCCGGTTACATCAAGTAACCTTTCCTCCCGGAAAAGTCTGGCTGCCCGGTTAAACTCCGGGCAGCCGATTCCCGGAGACAAGTTTCAAATTTCATATCTAAAAATGGGTGATCATCATGGCCACACAGCAAACTCGCGTGCTTGGAAAATTAGCGGTTTCACCATCCGTCTTTGCGCTGTTCCTTTGGATGATCGTTCCGCTCGCAATGACGATCTACTTCTCGTTCCTGCGCTACAATCTGCTTGACCCCAGCGTCACCGGATTTGCAGGGCTTGAGAATTACAAATATTTCATGACCGATTCCTCATTTTACAAAGCCATGGGCAACTCCCTCAAGCTCGTTGGCTGGGTGCTGGGCATCTCGGTGGTGTTCGGGACTCTTTTTGCCCTGTTGTTGGACAAGGCGTTTTACGGGCAGGGCTTCGTGCGGATCATGATGATCGCGCCGTTCCTCGTCATGCCGACAGTGAGCGCGCTGGTCTGGAAAAACATGATGATGAATCCGGTCAACGGATTCTTCGCCTTCATCGCCAAATCACTGGGTCTGCAGCCGATTGACTGGTTCGCACACTATCCGATGACTGCAGTTGTCATCATGGTCTCCTGGCAGTGGGTTCCTTTTGCGACGCTCATACTGCTCACATCGCTTCAGTCACTGGATGGCGAGCAGAAAGAAGCCGCTGAAATGGACGGCACGCCGCCCCTTTCGTTCTTCTGGTACATCATCCTGCCGCATCTTATCCGCCCGATGACGGTCGTCATCCTGATCGAGACGATTTTCCTCCTGAACATCTATGCGGAAATCTACGTCACAAGCACAGGCGGACGCGCTGGCAATCTGCCATTCCTCGTCTACCAATACGGCCTCATCCAGAACGACATTGGCGGAGCCTCAGCTGGCGGCATTATCGCAGTCATCCTTGCAAACATCGTTGCCTTCTTCCTGATGCGGATGATTGGCAAGAATCTTGACGCTTAACAAGAATCTGGACGCATGATCATGGCACGCAAAGAGACAACTCAAAGCAAAATTATCGTCACGGTTCTGGCCTGGTCGATCGGACTTCTCGTCTTCTTCCCGATCCTCTGGACAATCTTGACGAGCTTCAAAACAGAAGGCGATGCGATCAACATCTCCACCTTCTTCTCGACGGGCTGGACAACGGAAAGCTACGGTCTGGTTCAGGAGCGCTCGCACTATTTCGGCTTCTTCTGGAACTCGGTGGCCTTGGCAGTCGGATCGACCTTCTTCGCTCTGCTGATCGCCATCCCCTCGGCTTGGGCCATGGCATTTGCGCCAGGCAAGAAGACCAAGGATCTTCTGATGTGGATGCTTTCCACCAAGATGATGCCGCCCGTGGGCGCCTTGATCCCGATCTATCTGATCTTCCGGGATTGGGGCCTCTTGGACACCCGCACCGGCATCATTACTGTGCTGATGCTTTTGAACCTGCCGATTATCATCTGGATGCTCTACACCTATTTCAAGGAAATTCCGGGTGAAATTCTTGAAGCCTCCCGCATGGACGGCGCTTCACTTGGCAAGGAACTCCTCTACGTCCTGACGCCAATGGCACTTCCCGGCATTGCCTCGACGCTGCTGCTCAATATCATTCTCGCGTGGAACGAAGCCTTCTGGACTTTGGCTTTGACCACCAAGGATGCAGCGCCTCTCACGCAATTCATTGCGTCTTACTCGAGCCCCGAGGGCCTGTTCTGGGCCAAACTCTCGGCTGCCTCCACCATGGCCATTGCACCCATTCTGGTGCTCGGCTGGTTTGCACAAAAACAACTCGTTCGTGGTCTTACATTTGGAGCGGTGAAATAAAATGGGCACGATTTCTCTCAAGAAAGCACGCAAGGCCTTTGGCGAAACCGTCATCATTCCGGGTGCGGATCTCGATATCAAGAACGGCGAGTTCGTGGTCTTCGTTGGACCGTCGGGCTGCGGCAAGTCCACCTTGCTGCGCATGATCGCCGGTCTTGAAGACCTGACATCCGGCGCCATCCTGATCGACGGCAAGGACATGACGGACGAGGCTCCCTCAAAGCGCGGCCTGTCCATGGTGTTCCAATCCTATGCGCTCTACCCGCATATGACCGTGCGCAACAACATCTCCTTCGGTCTTAAAATGGCTGGAATGCCCAAGGACGAGATTGATGCGAAGGTCAAAAAGGCCGCAGCAACGCTCAACCTCACAGACTATCTTGAGCGCAGGCCCGGCCAGCTCTCCGGCGGCCAGCGTCAACGCGTTGCCATCGGCCGTGCCATTGTGCGCAACCCCGAAGGCTTCCTGTTCGATGAGCCGCTGAAGCCAGCCACAAACAGGGAGTCCGGCTTGTTGTAGAGATCAAGCGGCGTGCCGACCTGCTCGATATTTCCTCGGTTCAAGACGACGATACGGTCCGCCATGGTCATGGCTTCAACC
>JANPGC010000334.1:0-5302 GCA_031423755.1 Phyllobacteriaceae bacterium | reverse complement strand
GGTTGAAGCCATGACCATGGCGGACCGTATCGTCGTCTTGAACCGAGGAAATATCGAGCAGGTCGGCACGCCGCTTGATCTCTACAACAAGCCGGACTCCCTGTTTGTGGCTGGCTTCATCGGCTCGCCGAAAATGAACCTGATCGAAGGCAAACCGGCCGAGAAATACAATGCCACGACCATCGGCATTCGTCCGGAGCATCTTTCGATCTCTGAGAAATCAGGCGATTGGGAAGCCAAAATCAGGCTTGCCGAACATCTTGGCTCGGACACATTTCTGCATGTCGATGCCGGTCCTTGCGGCATGATGACGGTGCGTGCCGATGGTGAGTTCACAGTCAATCCCGGGGCCAAAATTTTCCTTACCCCGGATGCCAGCCGTATCCACCGGTTTGACAAGGCCGGGAAGGCAATCCGCTGACAAGCGCCAAAAGCAAACCGGCCCGTGCGATGATCGCTGCGGGCCGGGTTCACTGAATCGAGAGATTGAGCGGAACGGGGACTGACATGACAAAACATCTTTCCGCAGCGAGCCTTTCTGGCCTTCCAGCCAATGTTGGCGTTCCCAAATACAGCCGTGATTCGCTGAAGGCGGGCATCGTCCACATCGGCGTCGGCAATTTTCATCGCGCCCACCAGGCCGTCTATCTTGATGACCTGTTCAATACCGGTGAGGGCCATGACTGGGCGATGATCGGCGCAGGCGTGCGCGAGGCTGACGAGGTCATGCGCCAGAAACTCAAGGTACAGGACTGGTACACCACGGTCGTCGAGCAGGAAGCTGGCAAAAGCGAGGCCCATGTCACTGGCGCAATGATCGACTATATCAGGCCGGGCGACACGGCAGCGCTCCTTGAAAGACTCTCCGACCCCGCCATACGCATCGTGTCTTTGACCATCACCGAAGGTGGCTATTACATCAATTCCGCGACGGGAAAATTTGATCCGGCACACCCCGACATGGTGCATGACGCCGCCAATCCGGACAGCCCGAAGACCGTGTTCGGTCTCCTGCTCGCCGGTCTGAAACGCCGCCGCGACAATGGCGTTGCACCCTTCACGATCATGTCCTGCGACAACATTCCGCACAATGGCGTGGTCACCCGCAATTCCGTCGTCGGCCTTGCGGCAATCTCAGGTGCAGGGTTGGAAGACTGGATCAAGTCAAACGTCGCCTTTCCAAACGGCATGGTGGACCGCATCACCCCGGCAACCACCGACCGCGAGCGCGATCTGTTGCGCAGCGATTTCGGCGTGGAAGACAATTGGCCGGTGTTTTGCGAGGACTTCAAGCAATGGGTGCTGGAGGACAATTTCCCGACAGGCCGCCCGCCGCTTGAAAAGGTCGGCGTTCAGTTCGTGCCGGATGTCTCGCCGTTCGAGCTGATGAAAATCCGCATTCTCAATGGCGGCCACGCGGTGATCGCCTATCCGTCGGCACTTCTCGACATTCATTTTGTCCACGAGTGCATGGAGCACCCGCTGGTCAAAGGCTTCCTCGACAAGATTGAGACCGAGGAAATCATCCCGACCGTGCCGCCGGTGCCGGACACGGACATTGGCGACTATTACAAGCTGATTGTCCGCCGTTTTTCCAACCCGAAGATCGCCGACACCATATCGCGCCTGTGTCTTGACGGATCGAACCGCCAGCCGAAATTCATCATTCCGTCCATCGCTGACCGGCTGAAATCAGGAAAATCCGTGACCGGCCTTGCGCTCGAATCGGCGCTGTGGTGCCGCTATTGCTACGGCGAAACTGACAGCGGCAAGCCCATCGCGCCCAACGACCCGTCGCAGTGGGACCGGCTTCAGGCCCATGCCAAGCGCGCCAGGACGGACCCAGGCGCCTGGCTTGAGATGACTGATATTTACGGCGATGTTGCAAAGTCCGGAACTTTCCGCGAGGCTTTTGCCAAAGCCTTGGCTATGCTGTGGCAAGACGGAACCAAAGTGACCCTGGAGCGCTATATTGCCAACCAGTTGTGAGGTCGCTTCGCGCAAGGAGTGACCTTATGCCTGACCAACCACGACACACCGTCAGGGCGGCGGCAGCGTAGACGATGAACAGGCCGGGCCTGATCATATTTGACTGTGATGGCGTGCTGGTCGACTCCGAGCCGATCTCGCTATCCGTGCTCCTCGACATCATCTCCGAAGCCGGTCTTGATCTTGATCCTGACGCCGCGCATGACCGGTTTCTCGGCAGGTCTTTGGCAAGTGTCGTCCAGCTGCTGCGCGACGAGAATGGCGTGAACCTCGGGGCCACCGCTCTGGAGGACATGCGGCATCGGCTGTATGAAAAGTTCAGCACGGAACTCGAGCCGATCAGCGGCATCGGCGAAGTCGTGAAGCATCTGCCGATGCGCTATTGCGTGGCGTCCTCAAGCCAGGTCGAGCGGATCGAACTGTCGCTCGAGGTGACGGGGCTCCTGCCGCTGTTCAAGGGCCGGATTTTTTCATCTTCCATGGTCAAGGCCGGCAAGCCGGCCCCGGACCTCTTTCTCCATGCAGCCCGCGCTCTGGGCGTCGAGCCGTCGCGATGCATCGTGGTGGAAGACAGCCCGGCAGGTGTGTTGGCGGCGAAGGCTGCCGGCATGAAAGTGTTCGCATTCACAGGCGGTGGCCATGCGGCGGGAGAAAACCATCTGGCAAGCCTCTCCCGTGCGGGGCCGGACAAGATTTTCTCCGACATGCGCCGTCTGCCTGAACTGATCGGCGTGGAAGCATCAAAGGCCCCGACAGTCGCGCTGGATGAAAGACTGGTCGTGTCTGTCGATGTTGGCACGACGAGCGCGCGGGCAGGGGTGTTCAACGCAAGTGGCAAATTGCTTGCCCGCAATGAATATCCAATCCTCATCAACCGCAGCGGCCCGAACGTTGCCGAGCATGATTCGCAAGACATCTGGCGCGCTGTCTGCGCAGCCGTGCGTGATGTGACCGACGCCTGTGGCGGCCAACCTTCGCAAATCGCGGGCATCGGCTTTGACGCCACCTGTTCGCTGGTCATCCGTGACGGCGGCCACCGGCAATTGACCGTGTCGCAAGGCGGCGATCCGCGCTGGGACACGATCGTCTGGCTGGATCACCGCGCGCTGAAAGAAGCCGACGAATGCACGGCGACCGGACATCAGGTGCTCGCGCAGGCCGGGGGTGCCATGTCGCCGGAAATGCAAATCCCCAAGCTCATGTGGCTGAAGCGACGTCTGCCCGATACGTGGCAGAGTATGGGGCTGGCGATGGACTTGGCTGATTTCCTCACCTGGAAATCCACGGGATCGACGGCGCGCTCGCAAGGCACGCTGGCCTGCAAGTGGACCTTCCAGCCACATGACGGGCAGGGCTGGCAGCGGGAATTCCTTGATGCTGTCGGCTTGGATGATCTGATTGAAAAGGCGGGATTGCCGGAAATCGCGACTCCGGTTGCAAGCGCCATTGGCAACCTGTCACCACAGGCCGCCGAAGAGCTTGGCCTGACGACCGGCTGCACCGTCACCAGCGGCCTCATCGACGCATATGGCGGTGCGCTGGGAGTTCTCGGCGCGTTTGCCGGGCAACCCGAGACGCTGGACAGCCACATGGCCCTGATCGCCGGAACATCCAGCTGCGTCATGACGCTCTCGCCGCAAATGCGCTTCACCAAGGGCGTTTGGGGTCCCTACCTCGGCGTTGCAGTCCCCGGCATGTGGATGAACGAGGGCGGCCAGTCGGCAACGGGTGCGTTGCTTGATCATATCATCCGCGTCCATGCCGCCGGACGCGAGCCGTCCGCTGCCATGCACGCCAAGATCATCGCCCGCATCCGCGAACTTCAGCACGAGGAGGGCAACCACCTCGCCCATCGTCTGCACGTGTTGCCGGACTTTCACGGCAACCGCTCGCCGCTTGCCGATCCGCATGCGCTTGGAGTGGTCAGCGGCCTGACCATAGATTCGACCTTCGATGGCCTTTGCCGCCTGTATTGGCGCACCGCGGTCTCCATCGCACTTGGCGTCAGACACATCCTCGAGACGCTGAACCAAAGTGGCCACGCCATCGCCACGCTGCATGTCACAGGCGGACATGTCCACAACGCCCTCCTGATGGACCTCTACGCAGACGCCACCGGCTGCACCGTCTCGGTCCCGGCATCCGAGGACGCCACGCTGTTGGGCACTGCAATGGCAGCCGCCACCGGGGCAGGGCTGTTCAAGGATTTGCCGGAGGCCTGCGCCGCCATGCAGCAAGGCGGAAGCGCGAGGCAGCCCGACCCTGAAGCCGTCGCGCGGTTTGACAAGGACTATCAGGTGTTTCTGGCCATGCACCGGCACAGGTCGGAGATTGAAGGGCTTGTTAAAGGGTAAGCAGTGAGAAAGTTCGGCCTGGCGCGGTTGCACGCCGACTGCCCAACGCCTAAAAGATTGAACAGCACGAGATCGGAACAGTATGGTTTCAATTATGATCAAATAAAATATATCAATTAGATGCACGTGAAAGTCTCAAAAATTAACAGTTGTAGGGCTTTTCATTAATAGTATATTTTGTGTGCGAAGTGCAAAGTCAGTTGGGTGGGGAAAAATATTGGAGAGAATCTACTATGATGGCTAGGATTATAATATTCATACTTTTTATTGTGGTTGGATTAGCCAAGGCGGATGCTGGGTACAAGTCGAACTACAGCGACTGGAGGCAGACAAGCCCGGATGTTCGTGGTCAATATGCCATGGGTCTTCTAGATGGCCAGCTCTTGCCGAGTGGTGGCGACAACAGTGCTATTGCGCGATCTGTTGGACTAAATGAATGCGCATTTGCACTTGAACTGACGGGGCCGATCATCGCTGAGGCAATTACCAAGCACTATGAAGACCACACTGATATGTGGGGATTGCCTCCAATTGTCGTATTTCAGAAAGTAATCGTTCTTGGATCTTGCCTATCACACATCAATACAGAGCGAGCAAAGTACGGTTTGGAGCCATGGAAGTGAGAAAATTGTTTCTAGTTGCAAATACCCACTTGCAATCACCGAATAACATTTGCAGTCGGAGTTGGAACTACACGTTTGATCGCAGTCTGACGTTTTATCACAACTGCAAACCTTACGTCGCAGCCCAAAAATTCATAGCTTCCGGGAAAATACTGGTCGGAGTGATAGGATTCGAACCTACGACCCCCTCGTTCCGAACAAGGTACGCTACCAGGCTGCGCTACACTCCGAGACCAGTGGCGGCGTTATAGCGGGGTGATATGGCGGCTGCAAGTGCGATTACCATCAAATCCACTTTGTGACGCGCGGGGTTAAAAAAACAAACACAAGGTGCTA
>JANPGC010000333.1:0-5664 GCA_031423755.1 Phyllobacteriaceae bacterium | reverse complement strand
TCTTGTCTGCTGGCTGGCGAGCGAGGAATGTTCTTTCTCGACCGGCGCAGTCTTCGACGTTTCCGGAGGCCGGGCGACTTATTGATATCTGAAACTGTGTCTGTGTGTCTGTGAAGCTTGCCTGCTTGGAGCGAAAATCATGAAAACCGGGATCAACCTTTTGCTCTGGACGCCGCACGTGACTGCAGAGCATTTTCCGATCTTGAAAGATTTGAAAAAAACCGGCTACGACACAGTCGAAATCCCGATCTTTGAAGGCACGCCAGATCACTATGCCATGCTTGGCGCGGAACTTGACAGGCTGGGCCTGGAGCGCAGCGTGGTCAGCGTCATTGGCCCCTCCGGCAAGAATCCGCTGTCGCCGGACAAGGCTGAACGGCAGGCGGGCGTTGATTACACAAAATGGGTAATCGATTGCACGGCAGCGCTGGGCGCCAACATACTCGGAGGCCCGATGCATTCCGAGCTTGGCTATTTCACCGGCAATGGCGCAACGATGGGCGAACGCAGGCATGGCATCTCTTTCCATCGTAAAGTTGGCGACCACGCAGCGAAGAAGAACGTGCGGTTTGCGCTGGAAGCGCTCAACCGGTTTGAATGTTATTTCCTGAACACCATGCAACAGTTGGCCGACTATCTCGACGAGGTGGACCATCCGGCAGTGAAGGCCATGTATGATACATTCCATGCCAACATTGAAGAGAAAGACCCGGTAAAGGCGATCAAAACGATCAGGAAGCACATGATCCACGTGCACATCTCGGAGAATGACCGCGGCACGCCGGGCAAGGGCCATGTGCCATGGGAGGCGACCTACAAGGCTCTGCGCGCGGTCAAGTATGATGACTGGATCACGATTGAGGCCTTTGGGCGGGCGATGCCGGAACTTGCCGCTGCAACACGGGTCTGGCGCGACTTTTTCCCGACGCGCGAGAGCGTCTACCGCGAAGGCTTGAAGCAGATGAAAACCGGCTGGGCGAATGCAAAATGACTGTGTTTCCGCGCATCTACGTTGTCGGCACATGCGACACGAAGGCGCCGGAACTTCATTATGCGGCAGACCTGATCGACAGGGCCGGGGCGCGGGCGATACTGGTCGACGTCTCAACAGGGCCGGGCGAGTTTGACTGCGATGTCAGCGCTGCCGAGGTCGCCAAATATCATCCCGGTGGCGAGCGGGCCGTTCTGGGTCTCACCGATCGCGGCCAGGCTGTGACCGCGATGGCGGAAGCGCTGACGGGCTTCATCCTCTCGCGCCATGATGTGGCGGGCATTCTCGGCATGGGCGGCTCCGGCAATTCGACCATTGTCACCGCGGCAATGCGAGCGCTGCCGATCGGCGTTCCCAAACTCATGGTCTCGACGCTCGCATCCGGCAATGTCGCGCCATTTGTCGGGCCGTCCGACATTGCCATGATGCACTCCGTCAGCGATATCGCCGGGCTCAATGCGATTTCGCGCAAGGTCATCGGAAACGCGGCGCATGCCATCGCGGGGATGGTTTTGAACAGCGTGCCTGAAATCAGCGACGGCAAGATGCCGGTCGGCATGACCATGTTCGGCGTCACAACCGCCTGCATCAGCCAAATCCGCCAGATACTCGATGAGACGTGCGAATGTTTCGTCTTCCATGCCACCGGCACAGGCGGGCAATGCATGGAGAAACTGATCGATTCCGGCTACCTCGCTGCCGCCATCGACATCACCACAACGGAAGTTGCAGACCATTTGTTCGGCGGTATCCTGCCGTGCACGGATGACCGCTTCGGCGCGGTGATCCGCTCGAAAATTCCCTATGTCGGATCAGTCGGCGCCGTTGACATGGTCAATTTTGGCGCACGGGATACGGTGCCGGAAAAATACGCTGCCAGAAAGTTTCATGTCCACAATGCGTCCGTCACGCTGATGCGCACAACTGCGCAAGAGAACGCTGCCATCGGGACTTGGATTGTTGAACGGCTGAACAAGATGGACGGACCGGTGCGGTTCCTGCTGCCATTGCGGGGAGTGTCGGCAATTGACGTTGAAGGCATGCCGTTCCACGATCCGCAAGCGGACCAAGCGCTGTTCGACGCCATCCGCAAAGGCTGGAAAGCGTCCGCAAACCGGCAACTGATCGAAATCGACGACCACATCAACAGCCCGCAATTCGCCGGGGCGGTTGTCAAGGCATTCAGGGAAATAGTGTGAGACAGCATGGCCAGAATTGAACGATCAGCACTCCTTGAAAAGTTCCGCGACATGGTCAAGCGCCGCCAGCCGATCATCGGCGGCGGGGCAGGGACGGGCTTATCGGCAAAATGTGAAGAGGCGGGAGGAATCGACCTTATCGTCATCTACAATTCCGGCCGCTACCGCATGGCAGGGCGCGGCTCTCTGGCGGGTTTGATGGCCTATGGCAATGCCAATGACATCGTGCAGGAGATGGCGCGCGAAGTGCTGCCGGTGGTCAAGCACACGCCGGTACTGGCGGGCGTCAACGGCACCGACCCGTTTGCGCTGATGGATGACCTTCTCGACCGGCTCAAGCAGATGGGCTTTTCCGGCGTGCAGAACTTTCCGACTGTCGGTCTGTTTGACGGCATCATGCGCCGCAATCTTGAAGAGACCGGCATGGGCTATGGGCTCGAGGTGGACATGATCGCCAAGGCGCACCAGCGCGACATGCTGACAACGCCTTATGTGTTTTCGGCGGACGAGGCCGTCGCAATGGCTAAAGCCGGGGCCGATATCATCGTGCCGCACATGGGCCTGACCACGGGCGGCACTATCGGCGCAGAGACGGCGGTCAAACTTGAGCAATGCCCGGCGATCATCGACGAATGGGCGGAAGCGGCGATGAAGGTGCGCAAGGACATCATCGTGATCTGCCACGGGGGCCCGATCTCATCACCCTCCGATGCCGCATACATCCTGAAAAATTCGCAGCATGTTCACGGCTTCTATGGCGCAAGCTCAATGGAGCGGCTGCCGACGGAAATCGCCCTGACAGAACAGACCAGATCATTCAAATCCATTTCATTCGGGAGTTAAGTCCATGGCTCGCGCCTATGCCAGCGCCATCATCAAGGCTCCCGTCGAAACGGTCTGGAGCCTGATCCGCAACTTCAACGGCCTGCCGGATTGGGTGCCGATCATTGCCGATTCCAAGATCGAGGGCGGGCTGGATGCTGACGTGGTCGGCTGCGTGCGCTCTTTTCACACCAAGGACGGCGGCCACATCCGCGAGCGGCTTTTGACGCTGGATGATGCGAACCACACCTTTGCCTACAATTTCGAAAAGCCCGCCTTTCCGGTTAAAAACTACATCGCCACAGTCCGGCTGATGCCGGTGACGCATACCGACCAGACCTTCGCCGAATGGAAGGCTGTCTTCGACGAGGCCCCGGGCGATGAAGGCAAATATGTCGAGATCATCTCCAGAGATGTGTTTGCGGCTGGCTGGAAAGCGCTGAACGAAAAGATCAAACGCGAGAAACCCTCAAAACCGGACGGTGCCGAGCGTTGGAAGGCTTGGGCACCAAATAAGGTCTGGACATCGCGCGTCATGAAAGCGCCTGTTGCCGATGTCTGGAAAGTCATGCGCGATTTTGCCGGCATGGGCGGCTGGCATGATGAAATTACCAAAATGAAAATGCTGAACAAGGCGCGCTCGGACAAGGTGTCCGGCGTGCGCGATTTCTATTTTGGTGAGGGACATCTCAACGAGGAACTGCTGTCGCTGTGCGATCAGACACGCTCATTTCTCTACCGGATCACCAAATCTGAAATACCGTGGATGAACTATGTTTCCGGCCCGCGCCTCTGGCCGGTAACAGCGGACAATTCGACATTCGGGGTGTGGACCGGAGACTGGGTTTCCAGCCCGCAGGAAGATCTCACTCTCATCCCGCGCACCGAAGCAAACGTCTACCAGAAAGCCTTCGCGACGCTGGAGCAGAAGCTCAAGGCGAAGAAGAAGGGCTGATCAGCAAGGGGGATAACCATGGAACGCATGGGTCACGTCATTCATCTGCGCGCTGAAGTCATCGACGAATACAAGCGCATCCATGCGGCCGTTTGGCCGGCGGTGCTGAAGGGAATCGCGGAGTCCAACATCCGCAACTACACGATCTTCCTGAAAGAGCCGGAAAATCTGATGTTCGCCTATTGGGAATATCACGGCACCGACTTTGCCGCCGACATGGCGAAAATGAAGCTGATACCCGAGATGCTGGACTGGTGGAAAATAACCGACCCGATGCAGATACCGTTTGAGACCCGAAAGCAGGGCGAATGGTGGGCGGGCATGGAGAATGTGTTCCATACGGCCTAAGACTGGCTGCAACAGCCCCCGTCAGAGACGGGGGCTGGTCTTGATTCAACCTTACTTCACAGCGTCGGTGATCTCAGACGTCCACGCGCCTTCCGGGGCCTTGGTGATGATCTTCTGCGCCAGAAGCGCATCAGCCGTGCGCTGGTAGGCTGCTTCGATCAACTTGCCCGAGCCGGAGCCGATCAGCTTGCCGACTTCGCCCATCATGCGCTTCTGGTGGTTTTCGTCCTGGCCGCCATTGTCCATGACGATGCCAGCGGCCTCATCCGGATTTTCCAGAGCGTATTTCCAGCCCTTCATCGAAGCGCCGACGAACTTGACCATTTTTTCCTTGAAAGCCCCATCCTTGAGATTGCCTTCGAGCGCATAGAGGCCGTCTTCCAGAAGGTCATTGCCCATGGCCGAATAGTTGAACACCACGAGATCTTCCGGCTTGTAGCCGGCGTCGATCAGCTGCCAATATTCATTGTAGGTCATGACCGAGATGCAATCCGCCTGCTTCTGAATCAGCGGCTGCACGTCGAACGACTGTTTCAACACCGTCACGCCGTCCGCGCCGCCTTCGGTGGACAGGCCGAGCTTGTTCATCCAGGCATAGAACGGATATTCATTGCCGAAGAACCAGACGCCGAGTGTCTTGCCCTTGAAGTCGGCTTCCGTCTTGACCGGGCCATTGGCCGGACAGACCATTTCCATGCCGGCCTTTTCGAACGGCTGGGCAATGTTGACGAGGCCGACGCCCTTTTCGCGGGCCGCCAGCGCGCCGCCCATCCAGTCGACGATCACGTCCGCGCCGCCGCCTGCAATCACCTGCTCAGGCGCAATGTCCGGACCGCCCGGCTTGATTTCAACGTCGAGCCCGGCTTCCTTGTAGAAACCCTTGTCCTTGGCGACGAAATAGCCGGCGAACTGGGCCTGCGCCACCCATTTGAGCTGCAGCACCACCTTGTCTTCGGCGTAGGCTGCGCCTGCCATCAGCGACAGGGCGAGCGCAAGGGTGAGTTTGACTGATTTCTTCATGAGATGGTCCTCTCTGGTTAGCGGCTCCGCCGTTGTTATCTGCGGTATGACGGATGCCAAAATGTTGTGATGCGCTCGAGAAGTGCAAGCGCACCGTAGAACAGCGACCCGGCAATGGCAGCGAGCGCAATTTCCGCCCACACCATGTCGAGGTTCATCCGACCCACTTCGGTCGAAATGCGAAAGCCCATGCCGACCACCGGTGTTCCGAAGAATTCCGAAACGATGGCACCAATCATGGCAAGAGTCGAATTGATCTTGAGGGCATTGAACACAAAAGGCATTGCGGCAGGTAGCCGCAGTTTAAACAAGGTTTGCCAATGGCTTGA
>JANPGC010000332.1:0-32770 GCA_031423755.1 Phyllobacteriaceae bacterium | reverse complement strand
GTGCCGGATGAGTTCATCACCATAGACCGTCCGGACATCCTGATTTTCGAGGGCATCAATGTCCTGCAGCCGCGCCAGCTGCCGAAGGACGGCAATGTCGTACCATTTGTGAATCAGTTTCTCGTCCGCATCGATGTAGATGGCAAAGTCGAAATAATCCGAAACGAATGGAACGACCTTGCCGTCCTTCGGCAGCTGGCGCGGCTGCAGGACATTGATGCCCTCGAAAATCAGGATGTCCGGACGGTCTATGGTGATGAACTCATCCGGCACCACGTCATAGACCAGGTGTGAATAGAACGGCGCCTTCACTTCGCGGCGGCCTGCCTTTATGCCACCGAGAAAAGTCATCAGCGCGTTGACGTCATAGCTTTCGGGAAAGCCCTTGCGGTCCATCAGGCCCTTTTCGCGCAAGATATCATTGGGGAAAAGAAAGCCATCGGTGGTGACATGAGCGACGCGCGGGCTTGACGGCCAGCGGCGCAGAAGCTCTCGCAAGATGCGGGCGGTGGTGGATTTGCCGACGGCAACCGAGCCAGCAATGCCGATGATGAAGGGCGTTTTGGTCGCCTCATCGAGATTGAGAAAACGCTTGCGCTGCTGGAACAGGATTTGGCTGGATTCGACATGCGCTGACAAAAGCCGCGACAGGGACAGATAGATGCGCCGCACTTCATCCAGATTGATCGGATCACCGAGCGAGCGCAGCCGGTCGAGATCCTCGGCGGTGAGGGTCAAGGGCGTGTCGGCACGGAATTCCGCCCAGCGGTCGGCGTCAAATGTGCGGTATGGGGAAAAGGCGGTGCTCAAGCCGTCATTCATTCAAAATCTGTCCCCCGATTTGCGCACTGAACCCTCAATCCGTGCGCCCGGCTTTTTCCTGAAGTCCTGATTGATGTGTCCGGCGGTCCAGTTCAGCCATCACGGCTGAAAGCGGCACTCCGGCGATCTTCAGGACCACCAGCCAATGATAAAGAAGGTCGGCGGATTCAGCTATCAGGCTTTCGTCGTCCCCTTTGACGGCGGCAATGACCGTTTCGACCGCTTCCTCGCCCATCTTCTGCGATGCCTTATCGATGCCTTTGGCAACAAGTTTTGCTGTCCAGGACGTGCCGTCAGTTACGGAAGCGCGGGCGGCGACGATGGTTTCAAGGTCGGTGAGGGAAAAGGACATGGTGTGTCTCAGGCCACGGGATCAAGGCGCATCGGCAGTCCGGCTTTCGCCATGTGCGCCTTGGCTTCAGCAATCGTATAGGTTCCGAAGTGGAAAATCGAGGCGGCAAGCACGGCTGCCGCGTGGCCCTGTTTTACGCCCGCGACCAGATGGTCGAGATCGCCGACACCGCCTGAGGCTATTACCGGAACGCGCACAGCGTCGGCCACTGCGCTGGTGAGGCCAAGGTCATAACCGGTCTTGGCACCGTCGCGGTCCATCGAAGTCAGAAGGATTTCGCCCGCGCCAAGCTCGGTAACCCTGCGGGCGAATTCGACCGCGTCAATACCGGTGGCGGTGCGGCCGCCGTGGGTGAATATCTGCCAGCGCTCTTCTTCGCCCGGCAGTGACACTTTTTTGGCATCGATGGCAACGACGATACACTGGTTGCCGAACTTGTCGGCGGCTTCGGCAACAAATTCGGGCCGGTTCACTGCCGTGGTGTTAATCGACACCTTGTCCGCGCCCGCCAGCAACAGTTTGCGTATGTCAGCAATCTGCCGCACCCCGCCACCTACTGTCAGCGGCATGAAGCACTGCTCGGCGGTGCGGGCAATGACATCAAAGATCGTCTCGCGATTCTCGTGGCTCGCGGTAATGTCGAGAAAGCAAAGCTCATCCGCCCCCGCCGCATCATAGGCCTTGGCCGCTTCGACCGGATCGCCGGCGTCAATCAGGTTGACGAAGTTGACGCCCTTGACGACGCGACCGTCCTTGACGTCAAGGCAGGGAATGATGCGGACTTTGAGGGTCATACGCCCTTCTCCAGCAAGGTCAGTGCCTCTTTCGGGTCAATCCGCCCATCATAAAGCGCCCTGCCCGATATCGCACCTTCGAGCTTTTGCGCGTCGGGCATGGTCATACGGCGGATGTCTTCCATTGAGGCGAGGCCGCCGGAGGCGATGACGGGGATGGAGACGGCGTCAGCAAGCGCTATTGTGGACGGCCAGTTGATGCCGGCGAGCACGCCGTCGCGGTCGATGTCGGTGTAGATGATGGCTGCAACGCCTGCGCCCTCGAATTTCTGTGCCAGTTCGACGATGCCGAGCGTGGAGGCCTCGGCCCAGCCTTCGACGGCGACAAAGCCGCCCTTGGCATCAATGCCGACGGCGACCTGGCCGGGAAACAGGCGGCAGGCTTCTTTCACCAGTTCCGGATCGCGCACCGCAATGGTGCCGAGGATAACACGGGCGAGGCCTTTTATTAGCCAGCTTTCGATATGCTTCAGCGTGCGTATGCCGCCACCGAGCTGGACCGGGTTTTTGGTTGCCTTGAGGATGGCCTCGACGGCTGCGCCATTGACTGACTGGCCCTCGAACGCCCCGTTCAAGTCCACCACATGCAGCCATCTGAAGCCCTGATCCTCAAAGGCCTTGGCCTGCGCCGCCGGGTTTTCATTGTAAACCGTGGCGCTTGCCATGTCGCCCAACTTGAGGCGCACGCACTGGCCGTCTTTCAGGTCAATTGCCGGGAACAGGATCACGGCTTCCACCTCAGGAAATTGGCGATCAGCGCCAGTCCAAGCTTTTGGCTCTTTTCGGGGTGAAATTGTGTGCCCACCATATTGTCACGTGCGACAGCGGCGGTCATGGGGCCGCCGTAATTGGTGACGGCCAGAACATCGCACGGATTTTCAGCCGCAAAATGATAGGAGTGGACGAAATAGGCGTGCAGTCCGGTTTCGCCGGTCCTGATGTCGTCAAACATCGGGTGCGGCCTTTTCAGGTCAATCGTGTTCCAGCCGATCTGCGGGATTTTCAGCGCCGGATCGGAAGGCGTCATTTCGACCACGTCGCCTTTGATCCAGTCCAGTCCTTCAGTGACCGTCTTTTCCAGGCCGCGTGAGGACATCAGTTGCATGCCGACGCAGATACCGAGGAACGGGTTGGCACGTTTGATCACCGCCTCCTGCAGCGCATCGATCATGCCCGGCACATGGGCAAGGCCTGCCTTGCAGTCGGCATAGGCGCCGACACCCGGAAGCACGATGCGGTCAGCGGTGCGGACAATTTCCGCGTCTGCAGTCAAGACAATGTCAGCGTCGACGCCGGACTCGCGGGCGGCGCGCTCGAAGGCCTTGGTCGCGGAACGCAGATTGCCCGAGCCATAGTCGATGATGGCGACGCGCATGGTCAAAGGGCTCCGGTCAACGGAATGAGGCTATGGCTTGAGACCGGCTGAAAAGCGCGTTGCGGTGCGCTTTGTACGGGCATGGCAAAATCATGCCGGCTGGCGAAGATTTCCTCCGCCACGCGGCGACGCGGGGCCACGATGACCTGCAACACCTTCATTCCTCGCCGCTCAAGATTGGCAACCAGCCGCGCCGGGCCTTCGAGCGCGCAAAGGAGGCCGGAAGCCAGCCAAACCAGCGGCATCATTTCTGCAGAGCGTCCGCCCAATGCAAAGTCAGCCGCAAATGCACAAACCCCAACCAGCGCAAACAGCAGCGCGGCCTCAAGCCAAAGCCGCTTCCACAACAGCCATATCAGTGGTGCCACAAAGGCAATGAATGAAAAGCCGTCGCGGACAAAACGGACGTTCGCGCCGGTCCGGTCGGTTGGATCAGTTATGACGATGTAGCTGGCCATCAAGCCATCCTCAAACGACAAGCGTTCCCTTGGTGGAGGGGACTGCATTGTTCTGGCGCGGATCAATTTCAACGGCTGTGCACAGCACACGGGCCACAGCCTTGAAGCAGGTTTCGGCAAGATGGTGGTTGTTGTCGAAATAGTGGTTCATGACATGCAGCGTCATACCGCCATTCTGGGCGAGCGCATTGAAGAATTCGCGCACCAGTTCGCTGTCGAACGTGCCGATCTTCGGCGCGCTGAAATTGACGTTCCAGACAAGGAACGGGCGGCCCGAGACATCCACCGCCGCCTTGGTCAGCGTGCCGTCCATGGCAAGGTCGAGCGAGGCGTAACGGGAAATGCCGCCGCGCTCGCCCAGTGCCTTGGAAATCGCCTGACCCAGTGCAATGCCCGTATCCTCTGCGGTGTGGTGATCATCAATGTGCAGATCGCCTTTTGCGCGCACTTTCATGTCGATCAGCGAGTGGCGCGACAGCTGCTCAAGCATATGATCAAAGAAGCCGATGCCGGTGGCGATGTCATGGCTGCCGGTTCCGTCCAGATTGACGGTGACTTCAATCGCCGTCTCTTTGGTGGAGCGGCTGATGGTGGCGGTGCGTTTGGCGGTCAATATCTCGTCCCTTTGCTCATCCTCTGGCCTGGTGGGGGCTCATAACAGCATGAACCAGAAATGAAAAGTTTTGATGCGCGGGTGATGTTGGCAATTCGCGTTATGGTTCATACATAGGAGCATCGAGAACGGGATCTGGACGGGCTGTCGCAATGAGGCCATTCCGGATAGCCACAGGAGATTTGTAATGACAACAATTGTGAGCATCCGCAAAGGCGGCAAGGTTGTGGTTGCCGGTGATGGGCAGGTATCGCTCGGCCAGACTGTAATGAAGGGCAATGCGCGGAAGGTCCGCCGCCTTGGCAGTGGTTCTGTGATTGCCGGATTTGCCGGTGCGACTGCCGATGCCTTCACGCTTTTGGAGCGGCTTGAAGCGAAAATCGAGCAGTATCCGGGCCAACTGACCCGCGCCTGCGTCGAACTTGCCAAGGACTGGCGGACGGATCGCTATTTGCGCCGTCTTGAGGCGATGATGATTGTTGCGGACAAGACTGTGACACTTGGGCTGACCGGCAATGGCGATGTTCTGGAGCCGGAGGAAGGCATCATGGCCATCGGCTCCGGCGGCAATTTTGCGCTTGCCGCTGCTCGTGCGCTGATTGACAGCGACAAGGATGCTGAAGAGATTGCCAAACGGGCAATGCAGATCGCTGCCGACATTTGTGTTTATACCAACAACACACTGGTCATGGAGACTCTGGAGAACGAAGCCCCGCAAAGACTGATTGCCGGGGCTTGAGGGTCGAGCGCGTGGCCGAAGCCGGACAACCTGCCTACGATTTTCGTGACGTGACGAAGAAGGATGCAGCCCTGCTGAGGGGTTGGCTTAACAGCCCGCACATCACCGCTTGGTGGGGTGACCCTGAACAGGAGCTTGCAGACATACTCGAACACATCGACAGCATTTCGGTCGAGCCGATGATTGTTGAACTTGATGGCAAGGCGATTGCCTATGTGCAGATTTATGATCCACACATGGAGGATGATCATCCCTATCAGGATCAGCCTTTTGGCACGATGGGTATCGACATTTCGATCGGCGACGCAGCCAAACTCAACAAGGGACATGGCAGCGCCATCCTGCGGCAACTGGCTGAACTTTTGTTTGACGAAGGCGCGGCGCGGCTGATCATTGATCCGGATCCATCCAATGCGGCGGCGATAAAGGCTTACGGCAAAGCGGGTTTTGTCCCCTTCGATACGCGCACAAGTGAATATGGTCCGGCGCTGATGATGGCGCTGGATAATCCCAATCCAACGGATGAAGAAGAAGAATGACCACATTTTCCCCCCGCGAGATCGTTTCCGAGCTCGACCGCCACATTATCGGCCAGAAGGACGCCAAGCGCGCCGTGGCGATTGCGCTGCGCAACCGCTGGCGGCGGCAGCAGCTTGAAGGCCAGATGCGCGAAGAGGTGATGCCGAAGAATATCCTGATGATCGGGCCGACAGGCGTCGGCAAGACAGAGATTTCGCGTCGTCTTGCCAAACTTGCCGGTGCGCCATTCATCAAGGTCGAGGCGACCAAATTCACCGAAGTCGGCTATGTCGGCCGCGATGTTGAACAGATTATCCGCGATCTTGTCGAGGCCGGTATCTTGCTTATCCGCACCAAGCGGCGCGAGGATGTCAAGGCGAAGGCGCATGTCAATGCCGAAGAGCGGGTCCTGGATGCGTTGGTTGGCAAGACCGCCAGCCCGGCAACGCGGGACAGCTTCCGCAAGAAGCTGCGCGACGGCGAGATGGATGACAAGGAAATCGAAATCGAGGTCGCCGACTCCGGCCAACCCTCGTTTGAGATCCCGGGCATGGCCGGCGCGAACATTGGCGTGATGAACCTTTCCGATATGCTCGGCAAGGCGATGGGCGGACGCACGAAAAAAGTGAAAACGACGGTCAAGGATTCCTATGGGTTTCTCGTCGATGATGAGTCCGACAAACTGATCGATCAGGACCAGATCAACCGCGAGGCTTTGCGCGCGGCGGAAGATGACGGCATCGTGTTTCTTGACGAGATCGACAAGATCGCCGCTCGTGATGGCGGCGTTGGCGCTGGCGTCTCCCGCGAAGGCGTGCAGCGCGATTTGCTGCCGCTGATCGAGGGCACGACCGTCTCAACCAAATATGGTCCGGTGAAGACCGATCATATCCTGTTCATCGCGTCCGGCGCGTTTCATGTTGCAAAGCCATCTGACCTTTTGCCGGAATTGCAGGGCCGCCTGCCAATCCGCGTCGAACTGTCGGCGCTCAGCCGCGAGGACATGCGGCGGATTTTGACAGAAACCGAAGCCTCGCTGATCAAGCAGTACATCGCGCTGATGGGCACGGAAGGCGTCAAACTGGAATTCACCGATGGCGCGCTTGACGCTCTGGCGGATATCGCTGTCGATTTGAACAGTTCGGTCGAAAATATTGGCGCGCGTCGGCTTCAGACGGTTATGGAGCGTGTTCTCGACGAGATTTCGTATGATGCGCCGGATAAAAACGGCACCGCATTCAAGATTGATGCAGAGTATGTGAAAAAGCACGTGGGCGCTCTGGCGAAGAACACAGACCTGTCGCGGTTTATTCTGTAGCATCCATGCAACAGCGCCGACTCTAACGCAATCACATCAGCCCTGGATGTTGACCTTTGCCCGGTCCGGCCTGAATTCGGCCACAGGAGGGCTCGAAATCCGCTCGACTCAAGAGGGTGGCGGCGGCTATTGCTTCGCCGGATTCAGGAACAGCAGATCATCATGCAGGCAAAGACAATACTGGCGGCGGCATTTGCAACTTTTCTTGCATCGTTGCCTGCGTCCGCTTTGACGCAGGTTCCGGAGGGTAACCGCAATGCTGAACAGCCCGGCATCCCGGCGGCATCGGCCAAACGGACAGCGGCGCTCAAATCTTCTTATGAAGCGAAGTACCAAAAAGTACTGAACTTGTTGCAGTCCGACTCGAAACTCCGCTCCAAGATCAAGTCGGTCTCTGCACAGTATGGAATATCGCCGCTGCACATGGCTGGCGCCATCATCGGCGAGCATACCTACAATGTAGACGCCTATGACCGGCTGCAGACCTACTATGTCAAAGCGCTGTCTTATGTCTCATCAGACATTTCCTTTGAATATGACGGAGTGTCGGTTTCAGATTTTGTTGACCGGCCCGAGTTCAATGATTGCAAGGGCAAAACCGGTAGCAACGCGCTGTGGTCTTGCCGCGAACGGATTTGGAATGCTGAATTCCGGGGCCGGTCTGTTGGGGGCACACAATTCCCCGACAACCGGTTCAGCGCGGTGTTTTTCCAGCCGTTCTATGCCGGCCAGACATTCGGCATCGGCCAGCTCAATCCGCTGACGGCGCTGCAAATGACAGACACCGTAAACAGAATCTCGGGCATCCCAAGGCTGGATGTAAAGGATTCCAACGAAGTGTATCGAACAATCATGGATCCGGACCTGACACTGCCTTACATGGCAGCGACAATCCGCAACGCGATTGATGCGTACAAGCGCATAGCCGGGTTTGACATATCGGATAATCCGGGGGTGACGGCGACGCTTTACAATGTCGGCGATCCTGAGAGCCGCGCCTATGCCCTGAAGGCCGAGAATGACCGCCGCACAGCTGCGGGCGAGCCCGAAAAGATGCCGGAAGAGAATTATTACGGCTGGCTCGTTAACGACAAGATCACTGATCTCAAAGCGCTTTTTTAGAGCCGCCTGTCTCGCAATCCATGACAATCGCCTTTATCGACAAGAGCGCCGGGCGGTCGAGCAAGCGCACATTGCGGGCCAGAAGATTGGCAACCTCCGTTGCCAATGGCTGCAGCCCCGACGTATCCACTGTCACGCGGGGCTCAGAGAGCACCGCCAGCCTTTGCATCTCTTCGGCCTCATCCCAGATGATGTTGAAATAGCCGATGACCCTTTGCACGAATGGAAACGTCGGCTGAGGACGGCGGCCATGCTCCAGCGCAGAAAGGTAAGCGGCCGAAACCTGCAAGGCCTTGGCCATCTCTTTTTGGTTCAGTCCACGCTCCTGCCGAAGCTGGCGCAGCCGCTCGCCGAATGGAGTCATGCCGGCCTCGCGGCGTTCTTGCGGCGCAGACGAACATAGATTGCGCCGTGGCCGCCATGATGACGGGCGGCATCTTCGTAGGCGCCGACATAGGGCTTGAACAACGGCGTCGAGAACCAGTGCGGCACCGCCTGGCGAAGCACGCCATCGGAACCAAATGATGTGCCTTTGCCTGTTATGATCAGTACGTGGCGCAGCCCTTCGGAATGGGCACGGTGCAAAAAAGCATGCAGGAGCGTATGCGCCTCGCCTTGAGTCAGCCCATGCAGATCAATGCGCGCGCCAAGTGAAACCTTGCCCTTGGAAATCTTCCTGTGGGTTGGTTCATCAAGTCTATCGGGTCCGGTGTGCGCTTTTGCAGTTTTGGGTTTGGGATGAACAGGCTTTGGCGCAGAGCCATCAAGACCGGACAGTTCGCCAGCGGAGGTGCCGACAGCCTCAGTTGCCGCCAGATCAATCATTTCACTGAAAGATTTTCCCTTGAGCGGCTTGGCCGTGCGGGCGACCTTTTCCCAGAGTATGCGGTCCTCATGGGTTATGATGACGTCCGCACCGGGTTTCATCGCTGGCTTCCCAAGTCTTGGCGCGGCATAAGCAGCCAGAAATCGGCGTCCGCGTTGATGCGGCCAGCAATCTCGCCGGCTGCAAGGCCAGAGCCCGTGAACAAGTCGCCACGCGCTTCACCCAGAATGGCCGACCCGGTGTCCTGCGCGATCATCAACCGTTGGAATGGCTTGCCGTCACCAAAATTGACGCGCGGAGCATCGACATAAATCGCTGACCCGAACACGTGGTGCATCCGGTCTACGGCCATGGAGCGGCCCGGCGTCAGCTGCACCTTGGCGGCGGCGACGGGACCCAGCGCCTCATTGTCCACCGGGCTTTCGCGGAAGAAGATGAAAGACCGGTTTTGCCAGAGCAGCGCGTCGGCTTTGTCAGGATTGTCATGCAGCCATTTGCGGATAGCCTGCATCGATATTTCCGACTGCGGCACATCGCCCCGATCCACCAATATCCGGCCCGGTCCGGCAAATTGGTGACCGGTTTTAGCGGCATAGGTAATGCCAGTCACAGTGCCGTCCGGCAGCTTGACGCGGGCCGCACCCTGGACATGAATAAAGAAGGCTTCGACCTTGTCGGCGACATAGACCAGTTCGAGGCCGCGCCCTTCAAGATAGCCTTGCTCGATCTCGCGGCGATCCGGATATTCGGCAAGGCCTTCTGCCGTTTTTCTCGCAAAGCGGAAATAGGGCTCCATCCCGGCGGGACGAGACTCGTCGTTGATCTCCACCAAATCGTCCGGCATTGAGTAGATTGGAACCTTGAACTCATCTGTGCGGATGCGCGACCCGTTGACGATTGGCTCGTAAAAGCCGGTCACAAGCCCTGATTCACTGCTGCTGTTTTTCAGCACGACCGGATCAAATTCTGATTGAAAGAAGTCCCGGGCCTGACTGCGGTCCTTTATTTCGGCGGAAACGGCGTGCTCGAACGCCGCTCGAAATCGTTCGAAAATTCGGCCATCAGAGCCATCGCGATATGATTTGCGCAGTGCCTGTTCGGCAGAGCGACGAAAGGTTTCAAACGCGGCGAGATGGTCATCCTCATGCCAGCCAGGCAGGTCATCAAAGCTGACAGAAGTGTTGGACCGTTCTGGCATGCTGCATCAATCTTCAGCTTCGGTGGCAGCCAGCTTCCAGTTCGGGTCGCGGGAGCGCGTGTCACGCGAAAATGTCCAGACGTCTTTGACCTCGGTGACCGCCTCGCGGTCGCCGTCGACCACGTTGCCATCCTTATCGATGGTCGCCGAAATCAGCTGGCTGACCAGCTTCAATGTGACATTGGCTTCGCCGCCCTTCATCTCTGCGTCAGCGAATTCGCATTTGGAGATGCCGACAAAAGAGGATTCAATCTTTTCGCCGCGCATTTCCCGTTCGTTGATGGCTGCAACAAAGCCATCATAGACTTCTCTGGACAACAGACCCTTTAATGCCTTGCGGTCGCCGTCAGCATAGGCGGTGACGATCATCTCATAGGCCATCTTGGCCCCGTTCATGAATTCTGCCGGGATAAATGACGGGTCAGCATCTCGAACAGCGCGAAGAGCGTTGTTGAGATCGGTGCCGGTTGCGGCGGCTTCGTCAACCATCGAATAGTCTTTGGTGCCATCGGCTTTGCGCTTTGGCAGGGTGACAACGTTGCTGTCCTTGACTGGCGTATCGCCATTATCACGGCGGGAGCCAGCAAATGGATCAAATGGCGGACGTTCGCTTCCGGTACGCTTGCCGAGCACGCCGCGAAGCTGCAGGAAGACAATCACTGCCGCGACAAAGAATATCAATGTGCTGAAATCGAGATACTGCATTGCTGACTTCCTGTTAGCCGCTCAAGTTCCGCCTGAGCGACGTTTCTTCATGATATAGTCCGCCGATGCAAATCATTCAAACCCGGACTCGACAAGAAACATCGCGCCTACCATATGAATGGCCAACGTGCAGGCTGATAATGGCCTTTTTGACCTTATGGAAAGATTTTGGTGCGCTTTTTGCTCTTGCCCATCCTCCTGCTGCCGCTGATTGAGATCGCGGTGTTGATTCTTGTCGGCAGCAGCATCGGTGTTTTGCCCACCATTGGCCTGATCATCCTCACCGGTTTTCTCGGCATGGCGCTGCTGCGCATCCAGGGATTTGCCGTCTTGTCGAAGATGCGGGCTGAAATGGAACGGGGCCAGACGCCTGACAAGAGCCTTGCGGACGCCGCGATGATTGCGTTGGCCGGCATGTTTCTCATCATTCCCGGCTTTGTCAGCGACATAATCGGCATTCTGCTGTTTTTGCCGCCGGTGCGGGCATTGATCCGTTCTGCAATCGGTAAAAGGGTCACGATTGTGCGTTCCGGCGCAAACATGCGGCCGGATGTGGTTGATCTTGATCCGGCAGACTATCGGCGAACTGATTCCGAGGCGAAATCTTCATCCGATTTGTCTTCTCCATGGCGACTTCCAAGGGACAAGAGTTGAGCAAGGACAGATTCTTGCCACTCTGCGCGCTTCATGCTAGCGACCGCTCCGGATTTTAACGGGCTGCCGTCAAGTTGCAGCCGGACATGAGGAATTTTCAGATGGCCACCGAAGACAAGCCCGGCAATGGCGCAGCGCCTTCGCTCAACGTACTCGCGCAATATGTGAAGGATCTTTCTTTCGAAAGCCCCGGCGCGCCGCTAACACTGCGCCCGCGTGACAAGGCCCCCAACATCAACATCAATGTCAATGTCAACGCCAACCCGCTTTCTGAAACCGACTTCGACGTCGTGCTGACACTCGACGCCAAGGCAACTGACGGCAAGGACACGCTTTTTGCATCCGAACTGGTTTATGGCGGCGTGTTCCGGATTACCGGATTTCCGCAAGAACACATGCTGCCGCTGCTGTTCATCGAATGCCCGCGCCTGCTGTTCCCGTTTGCCCGTCAGATCATTGCCGAAGCGACCCGCAACGGTGGCTTTCCGCCCCTGATGATTGATCCGATCGACTTTGGCGGCATGTTCCAGAAGCGTCTTGCTGAAGAGCAGGCAAAAGCCAAGGTTCAGGCGAGCTGAGAGTCAGACTCTGTGCTTTGTCATATTTGAAGTTTGAATGGCTCGCCGGTGTCACACTCGCGGGCCATTTTCTTATGCTGTGTATCCCGAGATTTTGCGCCAAATGGCTTGGTCACCGAGCTTCCTGACCAAAGCTTCGTGCGCAATGCGTTCATTTTCGTTCAAGCGCGCCGGCAATGGCTCTGGACGGGTTCCGACGATAATCACTTCGGATTCTGTGCGGCGCGTACCGGTCGCGTTGGTCTCAATCGTCACAAGGCCAAGCGCTGCCTGCTTGCCACCGTTCAGCTCCAGATAGACTTCTGCCAACAATTCCGCATCGAGCAGCGCACCGTGCAGCGTCCGGTGGCTGTTGTCGATGCCGTAGCGCCTGCACAGCGCATCGAGACTGTTCGGACCCATCGGATGCTTGCGGCGCGCCAGTTGCAGCGTGTCGATCACACGGTCGTTGGTCACGGGAGGCAGGCTGAGCCTTGCAAATTCGGCGTTGATGAATTCCGTATCAAAACTGGCGTTATGGGCAACAAGTTTTGCGCCCTCGATGAATTCGCAGAACTGGTCGGCAATGGCAGCGAAGTTCGGCTTGTCAGAGAGATCGCTCGCGGAAATTCCGTGTACCCGCTGGGCATCGGGATGAATGACGCGGCCTTGCGGATTGATGTAGACGTGGAAAGTCCGGCCGGTAGCAAAGCGGTTGACCAGCTCAACAGCCCCGATTTCAATCACCCGGTCATCATTCTTGTCGAGGCCTGTCGTTTCGGTATCAAAAATGATCTCACGCATGGTTACGGCTTTCATCAATGGATTTTATGATAGCGCGCACGGATTGCCGCGCGGCGTCCAGACCTTGGCCTGTGTCAATGATGTAGTGCGCCAGCGCCCGCTTGTCAGCATCCGGCAGTTGTCGGGCAAGGATTGCCTCGAGCTTTTGCACAGTCATACCGGGTCGGGATAGAACACGCGCCCGCTGGATTTGCGGATCTGCGGTAACGACAACGACCTTGTCGACCCTGTCCGCGCCGCCGGTTTCATAAAGCAGCGGTATATCAACCACAGCAAGCGGCGCACCCGATTTGCGGGCCTGTTCGACAAAGTCCATTTCCTTTTGGCGTACCAGCGGGTGGACCAGTGCCTCGAGACGCTTGAGCTTTTCCGGCTTGCCGAGAACGGCTTTGGAGAGCCTGTCGCGGTCCACCTTGCCTTTAACCATGGTTCCGGGAAATGCCGCCTCGATCATCGCAGCCGCTTCACCCTCGTATAGTTCATGCACAGCGGCGTCAGCGGAATAGACGGGCACGCCTTCGTCTGCGAACATCGCCAACGTTGTCGATTTGCCCATGCCGATGGAGCCGGTCAGCCCGAGCACAATCATTTGGCGCGGTCCATCTCGGTGATGATCATTGCGCGAAGTTCCGTGGTCACTTGTGGGCGCACGCCAAACCATTTCTCAAATCCGGGCGCTGCCTGATGCAACAGCATGCCAAGGCCGTCGGCAATCTTGAGCCCGTGCGCCTTGGCGTCGGCAAGAAAAGGGGTGATGAGCGGGACATAAACGATGTCGCTGACCAGCGCGCCGCTTTGGACCTTGGCCATATCGAGCGGTATCGCCCCCTCGCCCTTCATGCCGAGCGACGTCGTGTTGACCAGCAGCCCGGCGTCAACGGCGAGCTCGTTCAACGCGGCAAACGGATGAGGCCGCACTTTCGTGCCGAAGCGGTCAGCCAATTCCTTGGCGCGGCCCTCGGTCCGGTTTGCCACATGGATGGTTTGAAACCCGCGCTCAATCAGCGCGTGGATGATCGCGCGGCTCGCGCCGCCCGCGCCTATAACCAGTGCGGTTTTGCAGGCATCCCAGCCCGACGCCTGTTCATCGAGATTTGCCGCAAAGCCGTAGGCGTCGGTGTTTGTGGCGCAGAGCTTACCGTCTTCCAGCCAGAGTGTGTTGGCCGCTCCGATAATATCTGCGACGGTTTCACGTGAATCAGCCGTTGCGAAGGCGGCTTCCTTGTGCGGGATGGTAACGTTGCCACCGACGAAACGCCCGGACCTGATGTTTGACACAAAGGCGTTGAAATCCTCTGGCGCGACATCCACGGCTTTGTAGTCTCCAGATATTCCATAAGTCTTCAACCAGTGGCCATGGATCATTGGTGATCTGGAATGGCTGATTGGATGGCCGCAGACAAAGGCGTGCTTGATGTCAGCCATCAATGACACCCCGCTCGCGCAGCTCGTTGAGGACAGGCAAAAGAGGCAGGCCGACAATAGTGAAATAGTCACCGTCAATTGCTTGGAAAAGTTGCACGCCCTCACCCTCATACTGATAGGCGCCGACAGAGGAAAGCACCCGCTCGCCGACGCGCCGCAAATGCCGGTCGATGAATTCATCCGACAGTTTGCGCATGGTGAGGCGCGCGATGGACAGATGTTCCCACACGATTGTGCCGTTCAGCGCCAAGGCCACACCGCTGTTCAGCTGGTGCGTCTTGGCTGACAGGGCCTGCAAATGGCGCTTTGCTCCGTTGATCCCATCGGGTTTGTGAAACAGTGTTCCGTCAAGCGACAGCGTCTGATCGGAACCCAGCACTAGCGCATGGTGGTGGCGCGCCGAGACATCCAAAGCCTTGGCTTTGGCGAGTTCCAGCGCGATTGTTGATGGCGACGTGCCTGAGGCAAATAGCGGCTGTTCAATTGCGCGCTCATCGATCTGCGCGTTTTCGGCTGTGAAAGGCACGCCTGCATTGGCGAGCAGCATCGCACGGAACTGGCTTCTGGAAGCAAGGATCAAATCGGTCATGGGTCATCCATCGGCAAAGTCTGTCTGGTCCGCAAGCTAAAATTACCACGACCCAGCCGGTTGGCTTGACCTTGAGTGGTGGCGGGAGGGGCTGTGCATGGCTGTGGATAAGGTGGTGGTAGCGGGGGCAGGTCAAGTCTGAGGCGGGACAGGCGTCTGATTTTTCCACAGGCAGCAGCATGGCGGAAAGGTTCGCGTTTGCTTGTGGACAATCGCAGCGGCCAAGATTTGCCCTTGGGTTGTGTGGAACTCATTCACAGATTCTGGTGGTGATTGTTGTTTTCAAACCACTGATTTTGCATACGGAATCCTTTTATCCACATGGGAAGGGTTTCATGCATGGATTTGTTCGCTTTGCGGAGCTGATGGCGGCAATTTGGACAATTGCAGCAAAGACGGCTATCCCCGATAGCAACAGACTCTAAGAATCATAAGAACAGAAATCCTTTAATCAGGATTTTAAGAAGGATCCGGGATAACGGCATGGCTGAACAGAATCCGATCATGAAAGTGCTTGGTGGCGAGGCAGTCTATCCGCCTCCGCTGTGGATGATGCGGCAGGCCGGGCGCTATCTTCCGGAGTATCGCGAGCTGCGGAAAAAGGCCGGGAGCTTTCTTGATCTTTGCTACAATCCGGATTTTGCCAGTGAAGTGACGCTGCAACCGATCCGCCGGTTTGGTTTTGATGCGGCAATCCTCTTTTCGGACATTCTGGTGGTTCCGCATGCGCTGGGGCGGGAGCTTCGTTTTTCAGAAGGCCACGGGCCGCTGATGACGCCGATTGAGGCGAATGAAATTGCTGGAATTGATCCCTCGCTGTTTCACGTGAATCTGGAGACTGTGTATCAGACTGTGCGTCAGGTGAAGTCGAAGCTGAGCAGTCAAACCGCGCTGCTCGGGTTCTGCGGGGCGCCGTGGACTGTCGCGACCTACATGATTGCCGGCAAGGGCACGCCGGACCAGGCCCCTGCCCGGCTGTTTGCATACCGTCATTCTGAAGCGTTTGACGCGCTGCTCGAGTTGCTGGCGGATTGGTCGGCAGATTATCTCATCCGGCAATTGGATGCCGGTGTGGATGCCGTTCAGATATTTGATTCCTGGTCTGGGGTGCTTGATGAAGCCATGTTCCGCCGCGCGTGTGTCCAGCCTGTGAAGCGGATGGTGGACAGGGTGCGCACTGTTCATCCGGATGCGAAGATCATTGGCTTTCCCAAGGGTGCAGGAGCCATGATGCGCGGTTACAGCGCGGCAACAGGTGTTACGGCGCTCGGTCTCGACTGGGCCATGCCTGACTGGTTTGCGCAGGAGCTGCAATCATCAGGGCCTGTTCAGGGAAACCTCGATCCGTTGCGTGTGGTGGCAGGCGGAAAGGTGCTGGACGGGGGCGTGGCTTCGGTCTTGCGTGTCTTGGGCAAAGGTCCGCTAATCTTCAATCTCGGCCACGGCATCACGCCCGATGCGCCGCTGGCACATGTGGAGCGGTTGGTCGAACTGGTGCGCAAGGGCTGATTTATGGAGGGGGCTGAAAAGAGCGATGGCAAGACAGCGGCGAAGCGCGCGGCGGCGGCGCTGCTGATTTTTGCCGCGCTTGCAGGCGCCTTGTTCTGGCTGGAGCCTGAAGAGCTCTACCTCTGGATCAAGGCGCTGCATGTCGTCTCCATTATCGCCTGGATGGCGGGAATGCTCTATCTGCCGCGGCTGTTTGTCTATCATGCTGACTTGGCCATTGGTTCTGAGACGTCTGAACTCTTCAAAGTGATGGAGCGTCGGCTGCTGCGGGTGATCATCAATCCGGCGATGACGTTGGCGTGGGTGTTCGGGCTGTGGCTAGCCTGGTCTGGCTTCAGGTTTTCCGGAGGCTGGCTGCATCTGAAACTGCTGGCAGTTTTGGCGCTGTCAGCGTTTCACGGATATTTATCCAAGGCGGTGCGGGAGTTTGCCGCTGACCGGAACAGCAAGAGCGCACGTCACTGGCGCATGATGAATGAAGTGCCGACGGTATTGATGATCATCATCGTCATCCTGGTTATTCTCAAGCCATTTTGATGCCGTTATTTCGTTTGATGATTCAGCTTGCCCCAACTTGGCTCTGGCGCTAAGAGACTTTTCCCTTCTTCGCTCGTTTCGCATCCCCTTCAGTCAGTCATGGCCCTCCCCGGGTCGTCGCATGCGGAAATGCCGGGCTTCCATCTCATTCAGACCTAAGGTTTGCCACTATGCAGGAAATGAAACTCCAGGAGCTCAAGAACAAGACACCGACCGACTTGTTGGCTTTTGCCGAATCACTGGAGGTTGAAAATGCAAGCACGATGCGCAAGCAAGAGCTTATTTTCGCGATATTGAAGAAACTGGCTGCGCAGGAAGTCGAGATTATCGGCGAGGGTGTGGTTGAACTTTTGCAGGACGGGTTTGGATTCCTGCGTTCGGCGCAGGTGAACTATCTTCCCGGACCGGACGATATTTACATTTCACCCTCGCAAATCCGCCGGTTCTCGTTGAAGACGGGTGATACGGTCGAAGGCCCGATCCGCGGTCCAAAGGAAGGCGAGCGCTACTTTGCGCTGCTCAAGGTCAACACGATCAATTTTGAAGATCCGGAGAAGATCAAGCACAAGACTCATTTCGACAATCTGACACCGCTTTATCCCAATGAGCGGTTCAAGATGGAAATCGAAAATCCGTTGATCAAGGACCAGTCTGCCCGCGTCATTGATCTTGTTGCGCCGCTCGGAAAGGGCCAACGCGGGCTGATCGTCGCGCCGCCACGCACCGGCAAAACGGTGCTGTTGCAGAATATTGCCCATTCCATCACGGCGAACCATCCAGAATGCTATTTGATCGTTCTGTTGATTGACGAGCGGCCCGAGGAAGTGACCGACATGCAGCGGTCGGTGAAGGGCGAAGTCGTGTCGTCAACATTTGACGAGCCGGCGCAGCGCCACGTGCAAGTGGCTGAAATGGTTATCGAAAAAGCCAAGCGTTTGGTTGAGCATGGCCGTGACGTGGTCATCCTGCTGGACTCGATCACGCGGCTTGGCCGCGCCTACAATACGGTTGTGCCCTCATCTGGCAAGGTGCTGACAGGCGGTGTTGATGCAAACGCTTTGCAACGGCCGAAGCGCTTCTTTGGCGCTGCCCGCAATATCGAAGAAGGCGGGTCGCTGACAATCATTGCCACGGCGTTGATCGATACCGGCAGCCGCATGGACGAAGTGATCTTTGAAGAGTTCAAGGGCACCGGCAATTCGGAAATCGTGCTTGACCGTAAGGTTGCAGACAAGCGCATCTTCCCGTCAATGGACATTCTCAAATCCGGTACGCGCAAGGAGGATCTGCTTGTGCCGCGGCAAGAACTGCAGAAGATCTACGTGCTGCGGCGTATTCTTGCGCCTATGGGCACCACGGATGCGATTGAGTTCTTGATCGACAAGCTGAAACAGACAAAGACCAACGGTGAATTTTTCGACTCGATGAACACATGATCGATTCGGATTCGAAATAATCGATCCAACGTCAAGAGTTTGTTAACCAATTAGCTGGATGTGAACTGCTCCATGGTTGAACTGGAGACGATATTCGCCCTGTCGAGCGGGCGGCTTCCGGCTGGCGTTGCTGTCATCAGGCTGTCGGGCCCAAGGGTTCGATTCGTTCTCGAAACGATATTCGGTAGTGTTCCAGATCACAAAGAGATGGCCTATGGCTCTTTTCGTGACTTGTCGGGTCACGTCATTGATCGTGGCTTGGCTGTCTTTTTTGCCGGACCAAGGAGCTTTACGGGGGAAGACTGCGGCGAGTGTCATGTGCACGGAGGCCGGGCTGTGGTTCGCGCGCTGTCAGCTGTGCTCGCTTCGTTGGAAACCGTTCGTCATGCCGAGCCAGGCGAATTCACACGCCGCGCATTCTTGAACGGTAAACTTGATCTGACGCAAGCTGAAGGCGTTGGGGATCTTATTGCCGCTGAGACTGAAGCGCAGCGCAAATTGGCACTGATGCAATCTGATGGAGTCCTCAGGTCTCTTTACGATGGTTGGCGTGCACGATTGGTTCATTGCCGCTCAATGGTAGAAGCGGCGATTGACTTCTCTGATGAGGATGATGTCGGTGAGCGGGCGCTGGCCAGCATTCAAGGTCTCTTGGGTGATCTGGCTGGGGAGATCCGACTCCATCTTGGCGGCTACCGGCAGTCTGAGATCATTCGCGATGGTTTCAATGTTGTCATTCTGGGTGCCCCCAACTCCGGAAAGTCGACGTTGCTCAATGCACTGGCCGGCCGCGAAGCAGCGATAGCGAGTGATGAGCCGGGAACCACAAGAGATTTGATTGATGTCCGGCTGGATCTTGCAGGATATCTTGTGATTGTGACAGATACAGCGGGTCTTCGCGACAACGCCGGCGTGGTGGAAGCGATCGGGATTGACCGGGCTCGCGGAAGGGCAGCCGCGTCTGATTTGGTATTATGGGTTGAGGACGCAGCGCGGCCAGTGCCAATTGTGATGCCAGATATGAATGTGCCTTTCCTCAGAGTGGGCAACAAGGTGGATTGTCTAACGGCAGAAGTCCACGGCTACGACCTGCTCGTGTCTGGCTCCACTGGTCAGGGTATTTCGGAACTGCTGACCGAAATCGCTGAACGAGCGTCATACAGCAGCGCCGGTACAGAATTGTTTGCAGTGCAGGATCGCCAATGTGCATTGCTTGGCAAGTCCGTCGACGAGATCGCGTCTGCATTGTATTCTGGTCTTCCGCTTGATTTGGTCGCGGAACACCTGCGTTTGGCATCGGATCTGGTCGGCAGACTGACTGGCCGGGTTGAAGTAGAAGAGTTGTTGGGCGTGATATTTTCAAAATTTTGTATCGGTAAGTGATTCACGTGAAACCTTGCTGGGTGGATGGATGGAATGCGCGCCCCGCTTTTGGAATCGGTGTTTCACGTGAAACGCTGGGCGGCTTGACACTTGATTGGTGTTCCCTCATTGGACAGGAGTTTGAAATCGGGACTATAGGATGAAGTACGACGTTGTTATTATCGGAGGTGGTCATGCGGGCACCGAGGCGGCGTCGGCTTCCGCAAGGTCTGGCGCACGCACTGCTTTGGTGACGCACAGCTTTGCCACAATCGGGATGATGTCCTGCAATCCTGCTATTGGTGGTTTGGGTAAAGGCCACTTGGTGCGTGAGATTGATGCGTTGGATGGCATAATGGGCCGTGCAGCCGATATGGCCGGAATACAATTTCGTTTGTTGAATCGCCGTAAGGGACCAGCCGTTCGTGGCCCGCGCACACAGGCGGACAGGAAGCTCTATAGTTCTGCTGTCCAGCGATTTGTTAAAGATCAACCGGATCTTGATGTGGTGGAGGGAGATGTCGGTGACCTACGTTTTAGGGATGGGGTCGTTTGCGGTGTTGTTCTGACTGACGGCAGGGAGATCGATTGTGGCGCTGCGGTGCTTACCACGGGCACATTTCTACGCGGTTTGATCCATATCGGCGATGTGCGCATCGCCGCAGGCCGTGTTGGCGAAGGTCCTTCTTTGGGTTTGAGCAAGACTTTGGAGTTGTTTGGATTTAAGCTTGGACGCCTCAAGACTGGGACCCCTGCTCGCTTGGACGGAAGAACAATTAATTGGAATCGACTGGAATCGCAGAGTGCAGACGAGGTTCCTTCGTTTTTCTCACTTATGACAGATACCGCTGTCAACAGGCAGGTTGACTGCGGAATTACGCGGACAACGTTGGCGTCTCATAAGGTGATCAGGGACAATTTGCATCGCTCAGCTCTCTACTCCGGAGCGATTGAGGGTGTTGGTCCCCGTTATTGCCCGTCTATTGAGGATAAAATTGTCAAATTCGGGGATCGCGACGGACACCAGATATTTCTCGAACCCGAAGGGCTGGATGACGATACGATCTACCCCAATGGTATGTCCACATCTCTTCCGGAAGATGTGCAGACAGAATTTTACAAAACAATTCCGGGACTTGAGCAGGCTGTTATGCTCAAACCGGGTTATGCCATAGAGTATGATCACGTTGATCCGCGGGAATTGCTTCCCACGCTGGAATCCAGAAGATTGCCAGGCTTGTTTATGGCGGGGCAGATAAACGGCACCACCGGTTATGAGGAGGCTGCAGCGCAGGGGTTGCTCGCGGGTCTGAATGCTGCACGGCGTGCTGCCGGCAGTGCGATGGTCGAGTTCAGCCGCACGGACTCCTATATTGGCGTGATGGTGGATGATTTGACATCTAAAGGTGTTACCGAACCTTACCGTATGTTTACCTCTCGCGCCGAGTTCAGGCTTTCTTTACGTGCTGACAATGCTGATCAGAGGTTGACGCCGAGGGCGATAGAGCTTGGCATTGTGAGTGTTGAGCGCCGCTCGCGACTTGAGAAGCAGCTCGCGTCACTTGATCAGGCAAGAGTGTTGCTGAACGCGCTGCAGCTGACACCGCAAGAGGCGTCGAAGTATGATTTGCATATAAATCATGATGGCATTCGCCGCTCTGCTTATGAGTTGTTGAGCCATTCAGGAATTGATTTTGGACGTCTGGCTCGGATTTGGCCGCAGATGAACGAGATTGACGGCAAAATAGCTGAGTTGATCGAAATTGAAGCGCAATATTCAGTCTACCTGGATCGTCAGCGCGCGGATATCGTAACAATCCGTCGGGAAGAGGGGCTGTCAATACCGGATTTTGTGGATTTCTCAGTCGTCTCAGGACTTTCCAATGAACTTCGGCAGAAATTATTGACGCGGAAGCCGCGCAGCATCGCGGAGGCTCAAAGAATTGATGGCATGACTCCCGCTGCCTTGGCAATCATGATTATGGAATTGAGACGGTTGGAAAATTTCGGTAGAAGTGTTGCTTGAACCATGAGCGACGTCAAATTCCAACAGTTGAAGGCCGTTATTCCCGACGTTTCACGTGAAACGTTTGATAGGCTCATCGCGTATGAACTGCTGTTTCTGAAGTGGTCAAAAGCATTCAACCTGGCGGCGCCGTCAACCCTGAGCAATTTCTGGCAGCGCCACGTCATTGATAGCGCGCAGCTGGCTGCAATTGTGCGGCCATCAGGCGTTTGGATTGACCTTGGTTCCGGGGGCGGACTGCCGGGACTTGTATCTGCGATATTGATGCGGCAATCCCCGGAAGGTATGGTGCATCTTATTGAAAGCAATGGGAAAAAGGCGGCCTTCCTGAGAAACGCGCTGCTGGAGACGGGTGCCGCTGGCCGTGTGCATCAGATCCGCATTGAGGATGCTGACCGGGTTATACCAAGAGTGAACGTGGTCACTGCACGTGCCTTGGCCAGCCTCTCTACGCTGCTGCAGCTTTCCAAGCCATGGTTAGACGCAGGTGCAGTTGCACTTTTTCATAAGGGACGTGAATTCCGTGAGGAAATCAAGGTGGCGCGTGGCGAAAGGCTGTTTCATCTGATAGAGCATAAAAGTGTGGCTGACGCCGAATCTGCCATTCTCGAAATACGCTCGAATTGCGCACCAATACCGCTCGAAATAGTGGCGGCACAGGAAAGTTGATATGCCGGTGACACCGCGAATTATCACCATTGCAAACCAGAAGGGCGGGGTTGGCAAAACGACGACCGCAATCAATCTGGCAACTGCTTTGGCCGCGATTGGCGAACATGTGCTCATTCTGGATGTTGATCCACAGGGCAATGCCTCCACAGGACTTGGCATTGATCGGCGCAACCGTGAAATCTCTTCTTATGACGTGATCATGGGACAAGCGAGCGTGGCGGAGGCTACGGTTGAAACGGCTGTGCCCAATCTTGGGGTGGTCCCTTCGACTTTGGACCTGCTGGGCGTTGAGATGGAAATTGCGGGCATGGCGGATAGGGCGCACAAGTTGCGAAAGGCGCTGCGTCAGGGTGACACCGGCGGCGTCAGCTATGTGATCATTGACTGCCCGCCTTCGCTCAATTTGCTGACTCTGAACGCCATGGCTGCTGCAGATTCGGTTCAGGTGCCGCTGCAGTGCGAATTTTTTGCGCTCGAAGGCTTAAGCCAGCTGTTGCAGACGGTGGAGCAGGTGCGCCAGTCGCTTAATCCGGGTTTGAGCATACAGGGCATCGTCATGACAATGTATGACGGCAGGAATAACCTTGCAAATCAAGTGGTTGACGATGTTCGCGCCTACATGGGCGACAAGGTGTACCGGACCATCATCCCACGCAATGTGCGCATTTCCGAGGCGCCGTCACACGGCAAGCCGGCGATCCTTTACGATTTGAAATGCTCCGGGAGCCAGGCCTACCTGCAGCTTGCCTCCGAAGTCATTCAACGTGAGCGGCACCTGCGCGCGGCTTGAACGATTCATATTCGAAACAAATTTGTCCAGAGCAACAGGGCGATTAGATGAACGATGATCCCTCAAGAAAACGCCTAGGCCGTGGCCTGGCTCAGCTCATCGGCGACATGGATGCAACGCCATCTGCGCCGCTGGCCCCTGTATCGGCCGATCGAAGGGTGCCGATTGAGCTTATCAGCCGCAATCCGCGCAATCCAAGGCGGGACTTTGCAGAGGATTTGCTGGAAGATCTGGTGCAATCCATCCGCACGCACGGGCTGGTGCAGCCGATAGTCGTTCGTCCTGAGCCTGCCAACCCGGGCCGCTATGAAATCATCGCAGGCGAGCGCCGCTGGCGCGCTGCGCAGCGGGCGGGCCTCAACGAAGTGCCGGTGGTGATCCGTGAGGTGGATGACCGCCAAGCGCTGGAAATTGCGATTGTTGAAAATGTTCAGCGGTCCGACCTCAACCCGGTCGAAGAAGCGCTTGGGTATCAACAGTTGATAGATGAGCATGAGTATACGCAGGCCGATCTTGGCTCGGTGATCGGCAAAAGCCGCAGCCATGTCGCCAACTCGCTGCGCCTGTTGAAATTGCCGGACAGCGTGCGCGTCATGCTGCTATCGGGCCTGTTGTCGGCCGGGCATGCACGCACGCTGGTGACGGCAAACAATCCGGAGCAGTTGGCGCAACGCATTGTAAAAGAAGGACTTTCTGTCCGCCAGTCCGAGGTGCTTTCGCAGCAATTGCTCAATCCGAAGTCGGCTAAAGAAAAAACCGAGAGGCACTTGGAAAAGGATGCCGATACGCGCGCGCTTGAAAAATTGCTCTCAGACACCACTGGCATGACAGTTGAGATAGACCACAAGAGCCAAGCCGGAACGATTGTCATCCGCTACAAATCGCTCGAGCAGTTGGACGACATCTGCCGCCGTTTGCAGCGGGACTGATGAGGCTGACTGAAAAACCACTTTGATGGCCAACTGATGCAATTTTCTGCGCTTCCGGTGCTCATGAACTTTTTGCCCCACCCTTAAGCGGCAAGCCGCTGGCGGGGACCCCGGAGTTCGCTCGGCCTATTCGTTCCCGCCCTTAAGTCCCAAGTGACTGGCGGGCCCCATGTTTCTCGAAAATCACTCCATTTGACTCATCAAACTGAAATTTGAGTCAGGCTCTTAGTTGCAAGTTTGGGCTAGCTCGGGTTCCCCTTCGTGGTGAGCCCGTGATCAGCGCCGCTGGCCTTGGTGCCCCCTCGCCTGTTCCAGCGCGATTGACAGCAGCGTGCGATGGCAAATCGCCGTTCCGAGGTCGGCATTCTTGCGGCTTTCAAGCACTGTCGCCTGAATGCGCTCAAGATAACGCAGGAAGACAGTCGTCGTTGTCGATCCCAGAATGCGCTCGACCAGTGGTTTTCTGGTGAAAAACACCGGCGGTCGAGCCGAAGCGACGGCGGCGGCGGCGGTTTTGCCATCGCGATCCATGCCAGAGCGCTGGTCCATCAGGCCAGATATTTGGCGAGTGACGATGGACAGGATCGACTGTACCGTCGTTCCGCGCTCGTTGATACGCGAAAAGGCCTCATCCAGCTTAATCGGGTCGCCGGCAAGCATGGCGTCGATCAGTTCGTCCATCGTCGACATGGATACATCGCCAATCGCGGCTTCGACGTCCGAGACTTCAATGCGGCCTTGACCCATGCAATAGAGAATAAGTTTTTCAATTTCACCTTTCGAAGCCAGCCGGTCGCCGCCAAGATTGTTTTTGAGCAAGGCTCTCGCCTCAAGACTGATCGTCAACCTTGAACTCGCCCGCTCGGTATCGATCAGCCGGTCAATTGCGCGGGCGTCATCGGCATAGCAGGGCAGCGCCATGATGGTCTGCGCGTTTTCACACAGTGAGCGCAGTGACGAGGATGGCTTCAAATCGTCAGCCTCGATGATGACGGTGACCGAATCGAGGGTTTGACCAGCCAGCGCCTTCAGGGCTTCGACAAACCCCTTCTCATTGCCGGCATCCTTAACCCAGACGAGCCGATCACCGCCAAACATCGAGACGGTGAGGACTTCGTCGGCAAGGCGGGCGGGGTCGCTGTTGATGGCGGATGCATCGAGTTTGATGACGGCAAAGGGATCGTCGAGCGGAACCTTGGTGCCGGCGGCAACGATCCGCGCCCGTTCCGAGACGAGGCCGCGGTCCGGCCCATAGATGAGAAAGATCCTGTAGCCCGGCGCGAATTTCGCCAGGAATGCATCGACCTCATGTGCTTTCAGTTTCGCCATGGATTGGCTCTATCACGAGGGGTTCTGATAGGGGAACCATTCAGGCCTTGATCTTGAGCATTTTTGGATCCACCAGCGGTTCCAGCACGAGGCTTGCCTTGACAGTTTCATTGGCGACAACCAGTTCATATGCGCCGGACGCCAGCCATTCACCTGTCACGCCTGACGGGTTGCGGACGTAGCCATAGCCAACGGGTTTGCCGATTGTGTAACCGTAGCCGCCAGAGGTGAGATAGCCGATGAATTCGCCGTTGCGCAGGATGGTTTCGCGACCGAGCAGAACGGTTGCGGAGTTATCGGTGACGAAGCCAACAAATTGTTTCACGAGTGGCCTTGATGCAACCTCCACGCACGCACTGCGCCCGATAAAATCGCGGCCGGACTTGAGCTTCACAGCCCAGCCGAGGCCAGCTTCAAACGGCGAATCATTTGGCGTTATGTCCGAACCCCACGCGCGGTAACCTTTTTCCAGCCGCAGGGATTCAAGCGCGCGGTAGCCGATTGGCCGGATCAACTGGTCTTCGCCCTTTTCGATCAATGCGTCGAACACTTTGCCAATGCCGTGGATTGGGACATGCAGTTCCCAGCCGAGTTCGCCAACATAGGTGACACGCAGGGCGCGGACAGGAAGGCCTGCAATCTCAATGGTTTGAACATGACCGAAGGGGAAGGTCCCGTTTGAAACATCTGAGTCAGTAACTTGACTGAGGACCTCGCGGGCCTTGGGACCCATCAGCGAAAGCGTGCCAAATTCCTCGGTTATGTCGCTTAGCGAGGCGTTGGCGCCATTGGGCATATGGTCAGCGATCCATGCGAAGTCATGCGTGCGGAAGCCGGTGCCGGTAACGATGTAGAAGTGATCATCGGCAAGGCGAGCGACGGTGAGGTCGCATTCGATGCCGCCGCGTGTGTTGAGGAGTTGTGTGTAGGTCAGACGGCCAGCCGGGCGCGACATGTCGTTGGCGCAAATCCGGTCAAGGATCGCAGCGGCATCCGGGCCACGCATCTCGTATTTGGCGAAGGACGACTGGTCGAACAAGCCGACATTGTCGCGCACGTGATGGTGTTCATTGCCGACGGGCTCGAACCAGTTTTGGCGGCCCATTGAATAGACGTCCCTAGGCTCAATCGCCTCTGGCGCGAACCAGTTTGGCCGTTCCCAGCCGAGTTTGGAGCCGAAGACGGCGCGGTGGCTTCTTAACCGCTCATAAAGCGGAGAAACAATGCGCGGGCGGCCGCTTTCGTATTCTTCGTGCGGAAAGCCGATGGTGTAGTGCTTGCCGTAGGCTTCCTCCGTGCGCTCGCAAACCCAGTCACGATCTGAGTGCAGACTTGAGAAGCGGCGGATGTCGACGGACCATAAATCGAGCGGCGCTTCATCGCGCATGACCCATTCTCCCAGTGCCCAGCCTGCGCCGCCGCCTGATGCAATGCCGAAAGCATTGAACCCCGCCCCGACATACATGTTGGCGCATTCGCGCGCGGGGCCGAGAATGAAGTTGCCGTCAGGCGTGAAGCTCTCGGGTCCGTTGATCATCTGCTTGATGCCGACTGTTTCCAGCGCCGGAACGCGGGTAATGGCCTGGACCATGTGCTGCTCGAAGTGATCCCAATCATCGTCAAACAGGCGGAACTGCCAGTCAGACGGCACGTCGTCCTTGACCCAGGCTTGAGGGTTTGGCTCATAGCCGCCCATCACCAGACCGCCGACCTCTTCCTTGAAATAGGTGCGCCGGTCCGGATCGCGGATGGTGGCGCTGTCCGGCGACAGGCCCTCGATCTTCTCCGTAATGATGTATTGATGTTTGACGGGCTGCAGAGGGATATTGATGCCTGCCATCACGCCGATCTGCCGCGCCCATTGACCGCCGCAATTGACCACCTTTTCGCATTCGATGCGGCCTTGATCTGTCAACACAGCCTTGATGCGGTTGCCATCCATTTCGAAGCCAGTGACGCGGACATTCTCGAAGAGCTTTGCGCCGTGCATGCGCGCGCCCTTGGCGAGCGACTGGGTGATGTCGGACGGGCTTGCCTGCCCGTCAGTTGGCAGGAACGATGCTCCGACCAGATCGGAGGTTTCCATAAGTGGCCACATTTTCTTGACTTCGGCAGGTGTGAGAAGGTGCATTTCCATGCCGAAGGAACGGGCGGTGGTGGCGAGGCGCTTGTATTCTGTCCAGCGGTCGGGATTGGTGGCGAGACGCAAGCAGCCCGACATCTTCCAACCAGTGGCAAGGCCGGTTTCGGCTTCGAGATTTTTGTAGAGGTCTACCGAATACTTCAGCACTTTCGTGATCGAGGCGGAGGAGCGCAACTGGCCGACAAGGCCTGCCGCATGCCAAGTCGAGCCGGAGGTGAGCTGGCCCTGCTCGAGCAAGATCACGTCGGCCTTGTGGTCCTTGGCCAGATGATAGGCTGTTGAGCAGCCGATGATACCGCCGCCAATGACAATGATGGCGGCGTGTGCAGGCAGGGTCATGTGGCGATCTTTCCGTAACAGGACTGGTATGCGGCGAGCTTGACGTCAAATGCGGCGAGTTGGGCGGCGGTATAGGCTTCATAATCGACGCCGGGCGCGCTCAGATGAATTTCCGACACCATGCTCCACATGGCTTCGCGCAACAGCGACGCGCATTGCATGGCTTCGAACGCCTTCAGCATGGGCTTGTCGGGTGACTGTCCAAAATAGGTTTTCAAAAGCTTGGCAGACTGGGTATCACTGAAACCGGCGTTGGAGGAAAGACCGGCAAGGTCGAACATGGCGGTGGAAAAGCCGGCATATTCAAAATCAATCAGCCACAGGCGGCCGTCCGCCTCCAGAAAATTGGCAGGCAGCAGGTCATTGTGGCCAAAGATCAATGGCAACGGGATCTGGACCGCCTCCAGCGCAGTGGCGGTGGCCAGAAGACTTGGCAGAAGCGCCGTATGGCGGCTGCCCTTTACGGACAGGGTGCGGGCATAATCGCGTATGACGTGAAACACCCAGAACAGGCGGGCATAACCGCTGACATGCTGCGGCATGGTCTGGTGGAAATCGCGGACAAGCCCGGCAACGCGTAAAAGATTGTCCTGCACCGCCTGCGCATCATAGGTGCGGGCGTTGAGGAATTGCGAGACCATAAGGCCGGGTTCAGCGTGAATGAGTTCGGGCGCAAAGCCTGCCTGATGCGCGGCCTCTGCGACAAGCGCCTCATGGGCGCGGTCAACGTGGTGAAACGGATAGTCTTCGCCGAAGCGGACGACCCGTGTGGCCGTGTCATCTTCGACGAGCCAACTTTCGTTCGAGATTCCGCCTTTCAGCGGCCGGACGGACAACGCGCCTTGCCAGAGCGGCAGGGCGCTGATGCGGGCAAGCTTTTCTGCCGAGATTTCCAATTGCTGTTGGCCACTCATGGCCCAAAGGTTCGACCAGACATGTCCATATTGTCAATCTGTGTTCAGGTTTTTTTCGCGCGGTCCGGATTGGCCTTCATATAGGCGGGCAGATAGGCAAAAGCAGGGAGCGAGGGGTTGGAAGGCTTTTGAAGCCCGAGTATGTCGCCAAACTCCGAGGCGAAATGATTGCAATTGTAGCCGAACATGTTCCACAGCGGCGGTTTTGCGAGGGTGGCATTGGCCTTGGCGAGAAGCTGTTGGTATTGATCTTCCGGCATGGAGACACGCCATGCATTGAGTGTTGCAAGGCCCAGACATTCTTGGCCGTACGCCTTGACATGGGCTGGCACCCAAGCGACGGCACCGCCGTATATGCCGAATATCGCGCCCTTGGGAAAAAGCCCGACAATGTGATGTGTTACAGGGACACCGTCAGGATCAAGCCGGCCAAACACCATGTACATGTGGCCGGACGGGACGGCGGCAGACAGTCGTGAGCGGAACTCAATGTAGGCGGTGTCACCGGGCCTGATGTCTGATGCCGTGAGATCGACCTCGCGGAATTTTTCACCGCAGGCCAACGCCGGGATATCAGGTCTGGTTGGCATGCCGGACTGAACCGCAGGCACAGGTCTTGCTGCGGGTTTGGGCGCACCGGCTGCCAGCGATGGCGAGAACGCCAGCATGGCGGCAACAAGGACCGCAAAGAATGGTCGGGACTGCACCAGAGCAACCTTTCAAGGCAAAGAACACAAATAATTCAGGGTCTTAACCAGAACCAGCGCACCAATCACCATACGCCCGGGATGATGCGGTCGGTACGGCTCCGATACTGCGTATATTCGGTTCCGAATTTTGCTTCCATCATTTTTTCTTCCGGGCCGATGCGGGAGAAAAAAAGAAAGCCGAAACCAATCAGGCCGGAAGGGCCAGCGATAAAGTTGGGCAAAAGCAGGGCCTGCGCCAGCGCCATCAGCCAGAAGGCGGTGTACATAGGGTGGCGGAGCTTGGCGTAGATGCCTTCTGTGACAAGGCGATGGCCATCACGGATATCAAGCGAGACCGACCAGAATTTTCCCAGCGCAACATGGGTCTTTCGAAAAAGGATGAGCGCCAGCGCGGCTGTGGCGATACCTGCGGCAAACTGGATGGACGACACCGTGTAATTTGCTGATTTTGGCCAACCCGACGCCAAATATAGAATGGGTAGCGCGCCGAGACCGATTGACGCGATGGTCATGCGAACCCATTCGCTTGTATCGCGGGCGGTGGCTTCGGTGCGGGCGCGCTTGGCGCGGCGCTCGAACGGGTAGCGGATCGCATACCAGGCTGAAACGAGAACGACCCAGGCGATTTTTCCGGCGAGCGCTGTCATCGTGGCCTCCGGCCTGCAAACCCGTTTTCAATGAGCCTGTCGTGATCCGGTATGCCCCCGTCCGCCCAGACGATGGCGAACGGCAGGGGACCGCAGGCAATGATGTGCATCGAGTAGAAGTATCGCTTTTCGACGCCCAGCACAAACTGGCGGTGAGTCTTGAAGAAATTCCTCCGGTTGCGCCTATAGGAGTTTTCCAAAAGCATGTTCTTGAAGTGTATGCGCTGGACGTTCGGCCTGAGGCCGGACGTGACGCCGGCGGATGCGGCGGGACTGGACCGGTAGAATGAAATCACATCGGTCAAGGCCTGAATGTCGAGCCATTTTACGTTTGCCGCTGGGAGTGTGGCGATCGATTGGCGCAGCCACCCGGCTTTGGGTTGAAGGGCAATCTTGAGAAGGCTGGAACCGACGGTCATCAGGGAAGGGCGGTGTTCAACGGGGGCGCTCAATGATGCCAACGCATCGACTGCAAAAACGCAGCCGAGGCTATGGCCGATGACCAGTATTTCGTCATGCTGACCGCTTGCGCATTCGGTGGCCAGCTGTTTTGCAAATGTTGCCTTGACCGCCTCGATGGCTGGATGGTCCTGACGGGCGAGGCGGACGGCGAAATGCCAATCGTCCATCATCAAGAGGAGATGGGTGTTTCTGGCGGCCCACCAAAGAGCTGCAAGGGCAGCCAGAGCGCCAACGACCAGCGGCAGCGACGCGGAGCTGGCAAAACTGTCGGCTACGGCTGCGGCAACTGCACCGATGGCGACGCATGCGGCGAGCAGCAGGAATGGATAAAGGTAGAAGAAGCCGTAGCGCCAGCTTGTTCGCAGATAGCTGAACAGGGTGCCGTTGGCGAGGAGAGTGACCAGCCCGGCAATGCCTGCGAACAATCTGGACAGGACATTACGCCGGGCAAATGTCTCAAGAATGGCTGACCAGTCAAAAACGGCGACATCGGTTTGTGTTGACCAGTCTTCACCTGATGCATCGACCGAAAAGCCGGGCAGGCCGGATGGGCGATCTGACAGTTCCGAGCACAACAGCTCCACGTTGAATGCCTTGCCGGTCTTGGCGGCGGCATGGGCGAAGCGGCCGCGATGGGCATCGGCACCGAGCGGCTCGAAGCCGGGGAAGAACAGCACCAGCCGGCGTTTTACGGGAGTGTAGGGCGGCGGTCCGTCAGCCGGCATGGCAGTCTTCAGCTGTTGCGCTTTCGCGCCGCCAGCGTGCGCAGGCGCAGCGCGTTGAGGCGGATGAAGCCGGCAGCGTCCTTCTGGTCGTAAGCGCCCCGGTCATCCTCGAACGTGACGAGCGCATCGGAATAGAGCGACTTTTTCGACTTGCGGCCAGTGACAATGACGTTGCCCTTGTAGAGCTTGAGACGCACGGAGCCTTCGACATCTTCCTGGCTCTTGTCGATCAGGGCCTGAAGCATTTCGCGCTCCGGGGCGTACCAGAAGCCGTTGTAGATGAGTTCGGCGTAGCGCGGCATGATGTCATCTTTGAGATGCGCGGCGCCGCGGTCAAGGGTGATGGATTCGATGGCGCGGTGGGCCTGCATCAGGATGGTGCCGCCCGGGGTCTCGTAGACGCCGCGCGACTTCATGCCGACGAAGCGGTTTTCGACAAGGTCGAGACGGCCGATGCCATTGTCGCGGCCAAGATCGTTGAGCGCGGCAAACAGGGTGGCGGGCGAGAGCTTCTTGCCGTTGAGGGCAACCGGATCGCCCTGTTTGAATTCGATCTCGATCTCGGTGACAGCGTCCGGCGCGTCCATCGGGGAGACCGAGCGCTGGTAGACATATTCCGGCGGCTCGAGCCATGGATCTTCCAGAACCTTGCCCTCGGAAGACGAGTGCAGGAGATTGGCATCGACCGAGAAGGGCGATTCGCCCAGCTTGTCCTGCGGCACGGGGATCTGGTGGTCGCGGGCGAAATTGATGAGGTCGGTGCGGGATTTGAAGGTCCAGTCGCGCCAGGGCGCGATGACCTTGATGTCGGGGTTCAGCGCATAGGCCGACAGCTCAAACCGCACCTGATCATTGCCCTTGCCGGTCGCGCCATGGGCTACGGCGTCAGCGCCGGTCTCGCGGGCGATATCGACGAGATGCTTGGAAATCAGCGGGCGGGCGATGGAGGTGCCGAGAAGATAGAGGCCCTCATAAAGCGCGTTGGCGCGGAACATCGGGAAGACGAAATCGGAGACAAACTCTTCGCGCACATCCATGACGCGGATGTCCTTGATGCCCATCATCTCGGCCTTCTTGCGCGCCGGTTCCAACTCGCCGCCTTGACCGAGATCAGCGGTAAATGTCACCACTTCGGCACCAAGCTCGGTTTGCAGCCATTTCAGGATGATGGATGTGTCGAGGCCGCCCGAATAGGCGAGAACGACTTTTTTGACGTCTTTCCACTTGGTCATTTGGTCTTCCCAGTCAATGGTTGCGAACTCACCACCCTTGGCGCTGCCCCTCATCCGGCGCTGCGCGCCACCTTCTCCCCGCAAGGGGCAGTGAGAAGGGAAGAGCCGGCGCTTTTTCTGCGCCACCTCATATCAGGA
>JANPGC010000331.1:0-4193 GCA_031423755.1 Phyllobacteriaceae bacterium | reverse complement strand
GGCGATACATTCGGCTGGGCAAAGCGCCCGGGTTTCAATCCGTTCAAGGCCTTGGCGGTTGTTGGCGGCCTCCTCGTCTTTCCTCCGATCGGGCTGGCTGCGCTGGCTTACTTCGTCTGGAACGAACGCCGCTTCAATCATTCCGGTGAAGGTTTTGGCGGTCGAGGAGGCTTTCGCGGGCATGGCCGGCACGGCTGCGGCAGGGGACGCGGCATGGGCCGGTCCGGCAATGTGGCCTTCGACGAGCATCGCGCCAAGGTGCTGAATGAGCTTGAAGAAGAGCGCCAAGCGTTTGACGAGCATCGTGCCGAGCAGCGCCGCAAGCGCGATAAGGACGCATTTGATGCCTTCCAGGCCGGGCGCAGCAAAACTGGGGATGACGCTGCATAAGCGTTCGTCATCCGAATGCACAACAGCCCTGTGCCAGACCGCTGGCGCAGGGTATCTTGCTTGAAACACAACGAGTTCATGATGATGAAAGACGACGACAAGGGCTGCGGCCCGAAATGGGGCTGGGCACGCAAGCCAAGCGGACCTTTTGGCGGAGAGAAGGGCTTTGGCGGACCTCCATGGATGCGCGGCGGGCCTGGCGGATTCGGTCCGGGGGGTTTGGGCGGCGGCAAACCGGGGCGCATGTTCGGCCCGGGCGATCTGCGGCTGCTGCTTTTGGCGCTGATCGCCGACAAGCCCAGTCATGGCTATGACCTTATCCGAACCATCGAAGCCAAATTTGGCGGCAGCTATACGCCAAGCGCCGGCGCGATTTATCCAACGCTGACTTTGCTGGAAGAGCAGGAACTGATTGAGGCCGAGGATGCGGGCGGCGCAAAGAAATCCTATGCCGCCACACTTGCCGGGAGGCAGTTTCTTGCCTCCAATTCCGATCAGGTGAAAGCGCTGATGTCGCGCATTGATGTCATGGCGGGCGGCAAGGAAGCTGAGCCCGCGCCGTATGGCGTGCTGCACGCGGTGATGACCTTGCGGCATGCAATCATGTCAAAGCCCGGCGGCTGGACGGATGCGGAGACGGAGCGGGTGCGGGCGATCTTGGAAAAGGCGGCGCGGGACGTGATGGATCCGGGGCGCAAGTAACCGTTGAACTCTGCGCGTTTCCGGACGCAGAACCGGTGCCCACTTTTGCTGGAAACGCTCTACTCGTCCGGAAGGCTCGCCACGTCAACGCCTGCCAACTCCGCTGCCAGCATGCGCTGGGCGCCTGACCGTGCAAACCGTAGCAGCAAAGCCTTGCGGCTAGCTGCGGCGAGCGGATGGTGCGGGGCCTCGCGCAGCATCTCAGCGCAATAACCGTCAGAGATCACGAAACCGCAGTCTTGCGGGAAAATGTCCACCGGTACGTCCGGCAGCGTGGCGAAGAACAGCCGGTCGCAAAACGTGCGATATTCGGGCCACTTGCGGTCCACCTGCATGTCCTGAATAGACGACTTGATCTCGACGATCCAGAACTCGCCTTTGGATGTCAGCGCCATCAGGTCGGCGCGCCGCCCACTGACCAGTGTCACCTCGGGCAGCATCGTGAGGCCCATGTCGATAAACAGCCTTTGCACACCGTGCCGCACGGCCAGCGCCCGCTGCGACTGGCGGCCGTCTTCGATCGGGTTGGTTTTGCCGAGATTGATGATGGGCATGGGCAGATTATCGCTGATTCCCGGCAAAATGTCTGACCGAAAACTCGGCTTTAACGGCCAACTGATGCGATTTTCCGCGCTTCCAGTGCTTAAGAACATTTTGCCCCACCCAGAGCGATCTCATATGGGATTTTGCTCGAATTGCCTGCGGCTCCGTCTCTCCGGGGCCGCGCAGCGGAACCCGCAATCCTGTGTGTCTGGATTGGTGTATGGTGTGGGCGGGAAGGATGCCGCCTGGAATCCAGGTCGCTTTTCCAGACCGCGCTCTGAATTGCGGATCTGCGCTTCGCTTGTCCGGATAGACGGGGCCGCGTGAGGTGCGTTTCGTGATCCCATATGCAATTGCCCTGCCCCCAACGGGACCGCCGGAGGATCCAACTTTTGAGAAAGTGGAGGCGCTATGAGCAAGACAACGAAGAAAACTCCAACTGTTGCGCGTGCCCGCGCGATCAAACGCGATATTGCCGCAGTTTGCAATGCGATGACTACCATTTGGAGCGACGGCAAAACCGAAGGGCAGATCAACCGGCTGAAGACTCTCAGACGAACAATGCACAGGCGGGCGGGCATTGAATTGCTGCGCGCGCGCACGCTCCCAAACCGCTTTCATCACAAACCTTGAGAAAGACCCGCTTCACCCGCCAAATCGATGCGCTGAGCCATGAAATAATGGTTGAAGCCCGACAAGACCCAACGCGTCACAAGATATTTCTGGAGACCCTCTTGATTGAAAGCCTTCCCATGGATGAAAGCATTGCGTAGCTGGCGACAATCAGGTCCCGCTGCGCGCCCAAGAGCAAAATTTGACTTGTTATCAACTGATCATTGGCGTTCAGCACATCAAGTGTTGTACGCTGTCCAACGCTTCGTTCTTCCAAAACGCCGTCGAGGGCAATTGCGCCTGAAGCCACCCGTGCCTCAAAACCGGCAACATTGGCTTTCGCGGCCTTCAACTGCGCCCATGCTGTCGCAACAGCAGCGCGGACCCTTGCGCGGGACCCTTCAACTTCAATGCGTCTTTGATCCCGGACATCTTGCGCTTGCCTGACACGAGAACTTGCCCCGCCTCCCTGAAACAGGGGAACCGTAAGCTTAATGCCGACCGCAGCTTTCAATTGGCCCTGATTGCTCGTGACAGTCCCGCTGCCGGAAGACACGGTGTCTGGCGCGAATGTATCGTTAAGCGAGGCGGTCAGGTTTATTGATGGAAGCAATGCGCCTTGTGCCGCTCCGACATTCGAGGCAGCCGCGTCTGCGCTGAACCGGGTTGCGTGGATTACCGGATGTTCGCTTTGCGCAACGCTCTGGGCCTCCTTGATTGTGGCCGGCAGCAATGATTTTGGCAAGCTTGCAGGCATCAATCGGGTTGGCGCCGCCCCTACCACGGTTTGGAACATTGCCTCGCTTGTTTCCAGATCCGCAACTGCGGTACTCAACAACGCCTCTGCGAGCGCGCGCTGTGATCTGGCTTGGGCAACGTCCGTGAGTGTTCCTTCTCCAATTTCGCGCAGTCCGTTTGCGGCTCTCACCTGTTCGTCAAGAAAGCCCATGTTCTTGCGGCGAAGCGCGACGATTTCCCGGTTGCGCAACACATCCATGTAAACGGTCGCCGTACTGTAAAGGATATTCTGTTCCAGATTCACAAGCTCTTCGCGTGCCGCTGAAACTTGCGCTCTTGCCTCAGCCACTTTGTGGCCGGTTTGAAATCCATCAAAAAGTTTTTGGTTGAGCTCCAGGCCCAAGTCATACCTATCAGCCTGACGGAGGCTGCCGCTGCCGCCGATGTCGGAAAACGCGCTCTCGGCGTTGACGGTCGCAAAAACCGAAGGAAGGCTGGACGCCCTGGCCTGGGACACTGTCTCGCCAATCCCGCGCAATCCTGCACGCGCGGCATTTATTTCAGGATTGTTGCGGAAAGCCAATTGCAGCGCTTGCGGGAGTGAAATGGATCTTGCGGAAGAGGGCGGCGGCTGGGATCCTGAAATTATCGCCTGGAAAGCAGCCTTCCCGGTCGGCTCTTTCGAGGCAGGCTTGTTTGGCAGGCCATCGTCGTTGAACGACGGGCCTGCTGTTTCGTCCCCCGATTCAACTGCTTTCGCGTGCGCCGGAGCCAAAATCCTGTCAGGCTGTCCGGGCCCCGTACCAAGACCCGCGCGAAGTCCGGCCGCCGCGCGTGGTTTCATACCGTTTCGATGACCAACCCCCAGAGCCGTTCTGTTTTTGGAAACCCCGCCGGTTGCCGCAAGGTCCAAAGCGCTGTTGATTGACGGCTTGTTCTTGACAGAAGCCGTTTCCGGCACTCGAAATGAATCTGCTGCATCGTCCCCGGCAATGGTGTCCAGACGCAGCATGATTTCGGGAAGCGCGGAATATTTGCGCGCGGGTGCCGCCAACAGTCCGCCTGGCGCGGTCGGGTCAGGCAAAATGTCATCCGCGGCCGCAGCAAAAATGCTGAGGCATGCCATGCCGGCCATCAACGCCAACCGCAGAAACGACGACATACTCAACTCCTGTGGAAGCCGGGAGGCCGCACGGCAATATGGTTTA
>JANPGC010000330.1:0-4764 GCA_031423755.1 Phyllobacteriaceae bacterium | reverse complement strand
GAGGCGGCGGGTCCGTCGATGGCGATGATTAACGTCATGCAGCGCGTTCAACAGGGAAAATGCGCAAAGCGCAAGATCATTGATAGTCTTTGGCAACAGCCGTCTGGGCCACTGTCGGGCGGTACTTCTTTTTCAGCACATCATTGTTGCGCGGCGGCAGCATGCCATAGGGGAAGAGATTGAACAGCGGCAGCTCGAAATAGTCGATGACTGCACGGGCGCGCCTGCGCAGCTTCTTGTCTGACTTCGGGTCATTGATAATCGCCTGCGCCGCCGCCATCATTTCGCGATTGCACTCAAGCCGGTTGCGCCCTTCGATGAAGCAGGCGTCATGTTCCAGGCAAGCCGCGTCGAGCCGGTCAACCGGTTTGGCGGTCAGATCACCGGTCTTGGTGCCGATGCCGCAGTAATTGCCCACAACAAGCCGGGACGGCTTGTTCGGCCGCATGACGCGGGGGCGGGCACCGGGCGTGCCTTCATCGTCAATGAACGGGTTGGCACAGCCGGAAAGCAGCATCATCGGCAATACTGTAACCAATAGAAATATTGCTCTCATCATATCAACTTCAACACTGCCATCGATACTGTTTTCAATGCGAACAGGGCTGACAAATGCCATTTTTCTGTCATTTCTCCGGGCCTCATGTGCGATTCACTGCCCTAATCCGTATTTCAGGCGCTGCGCTCTTGATAGCTGCCAAAACAGCTTGAAAGAACTGTTCGCTAAATCGTCCAATCGGTTCTATGGACTCAAAGTCGTAAGTGCTGCTTTCGGCTGCCTTGTTGTACTCATCGAGAACAATCCAGCAGGGCTTTTGAAGTCCAATCGACTTGCGTTCGGCGAGCGGTATCGGCAATGCGAACCTGCCTTCGTCTGGTTGCGCAGTTGTAATCGGAAAGAGAAACAATGCTCCGCCAGGATCCGGCGATTTGAGTATCAAGCACACTGGTCGAATTTTTCTTCCGGATTCTTCACCGCGTTTTTCTTGCCAAGACCAAAGATATGAAAAGCGGTAAACTCCGCCAGCTTCAAACATCAATTGCCGCCCTTGAGCAAAGATTCCACGGCCTCCATGAGTTCTTTATGTACTTCATCCGGTGCGTTTTCCAGCGTGTACGCTCTGGTGACATTCAGCCGCTCATAGACCTCGTACGGCATCATCACCAGCTTTGGCTTGCCGCGTTTGGTCAGACTCACCGGCCCCGCCATTGCCGCATCAACCACTTCGCCAGACTGTCGATTGAGTTCAGACAGGGAAAAACTTTTCATCAGGCCACCTCATTTGATCTCATGCATATAATATGTGAAATACGTATTGTATGCAAGACATCAAATCAAATGCCGCGCATCAATCCGCCGTCCACGCGCAGGTTCTGGCCGGTGATGTAGGCGGCGCCGTCAGACACAAGAAAGGCGATGGTTGCCGCAATTTCCTCTGAGGTTCCATATCGGCCCATCGGCACGGTATCGCGCCGCTCGTTGGTCTGCGGCAGGCTGTCGATCCATCCGGGCAACACATTGTTCATGCGCACATTGTGGGCGGCGTTGCTTTCGGCAAACAGCTTGGTAAAGGCCGCAAGTCCTGCCCGCGCAACTGCGGAGGTCGGAAACATCGCCGTTGGCTCCGTGACCCAGGCCGTCGAAATATTGACGATGGAGCCGTGCTTTTGCTGAACCATAATCGGCGCGACGAGGCGCGTGGCGCGCACCACATTCATGAAATAGACATCAAGACCTGTGTGCCATTGCTCGTCAGTGATCTCGAGCAGTGGCGCACGCGGACCATGCCCGGCGGAATTGACAAGCGCATCGATGCGGCCGAATTTTTCCATTGACAGATCAACGAAGCGCTTGAGGTCATCGACATTCAGATTTGACCCCGTGAAGCCGAGCCCGCCAAGCTCTTTGGCCAGCGCCTCGCCCTTGCCGGAAGAAGACAGGATCGCAACATTGAACCCCTCGGCGCCAAGCTTGCGCGCCGCCGCCGCCCCCATGCCAGAGCCGCCACCGATGATGAGTGCTGTTTTGGATTGCATGGATTTTCTCCCGTGGCTTGCGCCTTCAATGCCGGTTGACAAGCCGCCGATTCGGCAATCTTCTGGCCATCGGCGGCGTAAGACATTTCCCGGCGTCCCGCAACGTTTTGGCAGGAGTTTCATCATGACAGAACCCGATGGCTGGCGCCACATGTCGACCGCGCCGAAAGATGGAACGCGTGTGCTGGTGACTGTACGCTCGGTCGAGCAGGGCCCTGCCGATATTGACGTCGCTTACTGGGCGCGCACCGACAAGTTTGCCATCGAAGGCTGGCGGGCGGTCGATTCCAGCCCCGGCTGCATCATCGCCTATGCCGATCCGGAGCTGAAATGCTGGATGCCCATGCCGCGCGTGGGAGACGTTACGGCGGCGCTGCCGTTTGACGGCGACGAGAAGGAGCTGTTCGGCTCAGGGATTTAGCTGGAGCATTGACTGCCGCGCTGGCGCACGAGCGCTGCCATGTCCATCGCACCGTCCGCCTCCAAGCCTTCAGCAACGCCCGACTGGTCCGCTGCCGAGCGGTTCTGACTGACTTTCCACTTGCCGCGAATGTCTTCGATCAAGATCTCGATGCCGACGATCGCGCGCTTTTGCATCTCGATGTAGCGCTCCGGAGCATCGCTCACCGCCCATGGCTCGGCCCGGTTGCCTTCATGCGCCTTTGTCAGCGCCGTGATCTGCGCTTGCAGCCAATGAGGATCATCGTGAATAGTGACGCTGCCGCGCACTTGCACCATGGCGTAGTTCCACGTCGGCACGACCTTGCCGTGGTCCTTCTTCGCCGCATACCAGGACGGCGTGACGTAGGCGTCCGGACCTTGAAACACCACCAGCGCCCGCGCGCCGTCTTTCAGATGCTGCCATTGCGGATTGGCGCGGGCAAGATGGCCGCGTAGAATGCCGTTGGCGCCAACACTTGCATCAAGCAGGAACGGGATGGCGTTGGCCTGCAGATCATTTGCATCGGAGGAGATGAGCAGTCCCAACGGGTGGGTGCGGATCAGGGCATGCAGCGTAGCGAGATTGTCTTCGACGAAGTGGGTCGGCTCATACATCGGTAGTCAATTCCCTGTGTACCAGTCCCGTTTAGACCTTTAACATTAGTCCTGAGAACCGTCGGCGAAGAGCTTCTGGCCAATCTTTACCAAAATCCAAGCGATGATGCACACAACGGTAAAACTTGGAATCAGAAAAAGTGCAAAACCTGATATCGATGCGATAAGGGTAAATATGCTTTCTAACGTTGTTCCCGATATTGATCCAAAATGTCCGGCCAGCGCCCACACGCTTATTTTGGCTATCAAAAACAAAATCAAAGACATGTAAAAAATTAGGGCAAAGCCGCCGAAACGTTCTTTGAAGTAGAGGCGTTCGATTGCGTATGGCAGCAGAAACAAGACTGCGAGCGCGAAAGGTGGTAAATACTCAACCATTTTCTAATGCAAATAAATCACCGCCCCCAACCCCGTCATCAAATCCATGAACTCCGGAAAGCTCGTCGCAATCATTGTTGCATCATCAACTGTCACCGGCTTCTCCGCCGCCAATCCCATCACCAGAAACGCCATCGCAATACGGTGGTCCAAGTGCGTTGCGACCGTGCCACCGCCGAGGCCTTTGCCACCCGGCCTGCCGCGCACGGTCAGCCAGTCATGGCCTTCGGTGCAATCAACGCCGTTCGCTTCCAGCCCGCGCGCCACAGCGGCAAGGCGGTCGCTTTCCTTGACGCGCAGTTCGTCGAGACCGGTCATTTTGGTCTCGCCTTCGGCAAACGACGCAGCCACAGCCAGCACCGGATATTCGTCGATCATCGACGGCGCACGGTCTGCCGGAACAGACACACCCTTCAGGTCCGACGAGCGGACGCGCAAATCCGCCACGTCTTCGCCACCGGCAAGGCGCGGATTGTTGATCTGAATATCCGCGCCCATCTCCTGCAAGGCCAGAATAAGGCCGGTGCGGGTTGGGTTCATGAGGACGTTGGTGATGGTCACATCAGAGCCCGGCACGATGAGTGCTGCCACCAGTGGAAAGGCCGTGGAGGACGGGTCGCCCGGCACGTCGATGGTCTGGCCGGTGAGTTTGCCCTGGCCCTCGATGCGGATATGGCGCACGCCTTGCGCGTCGGTCTCAACTTCCAGATTCGCGCCAAAGCCCTTGAGCATCTTTTCCGTATGGTCGCGGGTCATCACCGGCTCAATCACCGTGGTGATGCCCGGCGTGTTCAATCCGGCGAGCAGCACGGCGGATTTGACCTGCGCCGAGGCCATCGGCACACGGTAGGAAATCGGAACGGCAGTCCTTGGCCCATGCAGGGTCAAAGGCATGCGGTCGCCGTCAGCGGCCTTCACCTGCACACCCATCTGGCGCAGCGGATCAAGCACGCGCTTCATCGGGCGGCTCTGCAACGAGGCGTCGCCGATGAAGGTGGTTTCCATGTCATAGACGCCAACAAGCCCCATCGTCAGGCGCGAGCCGGTTCCGGCATTGCCGAAATCGAGAGGCCCGGCAGGCTGCAGCAGGCATCCATTGCCGGTGCCGTGGATGACCCACGCCTTGCCGTCACGCTCGATCTTTGCGCCCATGGCGGCCATGGCCTTGCCGGTGTTGATGACATCTTCGCCTTCGAGCAAGCCGGTGATGCGGGTGATACCAGAGGAAAGGCCTCCGAACATGAAGGAGCGGTGCGAAATCGACTTGTCGCCCGGAATGGAGACTGTGCCGTT
>JANPGC010000329.1:0-8931 GCA_031423755.1 Phyllobacteriaceae bacterium | reverse complement strand
TAAAGGTGGGCTCCAAGATGATGGACAATTCACTCAAGACAAAATTGCAAAACCTTAAGATCGCTATGAAGGGGACCGGCTGATGGATATTCGCGCCGCAGAAATTACCGCAATTCTGAAAGATCAGATCAAGAACTTCGGCAAGGAGGCTGAGGTCTCCGAAGTAGGCCAGGTCCTGTCCGTCGGTGACGGCATTGCCCGTGTCTATGGTCTCGACAACGTCCAGGCGGGCGAAATGGTCGAGTTCCCGGGTGGCCTGCGCGGCATGGCGCTGAACCTTGAAAGCGACAATGTCGGCGTCGTCATTTTCGGCAACGACCGCGACATCAAGGAAGGCGACACCGTCAAGCGCACCGGCGCAATCGTTGACGTTCCGGTTGGTCCGGAGCTCCTGGGCCGTGTGGTTGATGCTCTCGGCAACCCGATCGACGGCAAGGGCCCGATCAACGCCAAGCTTCGCTCACGCGTCGACGTCAAGGCACCCGGCATCATCCCGCGCAAGTCGGTGCATGAGCCAATGTCAACCGGCCTCAAGGCCATTGATGCGCTCATCCCGGTCGGTCGCGGCCAGCGCGAACTGGTGATCGGCGACCGTCAGACCGGCAAGACCGCCGTTATTCTCGATGCATTCCTCAACCAGAAGGCCATTCACGACAATGGGCCGGAAAAGGAAAAGCTGTATTGCGTTTACGTGGCCATCGGCCAAAAGCGCTCGACGGTAGCGCAGTTCGTCAAGGTGCTCGAAGAGCGCGGCGCGCTGCCTTACTCGATCATCGTTGCCGCTACCGCATCCGATGCTGCGCCGCTGCAGTTCCTGGCGCCGTTCGCCGGCTGTGCGATGGGCGAATATTTCCGCGACAATGGCATGCATGCGCTGATCGCCTATGACGATCTTTCCAAGCAGGCTGTTGCTTACCGCCAGATGTCGCTGCTGCTTCGCCGTCCGCCCGGACGTGAAGCCTATCCGGGCGACGTGTTCTATCTGCATTCACGTCTGCTTGAGCGTTCGGCCAAGCTGAATGACGACATGGGCGCCGGTTCGCTGACCGCTCTGCCGGTCATCGAAACGCAGGCCAACGACGTGTCAGCCTATATTCCGACCAACGTGATTTCGATCACTGACGGCCAGATCTTCCTTGAAACCAACCTGTTCTATCAGGGCATCCGTCCTGCCGTGAACGTCGGTCTGTCCGTGTCCCGCGTCGGTTCTGCCGCGCAGATCAAGGCGATGAAGCAGGTCGCCGGTTCCATCAAGGGCGAATTGGCGCAGTATCGTGAAATGGCTGCGTTCGCGCAGTTCGGTTCCGATCTCGATGCTGCCACGCAGCGACTTCTCAACCGCGGCGCACGCCTGACCGAGCTTCTCAAGCAGGCGCAATTCTCGCCGCTGAAGACGGAAGAACAAGTTGCGGTGATTTATGCCGGCGTCAATGGTTATCTCGACAAGCTGGCTGTCAATCAGGTGAACAAATTCGAACAGGGCCTGCTTGGCTACATGCGCTCCGAAGGCAAGGCGATTCTCGACACGATCCGTGAAGAGAAGGCCATTTCCGACGGCACACGTGAAAAGCTCAAGGCTGCGGTCGAGGCTTTCGCCAAGAATTTCGCGTGAGGCTTTAGGAAGCACCCATGGCCTCACTGAAGGACCTTCGCACCCGTATCGCCTCGGTCAAGGCGACGCAGAAAATCACCAAGGCGATGCAGATGGTCGCCGCGGCGAAGCTGCGCCGCGCGCAGGAAGCTGCCGAGGCCGCGCGTCCCTATTCCAAGCGGATGGGTGCGGTTCTGGCAAACATTGCTGCAAATGTTGGCGGTGATGATGCGCCACTGTTGATGTCCGGCACGGGCAAGTCCGATTCGCATCTGCTTCTGGTCTGTACATCGGAGCGCGGCCTGTGCGGCGGTTTCAATTCGCAGATCGCGCGTCTGGCGCGTGATCATGCGCGTCTGCTTCTGAGCCAAGGCAAGACTGTCAAGATCATCACTGTCGGCAAGAAAGGCGCGGACATTCTGCGTCGCGAGTTTTCCTCGCTGATCGTCGATCATGTTGATCTGCGCGCCGTCAAAAAGCTTGGTTTTGTCAATGCTGACGAGATCAGCCACAAGGTGATCGGCCTGTTTGAAGACGGCGCGTTCGATGTGTGCACGCTGTTCTATTCCGAGTTCAAATCGGTGATTGCGCAGATACCGACGGCACTTCAGATCATTCCGTCAAAGCCGGACGGAAATGTGACTGCGTCAGATGCAGCTTACGAATATGAGCCGGATGCCGGTGCGATCCTGTCGGATCTCATTCCGCGCAATATTTCCGTTCAGATTTTCCGCGCACTCCTCGAGAACGCGGCCTCCGAGCAGGGTGCCCGCATGTCCGCCATGGACAATGCGACGCGCAACGCCGGCGAAATGATCAAGGCCCTGACTTTGTCTTACAACAGACAGCGTCAAGCGCAGATTACCAAAGAACTGATTGAAATCATCTCGGGCGCAGAAGCGCTCTAAGAGACTGTTGAACAGGACAGGACGATGGCAAAAGCAGCAACTCCCAAGACCGTGAAGGCCGCACCGGCCAAAGCTCCAGCGCCCAAGGCTGCGCCAGCCAAGGCCGCAGCTTCCAAGGCCGCCCCGGCAAAAGCAGCCGCTGCCAAGGTTTCGGCTCCGGCCACGCTTGGCAAAGGCAACATTGGCAAAATTGTGCAGGTCATCGGCGCCGTTGTTGACGTGCAGTTCGAAAATGAGCTGCCGAAGATTTTGAACGCGCTGGAAACCCTTAATCTTGGCAATCGCCTTGTTCTGGAAGTCGCGCAGCATCTGGGCGAGAACACCGTCCGCACCATCGCCATGGATTCGTCTGAAGGCTTGGTTCGCGGTCAGGAAGTTATCGACACCGGCTCCCCGATCATGGTGCCGGTCGGCGATGAAACGCTTGGCCGCATCATGAACGTCATCGGCGAGCCGGTTGACGAACAGGGCCCGATCAACACAACTGTTCGCCGCGCCATCCATCAGGAAGCGCCTGCTTACGTTGAGCAGTCGACGGAAGCACAGGTTCTGGTCACTGGCATCAAGGTCGTTGACCTGCTTGCGCCTTACGCACGCGGCGGCAAGATCGGCCTGTTCGGCGGCGCCGGCGTTGGCAAGACGGTTCTGATCATGGAGCTCATCAACAACGTCGCCAAGGCGCACGGTGGTTACTCCGTTTTCGCCGGTGTTGGCGAGCGCACCCGTGAGGGCAATGATCTCTACCACGAAATGATCGAGTCCGGCGTCAACAAGCATGGAGGTGGTGCCGGTTCCAAGGCTGCGCTCGTCTATGGCCAGATGAATGAGCCGCCCGGTGCACGTGCCCGCGTTGCCCTGTCGGGTCTGACGGTTGCGGAGCATTTCCGAAACCAGGGACAGGACGTGCTGTTTTTCGTGGACAATATTTTCCGCTTCACGCAGGCCGGTTCCGAGCTTTCCGCTTTGCTTGGACGCATTCCGTCAGCCGTGGGTTACCAGCCGACGCTGGCGACCGACATGGGCCAGATGCAGGAGCGCATCACCACCACGCAAACCGGTTCGATCACCTCCGTGCAGGCCATTTACGTTCCAGCCGACGATTTGACTGATCCGGCGCCGGCAACCTCTTTCGCCCATCTTGATGCGACGACCACGCTGTCGCGGTCGATTGCGGAAAAGGGTATTTACCCGGCAGTGGATCCGCTTGAATCGACATCCCGCATGCTAGATCCAATCATCGTTGGTGAAGAGCATTACGGGATTGCCCGTCAGGTGCAGTCGATCCTTCAGCGCTACAAGTCGCTGCAGGACATCATCGCGATCCTGGGCATGGACGAGCTTTCCGAAGAGGACAAGCTCACCGTTTCCCGCGCGCGGAAGATCGAGCGCTTCCTGTCGCAGCCGTTTTTCGTCGCCGAAGTGTTTACCGGCTCGCCCGGCAAGCTCGTCGCGCTTGAAGACACGATCAAGGGCTTCAAGGGTCTTTGCGCCGGTGATTATGATCATCTGCCGGAAGTCGCCTTCTATATGGTTGGAACCATTGAAGAGGCCGTCGAAAAGGCCCAGAAGCTTGCAGCTGCCGCTGCCTGACAGTCAGGACGTTAAACCATGGCCGAAGCCTACAATTTCGAACTGGTCTCCCCCGAGCGCCTGCTCTTTTCCGAGCAGGTGACGGCTGTGGTCGTTCCGGGATCAGACGGTTATTTCACGGTCATGGCCAACCATGCGCCGCTGATGTCAACGCTCCAGCCCGGCGTGGTTGAGGCGACGCTGGCTTCGGGGGGCACCAAGAAGATCTTTGTTCGCGGCGGCTTTGCCGATGTCGCTGGTTCATCCTTCACCCTGCTTGCCGAGCAGGCAATGCCGGTCGAAGAGTTGAACGCCGATGCCATCGCAGCGCAGATCAAGGATGCTGAAGACGACGTGTCCGATGCTCGCTCCGACGCCAAAAAGGAGGCAGCGGTGCTGAAGCTCAACCAGCTCAAGGAACTCAAGGCCGCGCTTGGTCATTGAATTTCTGACATTTCAGACGAAAATCCAACGGCGCTTCGGTGCCGTTTTTTTGCGCCTGATTCAACTTGGCCAAGAGCTTGACCAAGGCAGTGCGAAGGCATACTTATTGCGTATCAAGCCAAAGGAGGCTGCAATGACCATCAACGTGAAAGTAGGGCATGCAAAGACCCATCTTTCTGAGCTTTTGGTCGCAGCCGAGGCTGGAGAAGAGGTTATAATCTCTCGCGGAGATCAGCCAATTGTGAAGCTTGTGGCGATCAGGAATCAAGAAGCAATCAAGGACGCAATCGCAGAGATACTGGAAATCAGGGCAAGGGCAAAGCCCGTGACCCAAGATGAGATTCGCGCGTGGCGAGACGAAGGGCGGCCATAATTGGCTAATTTCGTACTCGATTCATCGATGGTCGCAGCCTGGCTATTGCCCGACGAGAGCGATGCACGGGCACTCGCTCTTCTTGCTGAGATCAAGCAAGGAAGCGCGGTAGCGCCCTACCTGCTCCTCTATGAAGTGAGAAACCTGCTGGTCATCAGCGTCCGACGTGGCCGATTGACACAGGCCGACGCAGATCGGCTGCTCTTGCGGTTTCATCATTTGCGCATCGGCTATATTGAGCCCAAGGACGAGAGCCTGATCTCAGCTCATGCCGCAAAGTACAGTCTTACAGCCTATGATGCGACGTTCCTGGCGCTTGCCAGCCAACTGGCTCTGCCACTTGCAACGTTTGACAAACGGCTTCGAACGGCGGCGCATGAGGCAGATGTGAGCGTTTTGCCAGAGTGATGCAGCCTGAAAGCGAACTATCGACTGACGCCTGAACGACTACGGACTTGTTAGTTCACCGAAAGGCAGTGCTACGCTGTCAATTCTCAGCGCATGCCCCCGAGCAGCCCAAGCGGCTTTGCGCCCTCACGCCTTCACCCCATCCAGCCCCACAAACGCCGCCACCACCTCTTCATAAACCCGTCGCTTGAACGGCACGATCAGATCCGGCAATTGCCGCATCGGCTTCCAGTCCCATGCATCAAACTCAGCGGTATGGCCGCCGGGCGGCGGGTTTATGGCGATTTCGCTCTCTTCCCCTTCAAAGCGGAATGCGAACCATTTCTGGCTCTGGCCGCGGAATTTGCCTTTGAGCGCGATGCCGATCAGATGCGCCGGCAGGTCATAATTGATCCAATGAGCCGCCTCAGCAATCAATTTAGCCGATTTAATTCCTGTCTCCTCGTAAAGCTCGCGCGTTGCCGCCTGCAGCGCCGTCTCGCCATGATCGATGCCGCCTTGTGGCATTTGCCATAGATGCTCATTGTTCTCCAGTTCGCCGTCGGCGACCGGGATGCGGTGCCCGGCCCAGACCAGACCTTCACTGTTGAGGATCATGACGCCGACGCATGGCCGATAGGGCAAACAGTCGGCCGGGACGATGCGTTTGTCGGGCTTTGCCACCTTAATGCTCCGGATCGCGGGCAAGCGATGCGACGCCGACGATTTCAATGCCGCGTTTCTGCGCGCCCTTCGCCCATTCGGTCACTGCATCAACGGTGACATCAAAGCCTGTGCCTATCGCAATCGCCGAACCCTTGGCACGGGCGGTCGCCTCAAGCTGGTCGAGGCTTTTGAGTATTTCGTTCTTGTCCTGAACCTGATCGATGACGATGTCGCCTGATGCAAACGGCGCGCGGTTTGCGCCAGACAGGCTTTCCGCTTGGCTGCGGGCCGATGTGCCGTCGTCAAGATAGAGCAGGCCCCGGTCGCCGAGATCACGCATCACCGGCTCAAACGCTCCGGCCTCGGACGTGAAGCGCGCGCCGAGATAATTCATCACGCCGGTGTAATTGGTCAGTCGTCCCATGGATTCGTGCAAAACCTTGAGATTGCCCTCTGGCGCGGCATCGACAATCAGCGTGCCGCGGCCCGGGTCGACGCGTGGATAGTCGAATGGCTCCATCGGCACCTGCAACAGGATTTCGTGGCCCTTCTTGCGCGCTGCCTGCGCCCAGCGTGACAGCGAGTTGCCTTGCGGGGCAAAGCCGAGGGTGATTTCAGGCGGCAGCTTCTCAATCGCAGTCTGTGTCGAGGTTTGCGAAACGCCCATGCCGCCGATCACAATGGCAACCCGCGCACCGCGCGTGCCGGACCAAGGCCTTGCATAGACATCAAAAGGTCGGCGTCCGTCCGCTGCCCGCTTCGGCAGCTGGCCGCTGTCAGTCTTCTCGATAAGGTCCGGTTCGGGAATATGCGCAACGCGCGCGTCCTGCGTCACCTTGTTAGGGTCGCCGATTTTGATAATGCCGGGAGTGTCCGCGCCCTGAGGATCAACGCGAATGATCTTGGCCCCGCCCGCAGGCAGCGGCGGCGACTTTTGATCGGCCGCAGATTTCGCTGACACATTCTCTGCGGCCTTGGCTTTTTCTTCTGCAGAGGGCTCTTGTGGCGTATCGACAGCCTCCTCGATTGCCTTTGCCGGTTCGGGCAGGGGTTGCAGGAATGGCAGCCTGTCAAAGGCGAACCAGCCTGCGGCACCGACCACAGTCAGCGCTGTCAATGAGACAAAAATCCTGCCGAAACGCGGGCCACCGGCTGATTTCGCCTTGCGGTCCTGCCCGAGCGGACGATCAAGATGATTGCTCACGCAATCACCTTGGCGCCGGTCACCCTGCTGGTTTCAGTTTTTGTCCGGCGCATGTCCGCCTTCGCTCAGTTCGGAAGCGCCTTTGTCGGGTCTGGCGGGAAGGCAGGGTTTTTCACTTCGCCGCGCAAGAGTTTGAGCGCTGCTGCCAGCTGCACATCATCCTTCGGGTCAGCAGGCACAAAGGCGTTGGAGCCCGAACCTTCCTCGTCTTCCTGATTGCCCTTGATGTGGCCTTTCAGGGCAGATTCGGCGGCCTTGGTGTCAACGTCCTTGAATTCCTCCGGTAGCGGCTGTTCGGAAATGATGTCCGGAATGATGCCCTTGCCCTGGATCGATTTGCCCGCCGGCGTGTAATACAGCGCCGTCGTCAGGCGCAGCGCGCCCTGTGTCTGGCCAAGCGGGATAATGGTCTGCACAGAACCCTTGCCGAATGATTTGGTGCCAAGCACGGTGGCGCGCCTGTGGTCCTGCAGAGCGCCTGCGACGATTTCCGATGCGCTGGCCGAGCCGCCATTGACTATGACGATCAGCGGCTTGCCATTGGTCGAATCACCTTCCTCGGAATCATAGCGGGTGATGTTCTGCGGGTCGCGGCCGCGCGTCGAGACAACTTCGCCCTTGTCGAGGAATGTGTCGGAAACGCTGACGGCCTGATCGAGCAACCCGCCCGGATTGTTGCGCAGGTCAAGTATGAAGCCCTTGAGCTTGTCAGCGGGAACCTCGGCTTCAATCTTCTTGATTGCCTCGTCGAGATCCCCGTACGCCTGTTCGGTGAAAGAGGTGATCTTCATGTAACCGACGTCGTTTTCAACCCGGTATTTGACCGCCTTCACCTTGATGATGTCGCGGACGATGGTGAATTCCAGCGGCTTGTCGCTGCCCTTGCGGATCACCGTAAGCTTGATCGGCTCGTTGACTTCGCCGCGCATCTTGTCCACGGCCTCTTCCAGCGAAAGACCGCGCACTTCATCGCCGTCAATCTTGGCAATCAGGTCGCCGGAGCGGATGCCTGCCTTGGCGGCAGGCGTGTCGTCGATCGGAGTGATGACCTTGACCAGTTCGCTTTCCATGGTCACTTCGATGCCGAGGCCACCGAAGGTGCCTTTGGTCTGCACCTGCATGTCCTTGGCGCCCTCTTCGTCCAGATAGGACGAATGCGGGTCAAGCGAGGTAAGCATGCCGTTAATGGCGCTTTTGACCAGCTCTTTCTCGTCCGGAACGGTCACATAGGTGCTGCGCACCCGTTCAAACACATCGCCGAAGATCGACAATTGCTTGTAGGTGTCCGAACCGGCGGCTTCCGCCTTGATGCCCGGGACGACGTGAAGAAGTGACATGGCCGTTGCGCCCATCAGCGCGCCGGTCACCAACAATGAAACCTTACGTAGCATTTCCAGTCCTTCCTGTCGCATCCGCCGACCACCATGGGCCAGAATCAACCGGTTTTCCATCTTTCCTGAACTCGATGTAGAGTTCTGGATTGTCAGTCAAGAGAGTGTCTGCCGAACTTGTCGGCGCTTTTGTGGCCATTATGCCCACGGGTTCGCCAGACAACACAAATTGGCCTGTGGATACCATGGATTGGTCCATTCCGCCTATAACAACGTGATAGCCGCCGCCAGCGTCGAGTATCAACAGTTGGTGATAGGAACGGAACGGCCCTGCGTAGAGTACAGTAGCGTCAACAGGCGTGGCGACAAGGGCCTGAGGGGCCGCCGCCATGGCAATGCCTGCTGTTTTGCTGCCAAAGCCGTCATCGTCGCCAAACCGGCGGACGATCTTGCCTGCG
>JANPGC010000328.1:0-14417 GCA_031423755.1 Phyllobacteriaceae bacterium | reverse complement strand
ATGATCATGGGCAGCCACGGTGTGTTGGTGATCGGAGATACGGTCGCCGATACGTTCAACCGGCTCTACTATTTCGAGCGCGCCGCCGAGACCTACATCAAGGCGCTGCAGACCGGGCGCAAGCTGCGGATGTTGTCAGATGAAATCGCCGAGAGCGTGGCGCGGGAGATAGAAAATTATCCCGGACAGGCGGATCGGCATTTTTCGGATTTGCGGGCGATTTTGGACGCTGAGACGCCCGGCTACCGGGATTAGAGATCAAGCAGCGTCGAGCGCTGCTGTGACCTCGTTCGCGGCCAGCGTCAGCGCCATTTCGTTGAGGCAATCAACGCAGAGATCCAGATCAACCACGCCGATTCGGCAGAGTTCCACGTCGACGTCTTCAAGCAATATGCCTGACTCAACCAGATGCATGATTGCATTGTTGATCGCTTCACGCGTTTCAAAACGCATCTCTGTATTCGACATTTTCCAGCCCCGGAAAACCACAATTTCAATCAAATTGACGGGAAAGGCTTAATATCGGATTAATATTAGAGAATGCTTATTTAATATCCCGCGTACGTCTGCTGCCGACAGCGCAGCGGGCCAGACACTGGTACCCGCATTTCACGCTGCTTTCACGCTGGGTCAGCATTAGTGCCGTCAGGCAACGTGAGAGCCGCGCTGACAGCCTTCATCACAGTGGAGACTGGTTCAAACGTAACACGTATTTTCCGCGGCTTGGGTTTGGCCGCGCCTCCCGGGCCTTGGCCGCTTCGAATGCAGCGCTGAGGCTCAATTTGCTCGAGTCAGTCTGATTTAAGTCGGACCGATGACTGACTCACCGGGGGTCCGGACTGCACGCGCCGACCCCCGGCTTTTTCTTCCAACTGTTAATAACATCTAAACTCAGCCTTCGATTTCACGCTCGTTTCACGCTGCCTTTGGTTCATTTCGGGACAGGGTGGTGAGTGTATGCATGGTCGCGTGGCAGGGCCGAAACTGGCTGAAGCCGGAGAGAATTCGCTTGAGAGGCTGAACGTCCGCAGGGACAGTGCTGGTGCTGGCCTGCATCAGTATCCGGGCGCGTTGCCGGGCATTGGTGGTGAGCACGGTGCCTATTGCGGCGTTGTCAGCCGCGATGGCAGCGGCCCTGACATCAAGCAGACAGGCGCGCTGATGGAGCAGCTGGCCATCAGAATGGACGGCAACATCCGCCGCGGCGAGGATGGCGGCAGTTTCAACGAAGCCATCCCGTCCGGCTATACCTATCTGGCGCAGTTTACAGCCCATGACCTGACCATGAACAGCCGCGCAGCGGTCGATCTGTTTTGCCCGCCAGCACAGGAAAATCTGCGATCCCGCGCTCTGATGCTCGATACGCTCTATGGCACTGGGCCGCAGACATCGCCGCATTGTCACGCTTGGCCGGAAGACCCGACCGAAACGCCAGTGCATTTGCGGCTGGAGCCGGTGCGCATCGGCTCACGCGCCGGACCGTTGCGCGACATCGGGAGGTTTATTGACAGGACTGGCGGTTTGGTGCGCTCGGTGCCGCTGATCGCTGACGCGCGTAATGATGACAATGCCGTCATCTCGCAAATCACAGCCCTGTTTGCGATGGTGCACAACGCTGCGGTCGCAAAGATGCCGGCCAATTGGGACGCCGACGAGCGCTACCTTGGGGCGCGGCTGGCGCTGACGGCAGCGTTCCGGTCAATTATCCGCAATGACCTCGTGCGCCGGCTGGTCGAGCCTGCCACCTTCGCATGGTATGACAGCAGCAAGGATGAAAGCCGGTTCCTGGCAAAAGGACTGAAGCACCGGCCGGTTTCTGCAGAATTTGCCCATGCGGTCTATCGAATGGGCCATGCGATGGTGCGGCCGGAATACCGGTTCAACCTGAAAAGCGAGAGCCATCCGCTGGCCTCGGTGATCGAGCGCAATTCACTCAAGCGCCCGCGCGACATGCCTTTTGACCGCGAATGGATTGCTCAGTGGTCGCTGTTTTTCGATCTTGGCCGACGCGCGCCGCAACCAAGCATGCTGATTGGGCCCGGCTATGCCGGCCCGCTCATCCGCGCCTTCAAGCACCCGAAAGACTCAGAGGGCGGCGGGCTGGCGCGGCGCGATCTGCTGCGCGGCGCAGTCTCGGGCGTGTCGACGTTGGCCCATCTGCGAGAGCGGATAGCCGCACATGCGCCGGCAAACTATCCCAACCGTGCATGGCTTCTGGACGCCGCCCGCCACCGGACAATTGTTCGCGAATGGCTGGAGGACTCAAGCCGCGCGCTTCACCCGTCCGGCGGTCTTGGCAAGATGCCCAAGGCGTTGGCAGAAATCGCGGTCAATGACCCGCCGCTTGGCCTGTTTGTGCTGATTGAAGCTTCGCAAAAACCTTGGTCTGGCAAGTCTCTGGGACCGCTCGGCTCGATCATTGCCGCTGAGACATTCTTTCGCGCGCTTGAAGATGAACGTTCCTTTGACACGATCATGCCGCGCGCCGGATTTGGCGCCGCTGAGGCTGTCAAAGCCGCATTCGGGCAGACGCCCGATACCATGCCGGCGCTGATCCGCTGGCTCGACCGCAACCTGCCGGAAACGGAAAAACGCCTGCCCGGCGGAAGTCCGCTGCCGCTGGTTTGAACACCCAAGCAAACAAGAGGAGTAACGCATATGCTTGATTTACATGAAGGCCCGCATGGCCGCTTCAAAATTCTCGACCATCTGAAATTCGGCAAGAAAATCAAGGAATGGGCGTCCGATCCGTCAAAGGCCCCGACGTCGATTGACGAGTTGAAGAAGGCGCTCGAGCCGAAGATCGCCATGGTGCCGACCCGCTACAAATCGATCCGCACCGTGCAGGCGCAATCGGAGGAGTTCGTCCTGCGCCTGCCACCGAAGGCGATGATTGAAAACACCGTCAAGGTGCTGACCAAGCAGGCCAATGACCACAAGAAGGCGCTGGCCAAAGACCCCGGATCGACCAAGAAGGGCTATGAGGTACCGCCTTTCTACGAGGTGAAAATGCGCGGCGATGGTGAAGAACGGGCGCACCCGTCAGACAAGGAACTCAATGATCTCGACTTTTTCTTCTGCCGGGTAGCAGACTACACCACCTCTGTCTGCCGGTAGCGTCACTGAAATCCGGCCTCGGTCAGCCGCCCGCGCAGCTTTTGGCGCACGGCCTGGTCGCGGATCGGAAACATGTCCGCCAGCCAGTCTCCTGCGACAAGGGGACTGGCAGCACGGTTTGAGCGCCAGTCACGCACCAGCGCCTTGAACAGGGCGTCCGCCTCGTTGCGCGCTGCCGCAGTTTCTCCGCTCTCGGCAAGCGCGGCAATGGTCCACGTCTTCATGCCATAATAGCCGTGCTCGACATGGCGCGCGGCTTCAATGCAGCCCGTGTAGTCCCCGGACAGAAAGTGGATTCCCGCCAGATAGCTCCAGTGTTCCGGCGCCAGTGAAACGCCAAGCCCGGTGATGCGTTTGGCGAGCGTCTTCACTTCCTGCGTCGCGCCGCAGAAGGCAAGGCCATGTGTCGCCGAGGTCAGCACCCAGGGATCATTGCTGTTGAGTTGCAACGCATCGCGGAAAGCGCCGGCCGCCTCGTTGAACTGGTTCAGCAACGCGTGCGTCCAGCCAAGGCAAAGATGCGCCTTGGCGTCCAGCGGGTCGAGCAGCCGTGCTGTCGAGGCGTGGCGGAACGCGTTCAGTGTCAGTTCGGTGTCGCGGAAATTGCCAGGACAAACGATATGCCGCCCATTGGCGTGCTGGGCCAAAGCGCTGTGCGCCGGACTGAACGTCGGCAGATCGCGGATGATGCCGTCGAGCAATTCGAATGCAGCGTTGTCCTCTGGATCACGCCAGCGCTGCATCAGCTGCTGCGCTTTCACCCATGCGTCGAAATGGCTGGCCGGAATGGCATTGCTGGTCGAAAACCGGCGCAGCCGGTCGGCGGAAATATGGATGTTGAGCGCAGCCGCCATGCGCCGGACAAATGTCTCTTCCACTTCGTGGAGCGTGTCCTTGCCGCCGCGAAATGTGTCGCTCCATATGAAAGCGCCATCCCGCTCGTCGCGCAGCGTGATCGAATAGGCGAACCGGCCGTCACGGGCATGTCCGGAAAAGAGGATCGTGTAGGCCGGCCGGTTATGGTCGCCATTGGCGGGTGTCCAGTCCACGACAGACCATTCGCGAAAGCGAACCAGCAGCGAGACCAGTTCAAACCGCAGCCCCGAAAGGATCTCGGCGAGTTGCGGGTCTGATATGGCATCAGGCACTTGCGAAACGACAATGACCGGATTGGGCTCGTGTCGCGCGTCAAGGAGATTGTAAGCGGGTGTCCGCGCTTCGGTGCGGTGGGCGCTCTGCCGCGCCTTGATCACATCGGCAAGCCGCCGTGTCTCAGCCGAAGGATTGTCGTCAAAATCCTCCTTCAGCGTCTTGGCAAGATCGGCAAACACGGCCAGCGCACCGGCAAAGTCGGCTGCAGCGCTGCGCATTTCCATCAGGTGCCGGGCAACCGGTTCGTTTGACGGATCAAAGGCCAACATCGCCTTGGCCCAAGCCTGCCGCAATGCCGGCTTTCCGCTGGCCGCTTGAAGTCCGGCCTGCAACGCATCGCCCATCATGTCTCGCCAAACCTGCCGCTGCATGGAGAGCCAGGCCGCAAGACTCTCATCGAGATCATCAAGCCCCTTCAGAAGCGATTCCGCGTAACGGAAATGGTGCAGGCTTGCCAGATCCGGAACCTTTCCTGCTCTGGCTTCAGCATGCAGCGTCTGCACGTCGGCTTCCACCATCGAGAGGTCCAGCCGCAAATGGTCGCGACCGGCGTCAAAACCGTCGAACCCAGCCGCTTGCAGCGCACGCTTGATGGTCATAACCGCCTGCCTGAGCGACGTGCGCGCCGCCTCTTCGGTACCGTCAGACCATAGAAGACCTGCCGCAGACTGGCGTGACATCTGGCCGGTGCCCGACAAGGCAAGGCAGGCCAGAAGCACTTCAGACTTGCGCGACTGCGTCCTGACCGGTCTGCCGGCAAAGCTTAAGCCGAGCTCGCCGATCATGGTGATGATCAAACGGTCATTCACGTATTGCTGTTATCCCCTGATGTTTTCCCCAATAACGCGAAACCTATCAGACATTGCGACGAATTGGAAAGCGGAAGAGACGACAGCAACGATTTGCAGCCGCCCTTCATGCGTCAACGCTCAATTCAGGGGCGACGCAGACCACGACAATACGTCGGATTGGGGCATTGTTGCTGGTTCGCAAGGAGGAACTGCAAGACGGAATTGAATGGCGGACAGGGCGGGATTCGAACCCGCGGTACGCTATTAACGTACACACACTTTCCAGGCGTGCGCCTTAAACCACTCGGCCACCTGTCCGCACCATGCTGCCCGGCTGGAAAGGTCCGGGCGCTTCTCTTGCCAGCGGGCGCGATATTCACCGCCGCCTTGAAAGCGCGCTCCTTATAACGGGAAAGTGCCAACGTTCAACTCTATATTCGGCGAAATGTTCGCATTCACCATTCGACCAAATTGCCGCCGGGATGATTGCCGTTTGGCCCGCAAGTCCGTATCCTTGGCGCTTCGGCGCGCCGTTTCGGAGCGCCTTGGGAAGGGACTGCCCTTGATGCGCTTCATCTTTCGTTTTCTTGCGCTGATCTTTCTGGCCGTGGCGGTGATTGCCGCCGTGGTCGATACCTCGCGGAGCATCGCCGCATCCAAGCTGGTGCTGACCTCCCTCGGCAAGGGCTGGGCCGATCTTTCGCCGGACAGTCTCAACGCGGCGCAGGCCTTTGTTCAGTCAAGGCTTCCCGCGGTCGTCAATGACCCGGCCTTCCTTTTCCTTCTCGCTATGCCTGCCACCGCCGTGTTCGCCGTGTTCGCTGCCGTCTTCTATGCCATCGGCGCCAAGCGTGAAAATCCTTATGGCAATTTCGCCGCCCGCTGAATGCGGCGTCCACGTATCCCTCCGAGATGTTCAAAAACAAGATCTCAGCTCTGCACGCGGTCAGAACAGACTTTCGCAGATGCATCTGATCTGGGGCAAAATTTGTCCGCAAGGTCAAAGATTCATGGTGATATTTGTCTTGGGCCGTGCAACATTCCCGTTGGCCGGGAGGGATGAACCCTCCCGCTGGCGGTGAGGCATGGGTAAATTTTGCTGCGCCGCCGTCAAAATATTCAAAACCAACAGGGTTGGACATCATGAAAAAAATTCTCACGGCCTTTCTGGCCGCATCAGCGCTGACAGTATCGGGTTTCGCTGCGTTCGCCGAGGGCGAACCGGCCGTGCAATTCGATCTTGGCGGCAAGTTCGACAAATCGTTCAATGAATCGGCTTACAATGGCGCGGAAAAGTGGAAAGCCGAATCCGGCAAGGCCTATATGGAATTTGAAATTCAGAACGCCGATCAGCGTGAACAGGGCCTGCGCAAGTTCGCCGAAAGTGGTGCCAATCCGGTTGTCGCCATCGGTTTTGCTAATGCCGACGCCATCACCAAGCTGGCCGATGAATTCCCCAAGACCAACTTCGTGATCGTCGACATGGTCGTTGACAAGCCGAACGTACGCTCGGTTGTTTTCAAGGAAAACGAAGGCTCCTACCTCGTCGGCGTTCTGGCAGCCATGGCTTCCAAGACCGGCAAGGGCGGCTTTGTCGGCGGCATGGACATTCCGCTGATTTCCAAGTTCGGCTGCGGCTATGCGGGCGGCTTCAAGTCGGTCAAGGCTGACGGCGAAGTGTTCATGAACATGACCGGCGACACCGGCGCGGCGTGGAATGACCCGGTCAAGGGCGGCGAATTGGCCAAGTCGCAGTTTGACCGCGGCGCGGACGTGGTTTTCGCAGCCGCAGGCCAGACCGGTCTTGGCGTGCTTCAGGCTGCCAAAGACGCCGGCAAGATGGCAATCGGAGTAGACTCAAACCAGAACGGCATTCAGCCAGGCACGGTTTTGACCTCTATGCTCAAGCGCGTCGACGTCGCCGTTTATAACGCGTTCGCAGACGCCCAGAGCGGCAAGTTCTCCGGCGGTATTGTGGCGCTCGGTCTCAAGGAAGGCGGCGTTGACTATGCCGTCGATGACAACAACAAGGCGATGATCACGCCGGAAATGACAGCAGCGGTCGAAAAGGCCAAGGCTGACATCATCGCCGGCACGGTGCAGGTCCATGACTTCATGGCCGACAACAAGTGCCCGTATTGATCTGACCTTTACGGTTCAATGCAAGCCGCCGGAGGCAACTCCGGCGGTTTTGTTTTAATGTCTGTCCCAAAACTCGCCGCAAGGAGCCAAATGATGTGGTTTTCGAGAAGCATGGGGTGCCCGCCAGTCCCTTAGGACTTTCGGGCGGGGCAGTTTTTCGCGGAGCGAACTCCAGAAGTATAGTCCCGCTAAGAGACGTTACGCATGATATCTCCGAGCTGGAGGCAATATGGGGTAGGGTAGTTGAGAAAGCACACCTAACTTGATAAAGTCTTTTGGATTGATGCATCTAACTTGAGAATTTTCCCCATGATTGTTTTGGCGATGCTTCGAGATCTCATGAACAATGTTTGGCGGCAAACTAAACTCCTGAAGCGCGATTGAATATGGCTTCTCAGGAGACCATTTTGACTCGGTTGTCGATGGAAGACGGCGATTGGATATTCTTCGAGGCGTTCATAGCGACATTTCGGGCGCGCGTCCGGCACGCGATCACTGGCATTTCTTGATAGCCTCAAAATTCCGTATGAATACCAGTTTTGGATTATAGTCGCTGTACCGCCCAGAACCCAAGAACATATATTATTTACCAAAATCATATTTTCAAAAAGAAAAATCCTTACCTTTATAAATTTCGCATGAGGGTTTTGCTAGATTACGCACTTCTACAATGTTGCTGCTACCGGCTGTTCTGGTGACAATCGGCACGTTGCGAAACGGAGAACAGCAGGACGCACGTTTTCAGGGGTGCACTATGGTCAGAAATGTCAGCCGTCAGAAATCTTCTTGCCCGGAGCAAGGCATTTTCAAGTCCGCGCTCCGTGACAAGTCCGGCGGCTTTGCTGTTCCGTTTGCTGTGTGTTCTGTGGTGCTGGTTGGGGCTGCCGGCCTTGCAGTTGACTATTCCCGCATCACCTTGACACGATCCAATCTTCAGGAATCGCTTGACGCGGCGGTTCTTGCCGGCATTGCCTACGTGCCCGACGCAAAATCGTCGAGCGGCGTGAAAGGGCCGGGAATAACCAAGGAAGGCCGCCTGGAAATTGCCAGGAAATTCTTTGAGAGCGATTTTGGCAGCGCGGAAAATTCCGTTGAAGGCAGTTTCGCGTATAATGGCGAAGTTCTGGAAGGCAGCGCGACAGCCCGGGTCAAAACCAGTCTGATGGCAGTGCTCGGCCAAAGTTCGTCCGGTGTAGCCGCCATCGCAAAGGCGACGAGCGAGCCATTTCGAGTCCCAGCTTGCATATTGGCGATGCACCCGACCCGCAAACATACTTTGGAGCTGAACGACACATTGGATGTCATCGCGCCGGATTGCAATATTTATGGTAACTCCAACCATCCCGATGATGTCGTTGATCCGCATCAGCCAGAGAATTTCCTTGTCGGAAAGTCTGTGCAAGCCGTCGGATATGGTCACCATTATCTGCCCAACGTGAAACCTCCTGTCGAGCACGCGCCAGAACTGATTCCCGATCCGCTCGCAAAACTCAATTTGCCGTCTCCGGGCGCATGCAAATACAGTGGCATCAGGATTTCCGGCGGAGTTTCGACTCTTGACCCGGGCAATTATTGTGGCGGGCTGTCCGTTACAAACAGAGCCGCAGTCACATTGCGGCCGGGTCTTTATAACATCACCGGCGGCAGCTTCGTCGTGAACAATGCGACCGTCTTGGGCGATGGTGTGACCGTTTCGCTGGCGACACCTGGCATATCGATCGATTGGACAGATGCGAAAATCCAGATCACGGCGCCAAAAAGCGGCCAGTACGCGGGTATGGCTGTGATCGGCGCGCGCAATCCAGCCACTCACGTCATCGACGCATCGACCGTTGATATCACTGGCGTCATTTACCTGATTGGCGGCGCGTTCAAATGGGTCAGTTCAGGGTCGCCTGCTGTCTCGTCAAAATGGACGGCCTGGATTGTCGACGGTTTTTCGTGGTCCGGAGATGGCACGATCAACGTCAATTTCGACATCAATGGCAGCGATGTTCCCTATCCAAAGGAACTCTACGTCATCCCAAGGCCGGGAAAGCCAAGATTGATTGAATGAACAAGCCAAGGAGTGTTTGTGCAACGATTTGAAGAGACGTTGCAAGGCACTATCGCGCCTTCTCAAGCTCGCGAAGGATTGAGTCTCTTACCGCGCTTATGCTGCGGGGCGCTGCCGGACGATTGTTCAACTTGCCATTCATCAATTCAATGACCCTGTCGGAGCTGCGGATTGTTTCGGGTCTGTGCGCAATGATGATGCGGGTTATTCCCGAAAGCTTCAAAGATGCGTTCACTGTCTTTTCCCGGGCGACATCAAGATGGCTGGTCGCTTCGTCCAAGAGCAGTAGCGCTGGCCAGCGATAAAGCGCTCTGGCAATCAAGATGCGCTGTTTCTGGCCGCCCGAGAGCACAGTTCCCATATCGCCGATCAAGGTGCTGTAGCCCATTGGCATTGCAGCGATGTCATCGTGAACTGCGGCAAGCATCGCGCAGTCTTCAATCAATTGCTGATTTGGGCGGTCGTTGAAGAAGCAGATGTTGTCAGAAATCGATCCGGCGAAAAGATGGTCGTCCTGCATCACGACGCCAAGCATCGACCGATATGCGGCAACACCAATTTGCGACAGGGGGACATCATTAATCAGAATTTCACCCTGTGACGGCTGCAGCAAGCCTGCCAATACTTTTAGCAATGTGGTCTTTCCACCGCCTGAGGGGCCGACAATCGCTACGGACTCGTGCGCCAGAATTTTGAAGCTCACGTCATCGAGTATCCAAGGTTCCTGCTCGCCATAACGGAAACTGACGTGCCGAAGCTCTATCTTGATGGACGACATGTTGACTGGCGCCTCTGCAAGTTCAGAATTGCGCTCGCCCTCAGTCAGCGCGATATCGGCGAGCCGTTCAGCGTGAAGTCGCAACATGGTGAGATCAACCACTTTGTTGATCAGCTCCGTCAGCCGGCCAAGAAACTGGTCTTTGTAGGCAATGAAGGCGATAAGGAGACCCGTCGATATGGCACCGTCGAGTACTTGGGACGCTCCGAGCCAAATGACCAGAATGGCCATGATGCCGAACAGCAGACTGTTGACCGTGCGAAACACAAGGCGAAGCTTTTCCGCCGTAAGCTGCCGGTTCACGGTCTCTACCAGCAGATTGAGCCACTGCGCCCTGCGGTCACCCTGAGCGTTGAACAGTTTGATGGTACGGATGCCGCGCATTGTTTCGAGAAAGTGGCTGTCCCGCCGCCCGCCCCAGACAATTGCCTCTGCGGTCGCTTGTCGCAGGGGCGTGTAGGTCAGCCAACGCAATGCAGCGTAGACTGAAGCGCCGGCCAAAACGATGCCAGTAAGGCCTGGCGCGAGCATGAACATGATGATGAGCGTGACGATTGCCATAAAGCCGTCAAGCACGGCCTCGATCAAGTCACTTGTCACTGCCTGAAGGATCACTTCTTGCGACCCAAAACGCGACATGATGTCTCCAAGATGCCGGCTTTCAAAATAGGTCACGGGCAGATTCTGCAGATGTGACAACAGGTTTGCGCGCGACTGCAGCTTCAGCGAGGCGTTCAGCCCAAGCATCATCCAGCGGCGCATTGTCTCAATGGCTGTTCTTAAAAACAGGAGAAGCACAAAGCCGACGGCAAGGGTGACCAACAAATCGCGGTCTGCACTGACAAGTGCATGGTCTATCACCAGCCCAAGGAAAAGCGGCGATATAATAGCAAAGACTTCGATCGCGCCGGCCATTCCAAAAAGATAGGAGAGCGAACGCTTAAGTCCGCTGATATGCCCGACCAGCTGGGAACCGCGAACCCTGGGTGCTGCCGATGCTGTCTCGAATTTGGCGGTTGGAATCAGCTCAAGTGCGATACCGGTGAAATGGCGGCCAGCTGCTGCCGTCGGCATGGTACGAATGCCCATGGCTGGATCGTGGATGGTCACGGTCTTTGCGTCGGCGCTTGCAAGGACAACAAAATGATTCATGTCCCAATGCAAAATGCATGGCGTTCGCAGCTGGCCGAGTTCCTCAAGTTCCAGACGCAACGGGCGTGTTGCAAAGCCGATCTGATCGGCGATGCGGATGAGCTCGCGCATCGTCGCCCCTTTCAGCGACATGCCGAAGCGCCTGCGTAATGTGGCAAGATCTGCTTGGTTGCCGAAATGATTGGCAATCATGCAGATGCTCGCAAGGCCGCACTCCGATGCTTCCGTTTGCAATATCAAGGGAAGTTTGCGCCGCCATCCTGTGTTCAGCCTGTCGAGGAGGCTCATCCGGTCCATGCTGAAGTCCTGGCAAAAAGCGGGTAAAGTATCCATTCGAAGAGTCGATGCCGTTCAATAAGTATGTCGGCATCCACACGCATGCCAGGCTGAAGCAGAACGCTTTGGCCGTACGCGGTCACATCCTGCCGGGCAATATCGACAGTGATGCGATAAAATGGCTCGTTAGGGTTCGCATAGAACGCGGAGAGGCCGGCAAGCTGCTGCGGCAGCTCCGTAGGATTGATCGCAGTCAGTGAGACGTTTGCCACATTGCCCTTGTAGAAGCCGAAATTCTGGTAAGGGAACGGCTGATAGCGAAGCAGGACTTCCTGTTTTTTCTTTATGAAGCCCATCGCGCGGCTCGGCGAAAAAAGCTGTGCTTGCAGGACTGTGTCATCTGGGACAATGCTCATCAATGGCACTCCCAAAGATGCGCTGCCCCCCGGTTCAGTTTGGATGCCGGTGACCGTTCCGTTCTGAGGCGCTACAACGACAAACTCCCGCCTTGCTTCTGCTTCGGCAATGCGTTGGTCCAATTCCGCCACCTCACGCGTGATCGCTGCGGTTTTGGTGGTCAACTGGGCCGGCAGCTCCTGTCGCGCCAACAGGGCGGCAGAAATTTCGCGCCGCAGCTGCGAAAGTGATCGCTCAAGTGATTGCTGCTTGGCAGTCTGGTCCAGATATTCGCTTTCTGTGGCACTGAAACTGGCCTTTGTGATGATGCCCCGATCAAGCAATTTTCGTGCGCGCGCCAGAGAATCTCTGGAAATTTGCAAGCGCTGACGATGAATGTCGACTTCATCCACGAGAAGTCTGTCTTCAGAATTCAATGAAAGCAGCCGCTGTTCCAGTTCACCCGACTGTTGCGCAGAGAGGCTGATTTCTGTCTGTTTCTGAGCGCCGAGATTTTCGCGGCGGCTTGTCAGTTGGCGGACAACTTCTTCACCTGTCGCGCCAAGCGCTTCACTGCGCACATCAGAGGAAAGTACGATCAGGGGATCGCCCTTTGCGACTTTTGCGCCTTCCTTAACTCTGATTTCGGCGATTACGCCGGCTTGCGGAGGCAATACCCGCACGATTCCCTTTTCTGGCATGAGCCAGCCACTGATTTTTTCCTTTCTTGTGTAAGAACCAAAAGCCAGGACCAAAACAATCGCAAAAGCTGCACTCACGGAGACCAGCATCGAAATTTTGTGGGAGATGCGGGGCTCGAGCAATACAGTGCCAAGCCATTGTGTCTTCTGCTCAGCCAGAGCCTCCTGCCGGAACAAGCCCTCCGCCTGCGCGGGCGCAAGCGGGCGGCTGCTGTTCTTGTCCACGTGGACTGAGACGTTCAACCTGCGACCTCGTATTCCTTCACCTCGAAACTCAATTCAACAACCCTTCGAATAAGGGGAAGAAAATGCGATTTTCGAATCTTTGGATCAAAAAAATCTTTCAAAAGAGGGGGACGCGCAGAAGTGAAATAGTGGTGCGGAGATTCAACAACGTCACGCGAAGCGACAAGGCCGAGTTCGTCAAGCCGTGTCACCGTTTGGACTATGCAAGGCGCATGGGTGTAACCGAGCGCCCGCAATGTGTATGCACGATGGTGGCCATTGTGCAGGACATACCGATTGTCCGACTGTATAAGGCTTAGAAAGTTTGAGCTGTAGCCAACCATCAGCCCCAGTATCCCGCTGTTTGGCCTGACCAGACTGGTGCCCTCCAGCCGATCTGGGCCGAGCAGCGCTGCCTCATGGAATCGGAAATCGGACGAATCAGACGAGAAACTGTACCGGTTCTTTCCCGTCTTCCGAACCGTGAAGGGCGCCTCTGGTCTGTCGAGGGGTTGGCAGAAACGCAGGAGTTCATCGGCAGGCGCATTGGGCCCCAGCCGTGATTTCAGGCGGTCGCCGTGGCCCACATCGACATGCAGCTGGGAAACAATCAGCTTGTCGAGCTCGACCATTTCAAATTTTACCGGCAGCGCGTCGAATGTGTGTTGAAAACGCGAGTCCGCTGAAATCTCATCAACGATTGGGTCGAGCTCCGGGGCCAAGGGGAGCGAGGCTATGCTGTCGGCAATTCCTGCCTCGTTTTGTTCCAGTTCATAGTAGTAATCATTTGCTTGCCGCCATTCGTCCACAAGATCGGAGCGTTTAAGCTGGCTGCCGCCGATTGTCTGGTCACGGACAAAGTCAATATAACGTCCCAGCGACGGCTGGCCAAGCAGCCAGAGCGTCTCGCTGATTCTGGCGGTATCCGCCGAAGGGAGGTCTTTTGTCAGCATTTCCATCCGATGACTCCCGTCGCAAGCGCCGAACTAATGTGGCTGCATCCTGACGAAGATCGCCAGGATGCAATCAAATTGGATTTAAACCGCGCGAAACCTGCGCGAATTTTTTTACCAGCAACGGCTGCCCTTCTTGGAGCCGCTGCCATGGCGCTTGGAACCGCTGCCATGCTTCTTGGAACCGCTGCCATGCTTCTTCGAGCCACTTCCGTGGCGGTTTGAGCCATTGCTGCAGCTCGAATAGCAACCTTTGCCTTTTCCGCCAGCGCCGTAAACATGCGAAAGTTCATTCACCTTGAGGTCACGCATTTCTGATTTCCTTTTCCCATTGCCGCACGAGCACATCCCGTCCGGTTCGGAAAAGGTATCTAGCTCAACATATATTCGTCTAGTTAAAACATTGTTAAGCATTAATCTTAGGAAAAATTTTAATTATATACATTGATTTTATTCAGAATTGGAAAACATATAAATTCTTATTAAAATATTGATAAATATTTATTTGCCTTGCTTAATCTTTATTTAGGACGACAACCCGTGCGGGAACAAGCCGCTTCGGCAAAGCCCAAGCCAAAGAAAATTCGCACCGAACTGCCGGATTCCGCTCCAACAGGGAGGACAGCCTGTCCGGACATCATCCCTTAATTTCAGGGTAACCATTCACCGATACACTTT
>JANPGC010000327.1:0-17110 GCA_031423755.1 Phyllobacteriaceae bacterium | reverse complement strand
CGCGGAAGAAGTAAACATAGGCGTAGGAAATCTTGTTGAGCAGTCCGTTCTTCGACATCCGCATCATTGCCAGCGGAAATGACAGGAGCGCGCCGAGGATGATCGAAGCTGCGACGAGCTCCAGTGTGATGATCAGGCCGCTGACATATTTCGGGAAATATTTGTCGAAAAGCTCGGGGTTCCACGCTTCGACCATCCACAGCAGCAGACTGCCGATGATGAAAATCCACAGGCCGACCAGCGCCCAGCCGATGGTCCGTTCGCGTGTCCATGGCTTGGGCGGGGCGACTGGCTTCTGCACTTTTGCTGTCGCGGCAGTCATCGTGCGGCCTCGCTCTTGGATGCCCAATCGCTGATCCGGTTGATGAAGTAAGACGAGATGATTGCGAGCACGAGATAGACCATGCAGGCGGTGCCGAAAAACAGGAAGGCGTGTTTGGTCACTCTTGCGGCGACGCCTGTCTGGCGCAGAATGTCTGAAAGCCCGACTGCGGAGACCAGCGCCGTGTCTTTCAAAAGTATCAGCCAAAGATTGGCGAGCCCGGGCAACGCGATTTTGATCAACTGCGGAAGAATGACCAGCCGCATCGTGTTCCAGCCGGAAAGACCAATTGACCAGCCGCCTTCATACTGGCCTTTCGGAATTGCCCGGAACGCGGAAAGGAAGACTTCGGAGGCATAGGACGAAAACACAACGCCAAGCGCGATCATGCCCGAGACAAAAGCGTTGACCTCAATCACGGTCTCCGACCCGGTGATCCAGGCATACGCAGTCTGAATGCCGATCTGCGCGCCGTAGAAGACGATGAACAGCGTCAGAAGTTCCGGCAGGCCGCGGAAGATGGTTGTGTAGATGTTTGCCGCGAGGCGTATCGTCTGCTCTTCGGACTGTTTGCCGAGGGCGACGAAGAAGCCAATCGTCAAGCCCACGGGAAGCGTTGCCAGCGCCAGCGCGATTGTCACGCCGACGCCTGCAAGTATGTCGTCTCCCCACCCTGTCGGCCCAAAACTAAGCAGTGCCAGTGCGTCCATGCCCACTGTTCCCCGACGCCCGTTCGGGCTGTCATCTTGATATGATTAAGCCGATAGAAGCATCCCTGACTTTGCCTGTCCACCCGCACGGGCGACAAAAGCAGACGCGTCCACCGCTTCGAAGATGCGCTGGCCGAACAGGCTCGCGACGAGATCGACCAACGCCAACGCCGTCTTGCCGCGCTCATCAAGGAATGGATTGAGTTCGACGACATCCAGAGATGTCACCAGACCGCTGTCGGCGAGCATTTCCATCGCCAGATGCGCCTCGCGCCAGGTCGCGCCGCCGTTGACGGCCGTGCCGACGCCGGGTGCGATTGAGGGGTCGAGAAAATCGGCATCGAAGCTGACATGCAGCATGCCGTTGGCCTTCTCGACAGTGTCGAGGACGCGGCGGAGCAGAGAAGCAATGCCGTGCTCATCGAGTGCGCGCATGTCCATGACATTGACGCCAGCCTCAGCGAGCGCGTGGCGCTCATCGCGGTCTATGGAGCGAACGCCAAGGATGAAGACGTTTTCCGGCGCGACGGTCGAGCGAGCGCCTGGAATGATGCCATCGAAGCCTTTGACACCTGTGAAGAATGCGACCGGCATTCCGTGCATGTTGCCGGACGGCGAGGTGGCCGGATTGTTGTAGTCGGCGTGGGCGTCAATCCACAATACGAACAGCGGACGGCCTTGCGCCTCTGCATGGCGGGCTGCGCCGGAGACCGTGCCGAACGAAATTGCATGATCGCCGCCGAGGAACACCGGCATGCGGCCAGCCTGCAGCGAGTCATAGGCCGACTTCTCCAGGAGCCGCGCCCAGCCGGTGATTTCGGCTGCATTCTTGGCCCGGCCTGCAATATGAATGTCATGAACAGGGGAGGCGCTGAGGTCGCCATTGTCGATGACGCGGTGACCGAGGTCTGACAGTCGGTCAGCAATCCCGGCAACGCGCAGCGCGCAAGGGCCCATGGCGCAGCCGCGCATGGAAGCGCCCAGATCGAGAGGCGCGCCGATCAGTTCAACAATCTTGCTCATGTCAGGCGCTCATTCTGTCAGTGTTGCGGGCGGCGGAACGGATCAGGCCGTAGAGGTCTTTCGGGTCGCCGTCTTTTGGCAGCAGGTCAATCTCATGTGCGAGGCCGTTCTGTTCGGCGAGACGCTGGATAACGCGCAGTGTCGAGAAATCTTCAATGGCAAAGCCGACGGAGTCGAACAGCGTGATGTCGCGGTCTGCGGTGCGGCCTTCCTTTGCGCCAGAGATTACTTCCCAGAGCTCGGTCACCTCATGGTCTGCCGCAAGCTGCTGGATCTCACCTTCAATGCGGGTTTGCGGCGTGAATTCGGTGAAGATTTTCGAGCGCAGCAGGATGTCGCGGTGCAGTTCGGTCTTGCCAGGGCAATCGCCGCCAACTGCATTCAGATGCACCCCTGCGCCAACCATATTGTCTGAAAGGATAGTGGCGTTGCGCTTGTCGGCAGTCACTGTGGTGATGATGTCCGCGCCCGCGACAGCCTCCTCGGCTGATGTAAGATAAGTAATGATTATGCCGCTATCGGCAAGGTTACGGGCAAATTTCTTTGCGGCAGCAGGGTCAACGTCGAATACGCGCAGAGCGTTAATGCCGAGAATGGCCTTGAATGCCAACGCCTGGAATTCTGATTGCGCGCCAAGGCCGATCATTGCCATGACCTTGGCATCCTTGCGCGCCAGATGCTTGGCGGCGAGGGCTGATGTGGCGGCTGTGCGCAGCGCGGTGGTGATGGTCATTTCCGCGAGGAACGTCGGGTAGCCGGTGGCGACATCGGCGAGCAGGCCGAAGGCTGTGACGGTGCGCAGGCCCGTCGCGGTGTTCTTCGGGTGGCCGTTGACGAATTTGAGGCCATAGGTCTCGCCGTCGCTGGTCGGCATCAACTCGATGACTCCGTCCGTCGAGTGGCTTGCCACACGGGCGACTTTTTCGAACTCCGGCCAGCGGGCGAAGTCTGCTTCCGCCTCTTTCACAATCTCTGCAAAAACCGTGGCGATGCCGATGCGGTTGACCAATTCGATGATGTCGCGTGTGCCGACGAATTTGACCATGATGACCTCCGGAGCGCCATTTCAGCGCCTTTCAAACAGGATAAATGGAGTGTCTGCTGTTTGAAATCGCAATCTCTTGCAAAATATGTCAGATAATGCGACATATCGCCAACTCAATTGTCAAAGTGATGAATATGGATGATCTCGATAGGGCCCTGATTGCGGCACTCAGGCACGACGGGCGTGCGCCTTTGTCCAAGCTTGCCGATATTCTTGACGTGTCGCGCGGCACGATACAGAACCGGCTTGACCGGTTGATGGGTGACGGGACGATCACCGGATTTACGGTGCGCACAAGGGAATTGCCGGATGTGCGAAAGGTCCGCGCCGTGGCGATGCTCGAAGTGACAGGGAAGCATACGCCGGGTGTGGTGCGGGTTTTGCGGCAAATCCCCGAGATTGTCTCACTGCATACGACCAACGGCGCGTTTGACCTGGTGGCGGAGATTGAGGCCGGGGATCTGGTCGAGTTCGACAAAGTGCTGGCCCGCATCCGCACCATTGAGGGAATATCCCGCTCGGACACCAGTCTGCTGCTTGCGCCCGCTTGAGGCCTTTCGTGCCTGCCAGGGGTTGCATCGCGCCGTGAAGCCTGCTCAATCCGCGCTTCGCAAGTCAAATGGCTGCGGCACAATTTTCACAGCTTGGGAACATCAACATGGGCGCGCACATCGGGCTGGACTTCGGCACGTCGAACTCGACAATCGCCATCATGGAAAATGGCGCTCCGCGGCTGGTGCCGCTCGAAGACGCAAACGTCACCCTGCCGAGCGCGCTGTTTTTTGATTTTGAATTGGGCACCGACCATTTTGGCCGCGATGCGATTGAACTTTACACGGACGGCCATTCGGGCCGCTTGATGCGTTCGCTGAAGAGCGTGCTTGGAACCGGTTTGATGGCGGAATCGACCCGCATCCGCGCCCGGCTGGTGTCATTCGAGGATATTCTCGGCAAGTTAATCAAGCACTTGAAGGTGACGGCTGAAGCCAACCTTGGCCGTGAAATCACCGACGTGGTGATGGGCCGTCCGGTGCATTTTGTTGATGACGATGAAGCCTCGGACCGGCTGGCCGAGAAGACGCTTGAGAAAATCGCCCGCAAACAGGGCTTCAAACACATCCGCTTCCAGCTGGAGCCGATTGCAGCGGCGCTGGACTATGAGCGCAGCCTGACGCGCGACAGTCTTGCCTTGATCGCCGATATTGGCGGCGGCACGGCGGATTTCACGGTTGCACGGCTTGGACCGGACATGGACAGGAATGATGCAGGCCGCGTGTTGGCCAATGGCGGCGTGCATGTCGGCGGCACCGACATGGACCGCGTCCTGAGCGTTAGCCAAATCATGCCGCTGTTCGGACTTGGCACCAAATCGAAGGATCGGCGGCGCAATCTGCCGGTCTGGCCGTTCAATGATCTTGCAACGTGGCACCGCATCAACAGCCTTTCCGACGCCAAGGCGCTGGCGCAACTTCGGTCGATCCTTAAGGATGCCGACCAACCGGACCTTTTTGAACGGCTCATTTCTGTCGTGGAACACCGCGACGGCCACCGTCTGGCGGGGCAGGTGGAGGCGGCAAAGGTAGCGCTGTCCAATCGTGCGGTTCACAGCTCAGCTGTGGCCGGGATGGACGGCGGCGTGGTGGAGTTTTCGCGCGGCAAGTTTGAGGCCAGTGTGTCCGCTCTGGTCGAGAGACTGCGTGCCACGTGTCTGGAAACATTGAATATTGCGGATGTGCGACCCTCGCAAATCGATGCGGTGTTCCTCACTGGTGGAACAACACAGATACCTGTTGTGCATCAGATGCTTGTGCAGCTGTTTCCAGAGAGCCGGTTTGTCAAAGGCGATGTGTTTGGCAGTGTCGGGCTTGGGCTCGCAATTGAGTCCGAGCGCAACTTTGGCTGACCCGAGAGCCGCTTGACTCAATGCGGCGCGAGATTGCTCCCGCGCCGCATGGTTTGTCAGACAGTTTCCGGTCAGCCGCCGTAAACGTCGAAGTCGAAGTATTTGTCCTGAATTTCCTTGTATTTGCCATTGGCGCGGATGGCGTCGATGGCCGCGTTCAGCTTGCCGGCGAGTTCCGTATCGCCTTTGCGGACGGCAATGCCCGCGCCTTCGCCGTGGATTTTCGCGTCCGGGGTGATGGTGCCAAGGATCTTGCAGCAAGCGCCTTCGGGCGTTGCCAGCCAGCCACGGATGACCATGATGTCGTCCATCACCGCATCAACACGGCCGTTGGCGATGTCGAGCTGGTATTCCTGCGCTGAGGGAAACCCTTTGATGTCCGACTCGCCGTATTTGGCTTCTGCGTAGTTGAAATGCGTGGTCGCCGCCTGCGCGCCGAGCGAATGGCCCTTGAGCGATTCCGGAGAGACATCCGCAATAGTCGAGTCCTTCGGCACTGCGATTGCTGGCGGAGTGTTGTAGTATTTGTGGGTGAAGTCGACCTTTTCCTTGCGCTCGTCGGTGATCGACATGGAGGCGATGATGGCGTCGAACTTCTTGGCCTGCAGCGCCGGGATGATGCCGTCCCAATCCTGCGTGACGATGGTGCATTCGACCTTCATCTCCGCGCAGAGCGCATTTGTGATGTCGATGTCAAAGCCTTCGACCTTGCCATCTGCAGTGACATTGTTGAATGGCGGATAAGCGCCTTCCGTGCCGATCGTAAGCTTGTCAGCGGCTGCTGCCGAACCGATGCCGAATGCCAGCACGGCGGCAGACAAGGCGAGGGTGAAACGACGTGTGGTGTTCATGTACGGACCTTTGTTGTTGTCGAGTCTTTTCGGCTTGCACCTTGACCCTTGTGACCGACCACGGCGCTTCCCGACCGTGTCTTGGCGACAATCCAATCACTTTCTGACTGAAATGCAATCGGCAAATCATTTGGAATGCTGGCAATTTGACAGACATCGCTGCTATTGGCTGACATTCCGCGAGGTCAGTCGAAACAGGCTGGTGACGAAATCCGCAAGTGCCGCTGCGTCATCCAGATCGAAGACGGGCAAGTCTTGCGCTTCCAAATTTGTGTCTGAGGCTATGGCAATAATTGACGGGTCGCCCGGCGCGAGAGGCGTGCTGTCTCTTGCACCCTGACGGCGCACTTCGATTTTCGGGTGGCCTTCGCGCTTGTAGCCTTCGACAATGATGAGGTCGCAGGGAGCAAGTCTGGCGATCACGGCATCCAGCGGCGGTTCGGTTTCACCGGCCAATTCGTGGATCAACGCCCAGCGCTTCGATGAGACAACCGCCACTTCGGACGCGCCTGCCTTGCGGTGGCGAAACGAGTCGCGGCCTTCATGGTCAATGTCAAACTCGTGGTGCGCATGCTTGACGGTTGCCACCCTGAACCCGCGCGAGACAAGCTCGGAGACGAGCCGCTCTGTCAGAGTCGTTTTTCCCGAGTTTTTCCAGCCGGTTATGCCGATGATCTTGTGTTTTGATTCAGGCATTCTCGCTCATGGGTGTTGCGGCTGCCAGGTCCTGCGGCGTGTTGATGTTCATGAACGGGTCGGATCCGTCGACGAAGTCAAAATCAATGAACTGATGTGGTTGGCTTTCGATGAAGTCCAGGACTTTGCGCGTGCCGCCTGCGGCAAAATGAATGTGCAAGAGCGGTGCAAGCGACAGCGGCCATAACGAAAATACCGGATGGACATGACCGTTGGACCGCGCGGCGATGATCGCCTTGCCGTCTGACTTTGCGGATAATCTGGCGACCAAAGTTTCCGGGAAAAAGGGTGCATCGACCGGCGCGAAGGCGACGTGCAATGGCGCTGGTTTCAAGGTTCCCGCCCATTCCAGCCCTGCCAGAATTCCAGCCAAAGGACCGGCGTGCCCGGCAATCGGATCGGGCAGGACAGGGACTGAAACGGGCAATGGACTGTTGGCGCTGACTGCCAGGTTGCCGACTTGCGGGACAAGGCGTGCGATGGCCAGATCAAGCAGCGTTTTGCCGCCCAGTTTGACAGCGGCCTTGTCTGTGCCCATGCGGCTTGATTTTCCGCCCGCCAGCACAACGCCTGCGATATCGCTCATGGCCTGATCTCCACCCGTTGCACGTCTCTGGAGCGGACGCGTTCACGGTGGAAGGTATAGACCCCGCTCAAAACCACAAGGGTGGCACCGACAATCATGTAGATATCCGGCACATCGCCAAACACGAAAAATCCGAGCACCAGCGCCCACAAAAGACTTGTGTAGCGGAACGGCGCGACAAAGCCGATTTCACCTTCACGCATCGACTGAATGACATATTGATAGCCGAACAGGATGAAGAACGAGGCAGCGGCGAGCCACGAGAAGGTCTTCAGCGACATCGGCGTCCAGCCACCAAGCGGGACGATCAGCAGCAGGCCGGCCAATGTAATTGTCGAGGCTGTGGCCAGAGACATGAAGGCGGACGGAATATCGGAATGAGCAGTGCGTGTAATCAAATCGCGCCCGGCGGCGAAGAAGACGCAGGCGACAATGAGAAGGGACCAGACATTGAAGCCATCCGATCCCGGGCGGACGATGATCATGACGCCGAGAAAACCAACAACAATCGCCGACCAGCGCCGCCAGCCAACCGGCTCCTTCAACAGCACCGCAGCACCAAGTGTGACGGCAAGCGGCAACGCTTGCAGAATGGCTGAGGCGTTGGCGATTTCCATGTGGGCGAGGCCGATCAGGAATGTCACGGTCGCCAGCATTTCGCCCATCGAGCGGCCAAGCACGGCCTTGTTGAACAGCAGTTTGGGTGGGCGCAGCGCGCCGGTTCTCCAGCACAGCAGAAACATCATGATTGACGCCATCAGCCCGCGCACGAACATGATCTGCCCGGCGTTCAGCTCGGCAGACGCCAGCTTCACGAACGTGTCGTTGAAGGTGAAGCCGGCCATGGAAACTGCCATGAACAGCGCACCGCGAAAATTGGGGGAAAGGGCCAAGAACACCGCCTGAACTGAGTTGCCCGAGCAGTAGCCGGATTCGGCGGCGCGGGCGAGCGCGAATGCGACAGAAGATCGGCCAGCTTGCCCTGCGATCATCTTGGAGGACGCTACGCCAGTGAAACAAGCATCCCGGTCTTGACCCTGTCCATGGCCACGAATGTGCGGAATTTCCTGACATTGCTGTTGGCAAAGAACAATCGCCGCGTCAGCACCTCGTACGATGCCATATCGGCGACGAGGATGATGAGGATGAAATCCGTCTCGCCGGTGACGTAATAGCACTGCTGGACTTCGGGCGTGTTGGCGAACAGGCTTTTGGCGGCATCGATCATGGCGCTGCCTTCATTTTCGAGCTCGACTTCGACAATCAATGTGATCGGTTTGCCAACTGCTGCGGGGGACAGTCTTGCCGCATGGCCCTCAATGATTCCGGCTTTCTCAAGCGCTTTGATCCGCCGCTGCACTGCGGGTGCGGAGAGGCTGACAGATTCGCCAATCTGGCGCTGCGGCGTCATGTTGTCATTTTGCAGGATTTCGAGGATGGCCAGGTCGAAGCGATCCAGCTCAATGCGTGCCATAATTGCTCCCAAGACCATGCCGGACGCAACAAACTTGCACAGACCCTTGCAAAATGCAGCGCAAATCTCACGCCGCCTGCACTATGTTTGCATCATTGAAACGGGAGAGTGCGATGTTTCTGGTCAATCGACAAGATGAATATGGCGAACCGCTGGATGAGCGCGACGCTGCGTTGCTTGGCGCGGAGGGCGCGCAGAGCGTTGTCCGGTATCTTTCAACACGCGCCAACCATCGCGTCACGCCGCTCATGACGCTGCCGAAAATGGCGGAGAATCTGGGCGTGACAGCGGTGCATGTGAAAGACGAGGGCCAGCGGCTCGGCCTTGGCAGCTTCAAGGCGCTTGGCGGCGCTTATGTGGTATCGCTACTGGTTGCCGAGGAGGCAAGCCGCCGCCTTGGCCGGACAGTTGGTTTTGCAAATCTCGCCGAAACTGACGTCCGCGCCGTTGCAGCCAGCATGACATTCGCTTGTGCCACAGACGGCAATCACGGTCGCTCTGTCGCACAAGGGGCTGAACTGGTTGGCGCACGGGCCGTGATCTTCATCCATGCCGGTGTCAGCGAGGCGCGGGCGGATGCGATTGCGAAATTTGGCGCGGAAATCCGGCGTGTCTCCGGCAATTACGATGATTCCGTCGCCGAGGCCGCAAGGGTGGCCAATGCCAATGGCTGGATTGTGCTGTCGGACACATCCTGGGAGGGCTACGAGCGGATACCCGGTCTGGTGATGCAAGGCTATACGGCCATTGCCCGTGAAGCGCTGGAACAAATGGACAGCGTGCCAACCCATGTGTTTATCCAAGCCGGCGTCGGCGGCATTGCGGCGGCGCTCGCAGGATACTTTGCGCTCACACTTGGCGAGATGCGCCCGAAGCTCATCGTTGTCGAGCCGGATCGCGCCGCCTGCATTGTGGCCGCAGCAATTGCCGGACATCCCGTCAAGGTGGCTCACGGAGAGCCAACGATCATGGCGATGCTGGAATGCTACGTCGCTTCGCCCGTCGCGTGGCGTGTGCTGTCACGCGCCGCGGATGCGTTCATGAGTGTTGACGAGGATGACGCGCTTGCGATCATGCGCAGGCTGGCACGCCCGGACGGAAATGATCCCGCTGTTGTCGCTGGGGAGAGCGGCGGGGTTGGTCTGGCGGGACTGGTCAAGGCGGCGGGGGATGTTGAATTGCGCGCAGCTTTGGCGCTTGATGGAAACTCGAGAGTTCTGGTGGTGAACACCGAAGGAGCAACCGACCCGGCGCTTTACGAGCGGCTGGTCGGGAGGCCGCCAGCGGAAGTGGCAATGCAAAGGGCGGGCTGATCATGGCCAAAAGCGACAGCTTTCTTGCCGAACTGACATCGTGGCGGCGCGATCTGCACGCCCACCCGGAATTCGGCTTTGAAGAAACGCGCACGGCGGCTTTTGTTGCCGGAAAGCTCCGCAGCTTCGGGTTTGACGATGTGACTGAAGGGGTCGGCGCCACTGGTGTTGTCGGCACGTTGAGGCGCGGCAGGTCAAACCGCAGCCTTGCGCTGCGGGCCGACATGGACGCGCTGCGGATTACTGAGGTTCCAGGACGTGACCATTGCTCGACCACGCCCGGCCTCATGCATGCCTGCGGCCACGACGGGCATACTGTGATGCTGCTCGGCGCGGCGCGAAAGCTGGCGCAAGAAGGCGGGTTTGACGGCACCATCCGGTTCATCTTCCAGCCTGCCGAAGAGTGGGGCAAGGGCGCTTCGGCAATGATCGCCGACGGGCTGATGATGCGCTTTCCGTTCGATGAAATCTTTGGCTTGCACAATATGCCGGGAATTCCCGTCGGCAGGTTTGAGACGCGGGCGGGGCCGTTCATGTCCGCAGAGGACAATTTTGAGATCGTTCTCACGGGCAAAGGCGGCCATGCGGCACGGCCGCATGTTTCAAACGAAACCTTGGTCGCCGCATGTGCCTTGGTGACGAGCCTGCAGACCATCGTGTCGCGGCGGCTCAGCCCTGCAGAAATCGCCGTCGTGTCTGTGACCAACCTGGAAACCGATGGCGCTCGAAATGTCTTGCCCGGCAACGCGGCAATTACCGGCGACGCCCGCAGTTTCCATCCGCAAGTCAGTGCGATGATTGAGCGCCAGATGCGCACCATCGCGCAAGGCATCGCTATTGCCCATAATCTGGAGGTTTCAGTACATTACACGCGCGAGTTCGTGCCACTGGTCAATGATCCGCTGCTGGCGGATGAGGCGCTGGAGGCGGCAAAACAGGCGCTTGGGCCGGGCAATGCGGGCGTCTATCCTGAACCGTTCACAGCCTCGGAGGATTTCGCGAGATTTCTCGAACACGTGCCCGGATGCTTCGGCTTTCTCGGCAATGGCGAGAATTCTGCCCCGCTGCACAATCCGGCGTTCGATTTCAACGATGATATGCTCATGCCCGGTGTCGAGTTGTTCGCCGCCTTCGCGCGCCGCAGACTGCCCCTGTCAGAGGTCTGATCAGGGCCCGATCAAACTGTCGGCAATCTTGCCTGCCAGCCTGTCGTAGTGCTGATTAAGCGCTGCAGGATAGCGCAGTTCCATCGTGTGGATGACGCCGCCTGAGCCGAATTCCGCGCGGTGGTAGACGATAACGTCTCCGTCAAACCCGGAAACGACCATCCAGCGCGCGCCGACCTTTCGGTAGGTGACCTTGTCAAGGTCCTTGGCAATGAAGTCTGCGAGGGTTGAGGGGGTGAAGTCGAGTGCGTTGTATTCGCCCCAGACGGCCAGTTCGCCGCCGTCGGCTGCACGCCAGCGGGCGCCGTCGCCATTTTCAGGCTCCGGGTCAGCTTCGTTGAAGATCGCGTCCGGAAACGTGATCGTCGTGCCAAAGCGCGGGTTGGCATAGGTGTAGTCAGATGCCATCGCGGCGGAGCCGACAACCACGCCCGTCAGCAGAACGAGCATCAACCCGAAATAACGCACTGCGCGATTATTCACCTGTCACACCCGCATGCTGCCAACTGTCCAGGTTTTTCAATCTTCAGCGCCCGCATTCTTCTGTGACCAATGACAAATGTGTTTACGCCTCTATTTTGGCAGGCTTCACAAAAGCAAAGTAGCCAAAGCCGACAGTGAACGCGGCTCTTGCGACCGCTCCGATCCAGCCGCGCGGAGCAATGATGCCGCCAGTGAGCGCAAAGATTGCGATGATAAGCGACAGCCCGCTGAAGACAAATCCGCCGATCAGCACGCCTTTGAGCACGTCGGATGCGGTCAGGGTGCGGCTGAACCAGAACGTCGCTGCCATCCCGAGCATGGTTGCGCCGAGAAGGCGGGCAATTGCTGAGCCGCCGGCATCGAGCACGATGCCAAACATTGCTGCCGCTGCGCCGGGCGCAAGAAATGCAACGAGCCCCAAAACTCCATGAACAACCGCGGCTATGATGAGAAACAATCCAAGCTGCATGATAGACCTCCTGTGGTTCGACAGCCTGCTGGCTTGTCCAGAGTTCACGCACGTGAAGGTGTTTTGGGCACTGCACGCCCTGAAACCAGCTATCATTCTTATCATTCTTTTGAATTGCCGACAAATCGGCGGGGCATGGCGCGACTATCCACCCGTCACACTCATGTGCCTTGAAACCGCAGGCTTGGCGCTGCGCCGGTCGATGATGAAGTCATGGCCCTTGGGCTTGCGGCCAATCGCTTCGTCGATGGCGTTGGACAGAAGCTCGTTGCCTTCCGATGCCCGCAGCGGCGCGCGAAGGTCCGCCGCGTCGTTCTGGCCAAGGCACATATAGAGCGTGCCAGTGCAGGTCAGCCGCACGCGGTTGCAGCTTTCGCAGAAATTGTGGGTGAGCGGCGTGATGAAGCCTATGCGTCCGCGGGTTTCCTTGACTTCGACATAGCGGGCCGGGCCGCCTGTCTTGTAGGCAATGTCGGAAAGCGTGAACCGCTGCTCCAAATCAGTGCGCACCTGGCTCAGTGGTAGATATTGATCCGTGCGGTCCTCGTCGATTTCGCCCATCGGCATGGTTTCGATAAGGGTGAGATCGGCCCCGCGCGCATGCGCCCAGCGCATCAGGTCGGGAATTTCCTGGTCGTTGAAGTCCTTCAGCGCCACAGCATTGATCTTGACCTTGAGCCCGGCCTTCTGCGCCGCATCGACCCCCTCAAGCACTTTGGCCAAATCGCCCCAGCGGGTGATGGTGCGGAACTTGTCCGGGTCGAGCGTATCGATGGAGACATTGATGCGCTTGACGCCGCAGTCAGCCAGCTCTTGCGCATATTTGGCGAGCTGCGAGCCGTTGGTGGTCAGCGTCAGCTCCTTCAGAGCGCCGCTTGCCAAATGCCGCGACAGCGAGCGGATCAACTGCATGATGTTCTTGCGCACCAGCGGCTCGCCGCCGGTCAGGCGCAGTTTCTCAACGCCCTTTTCGATGAAGGCAGAACAGAGCCGGTCGAGTTCCTCCAGCGTCAGCAAATCTTTCTTTGGCAGGAAGACCATGTCTTCGGCCATGCAATATGTGCAGCGGAAATCGCAGCGGTCTGTGACAGAGACGCGCAAGTAAGACACATGCCGCCCGAACGGGTCGATCATCGGTGCCGGGTTAGCGCTGAGGGCGATTGCGTTTTCCATGTCCCCTATGTCGGACTGCGGAGGCGTTCCGTCAAGCGGGATTGGCTTGAAGCGGCCCAAGATTGCACCTAAGCACGAGCCCAATAGCATTTTGAGGTGATTTATGTCCGATTCCAAACCCTGGCCGACCGAACTGCGCGTCTCGCCCGACAAGCGGCTTTTGACCGTGACCTTCAATGGCGGCGACAAATACAGTTTCACCGCCGAAATGCTGCGCGTCCTGTCGCCGTCGGCGGAAGTGCAGGGCCATTCGCCCGAACAGCGCGTGACTGTGCCGAACAAGGCCAACGTATTGATCAGCCAGCTGCTGCCAGTCGGCAATTACGCTATCCGGATTGTGTTCGACGACGGGCATGATTCCGGGCTTTTCACGTGGGTGTATCTGGCGGAGTTGGGCAAGGACAAGGAAGCCAAGTGGCAGGCTTATCTGGATGAGTTGAAGGAGAAGGGATTGGGGAGAGGGGCGGGGCTGCATTGAGGCATTTGTTCTGGACAAACTGACAACCATGGTTTACATATGGCAATAGAAATTCGTGAAACGGATGTTTTTACTGGCTGGCTTGAAGAGCTGAGAGATAACAATGCGCGCGTGCGCATCGTCGAGCGTCTTGTGCGATTTGCTGCAGGCAATCCGGGTGATGTCAGGCCGGTAGGAGAGGGCGTCAGCGAACTGCGTATCAATTATGGCCCGGGCTATCGGGTCTATTATGTTCGACGTGGCAAGGTCTATGTCTTGCTGCTTTGCGGCGGTGACAAGGCCACGCAGGAACGGGATATTCGCAGAGCCAAGGTGTTGGCGTCGAATTTGGAGGACTGAGAATCATGGTGTTGAAGACACGGGTGTTTGATCCGGCAAATTACTTGCAGGATGAAGCAAGCCAAGCCGAATTTCTTCGCATCACCTGCGAAGATGGCACCCCGGCCGAAATCGCCCATGCGCTCGGCGTTGTGGCCCGCGCGCGGGGCATCACCGATCTGGCGCGCAAGACCGGGTTGACGCGGCAGGCGCTTTACAAGGCGCTGAGCGGCGAGGGCAATCCGGGGATGGCGACTATTGTCAAAGTGGCGGAGGCGCTCGGCTACCGGCTTTCGCTGGTCAAAATCCCGGACGCGCGTCAGGACGCGGCCTGATCCGCCTTCAATATCTCCACCATCTTCATCATCTGCGTGCCAACCAGATCGCACTCTTCCGGCGTCGCCGCGCCCATCGCCTTGTCGATCAGCTGCGAATAAAGTTCCAGCGCCTCCATCAACAGGGCCGCGCCATCCGGAGTCAGGGCCAGCCGCTGAACACGCTTGTCTTTCGCATCGATCTCCCGGCTCACCAGCCCGCGCGCCATCAGGCCGGGCATCAGCATGGTTATGTTCGAACGCCCGACAATCAATCGTTCGGCCAGTTCCTGTTGCGACAGGCCGGGGTGGCGGTGGATGTTCATCATCATGTCGAGCTGTGCCGGTTTCAGATCCAGCGGCTTCATTGCGTCAAGGATCGCGCGCTCAACGGCGTGCGCCGCTTTTGCCACCGCAACCCAGTTGCGGAAGCGAGGATTGTCCCACGGAAGATGCGGCCTGTTTGGCTCTTGCTTTTCGTTCATGATTGAACAATATTGTTCATGGTTGAACCAATCTGGAGTCGGGTGATGTCCATTTCAAGTCAGCAAGTCATACGCGCCGTGCTTGGTCAAGGCGGGCGCATTTTTCCGGCGCTTGCGGGACGTCTGGCCTTCGAGTTGTTTTGTCGCACTGAAGACCCTGCAAAGCCCGACAAGAAGGAGCAGGCAGCGATTGAACGCGCCGCGCCCATCATGGCTGAAGCGCGCAAGCACCGGCTGAAAATCTCCACCGGCTGCGTGGTTGCGCATCAATTCCGCGCAAATCCATCCGTGCCGAACAAGGGCAGGGTGCTGGTGATACACGGCTGGCGCTCGCGCACGGATTTCATGGCGCGGATGATCGCCAGTCTTGTTGCCGAGGGATTTGATGTTGCAGGCCTTGATCTGCCCGGCCATGGCGATTCCACTGGCCGGACGCTCAACGTAAAGCGTGGCGTTGAGGCCGTGCATGCCGCGTCCACATGGCTCGGGCCGTTTGATATGGTCATCGGCCATTCCTTCGGCGGCGTTGTGGCGGTCAATGCAGCTGTTGGCGGTATCAAAGGTTTTGTGCCGGTATCGTTCAGGCGGATTGCGATCATCGCCTCGCCAAACTCAATGCCAGACATGTTCAAAGGCGTTGGGCGACACTTCGGCCTGAGCAAACGGGCGCAGGCGGCAATGGAGGGGCGCATACATGCTGTGGCCGGATACCCTGTTGAAACATTCGTCATGAGCGAGCAGCTCAAGCGCTTCGAAGGCGACGTGCTGGTTTGCCACGCGCCGGACGACCGCGAAGTTTCGTTCGCCGGAGCGCAGGCAATGGCGACAGCAGGCAAGCATGTCCGGCTTATACCGTTCGACGGGCTCGGCCATCGCCGCATCATTGCCGATGAGAGCGTGTTTGCAGCGCTGAAGTTGTTTGCGGCTGGCACAGCGCAGATGGCGGATGCTGCCTGAATCGCCTACTCAAATATCGTGGCAAGCCTTGCCATCACGTCCTGCGTTATGAAATCCGGCGCGCGTTCAATCAGCTTTCCGCCGCGCGCCTTGAGATCGACGGCCCGCGGCTGATCGCATCTGATAACGCCAACGGCGCGGGTTCCAGCGCCAGTCAGCGACACCGCAAATCCCTTGGACCGGGCAAAGTCGCCGCCGGTGGTTATCGGCAGCACAACAGGGGCTTGCGTCACCTGATTGAACTTTCGCGGCGAGACAATGAAAACGAAGCGCTTGCCCTGCTGCTCGCGTCCTGCTGTTGGATCCAGATCCATGTGCCAAATGTCGCCACGCTCCATGCTCAGATTTCGCCGCCAACAGATGGCATGTTGAGCCAATCGTGGTCCGCGTCATGGCTTGCTTCATGCTCGGCCAGCAAATCGTGTAGCCGGTAATGCGGCTTTGCTTCTGCCACCGTCAGTTTCCCCTTGCTGACAGACAGCGACAGATTTGCGTCGGGGCCAAACGGCAGCGCTTCCAATATGGACGGCGGGATGGTCAGCATCGTCGAGCCGCCGACCTTCCGCAGTTTCACCGTCGCCATCCCAGCCTCCAACATATTATATTCAAATATAACATTCAGGATGTCGGCGCAAACGAATTGTGTGAGCGACTGCGGAGTGTCGCGGTCTGCTACCGCCGCACGATCACCTTCGTTCCAATCGCCACCTGCTCATAAAGATGGGTGACATCATCATTGGCCATGCGGATGCAGCCTGAAGACATGGCTTGACCAATCGTCCAAGGCTGGTTGGTGCCATGGATGCGGTAGATGCTGCCGCCGATATACATGGCCCTTGCGCCAAGTGGATTGTCGGGACCGCCGGGCTGGTAGGCCGGCAAGATGCGGCCGGTCTCGCGCTTGACACGTTCACGCATCACGGCTGGCGGTGTCCAACCCGGCCATTCCGCCTTGCGCGAAACCTTGTTGGCACCGGCCCATTCAAACCCCTCGCGGCCGACACCCACGGCATACTGTATCGCCTTGCCATTGCCGAGCGTGTAGTAAAGCCGCCGTTCTGATGTTTCAATAACGATGGTTCCGCCCGGTATCGAGGCGTCATATCTGACCGTCTTGCGCGGGATCGGTGATTTGTTCGAGCGGTAATGTCCGCCCTGAACGCGTGGCTTTCCAGCCTGAATGAATTTGGCAAACGCGCTTTCGGCCTGCGCTGGTGCGGTGAAGCCAATTGGCAGCGCGGTCATCAGTGCGAGGAAACATGTGGCAACGAGTTTCTTCATTCAGGGCAGCCTCTTGGAGCCGTTCAACTTGCACAATGTCTCCTGAATCGGGTGTCGGCGTCA
>JANPGC010000326.1:0-13121 GCA_031423755.1 Phyllobacteriaceae bacterium | reverse complement strand
AGGTGCCCAACGGGCGGATGTGGGGCAGCGCCGAGGGTAAGAGAATACGGCTTCCAATATCAATTCAACATCAAAAATCCAGCTAATCAAGGTTTGACTATCTTGCGTCAATGTACCAAATCAAGTACACATCCTGCCCATGCGTGCCACATCCTTCACCAACTTCCGCAAGAACCTCGCTGCCGAAATTGACAGCGTGAACGATGACCATAAGCCGGTGATCATCACCCGCGAGGGCGGCAAGCCTTCAGCTGTGATGATGTCGCTGGAGGATTTTGCCTCATGGCAGGAGACAAGCTATCTTCTCAGCAATCCGGCCAATGCCAAGCGGCTTTTGGATAGCATTGCAGAACTTCACGCAGGCAAGGGCGTCGTGCGCGAGCTGATCGAGTGAGGCTGGTATTCAGCGAAAGGGCTTGGGAAGACTATCTCCATTGGCAAGAAGTCGACCGCAAGCTCTTGGCGCGGATCAATGCGCTGACAAAGGCATGCCTGCGAACACCATTTCACGGCACTGGCAAGCCAGAGCCGCTGCGCGGCGAGTTGAAAGGCTTCTGGTCACGCAGGATCGATCATGAACACCGGCTGGTCTATAAAGCGGGTGACGACGGCCTTGTCATCATCCAGTGCCGCTACCACTACTAACCCGCCCGCACCGAAGCCAGATGCCCCGCAAATTCCGGTGCGGCCATCAGCGTCTTGCAACGCTCGAACCGTCCGGTAGCATAGGCCCAGAAATCATCTGCCGGATTGTTGTTGGCGTGCTGGATCAGGCCCCACAGCGTCCACAGCAAGTCGCACATCGCCTTGTAAAGCACCACGCGGCCCTGCTCGGCAGCGGTTGGCTCACGGCCGAAATAGCCGTGCAGCATCTCCGCCTCCTCGCCAGACCCGAACGCGCCCTCCACAGACAGGTCGCCCAGATCCCACAGTGGGTCATTCATGCCGGAATATTCCCAGTCCACCATCCACATCCGCGTTCCGTCATCGATGAAATTCTCGCACAGCGGATCGCAATGACAGGGCGCAAGCGGGGAGGGATGGGCATCAAGCGCGGCGCGCACGTCCTCCGCTTGCGCCAGCGCGTCATGATAGCCGTCCGGCAACTTTGCACCAAGGTCGCCAAGCAGCGTCATGTAGCTGTCGATCATCGCAAACAGCTCAAAGCGGAATTGGAACGTCTCCCCGCTCGTGTGCAGCGCCTTGAAGGCCAACGCAGCCCTTGAAGGTGCGCCGGGGCGCGTCTTGAACAGGTCGGGCGTCATGGTCTGCCCTTCGACAAACCGCGTCAGCATCAGCCCGCTCGATGCGTCAACCTTCACAAGTTCCGGTGAAACCCCGGCCCGCGCCGCCGCCCGCGCATTCGCCGCCTCCACACCGCGGTCGATGTAGGTCTCGGTGCCTTCGCCCGGCAGCCGGAGCACAAAAGCGTCGCCCCCGGTTTCAACGCGGTACACCCGGTTCGTCAGGCCGCCAAGCCGCTCAGCGCTGACTTCGCCGTCATATCCCATCAGGCTCTTGAATGCCGCTACTGCTTCGTCGGTCAACAGGGCCCCACATGATGCACAGACTTACAATTTGTTGATCTTCATCTATCCTGCGCCAAAAGAAAATCGGGAAAATCCATGGCCGGGAAAGACACGACAGGACAGCTTGGCGCTGTCTATGCTGCAAAGGCACCGGAAGAAGTCGCCCGCGCCTATGATGGCTGGGCCGCAACCTACGATGCGGACATGGCACGCGCCGGATACCGGCACCCCGCCATCGGCCTCGCGCTCCTCGCCCGTCACGTCCCGCGCGGCACCGCACCAATATTGGATGCCGGTGCAGGCACGGGTCTGGTCGGCGAATGGCTGGGGCTGATCGGCTATCCAGACGTGGAGGCGCTCGACATCTCCGAAGGCATGCTCGCGGTCGCGCGGTCGAAAAACATCTACTCCGTGCTGCACCAGGCCGCGCTCGGCTCGCCGCATCCCTTTGCCGACAACCACTTCGCGGGCGTCGTTTCCACAGGCGTGTTCACCTCCGGCCACGTCGGCGCAGAAGGCCTCGACGAACTCATCCGCGCCACACGCTCTGGTGGGATCATTGTGCTGACTGTCAAGGACACAGTGTGGACAAATGGCTTCGAAGCCCGCATTGCGGAACTCGCCGCAGCTCAGATCATCGCAGTTGTGGAGGAAACCGAGCCCTACGTCTCCATGCCCGGAGAAGCGGGAACAACGCCAAGCCGCGCGCTGGTGTTTCGCGTCAGCTGACCCAACCCTCGACCACCCCGAAGCACGCCACTTCCGCCGCGCCGACCTTTGTCATCTCCGGTGCATTCACCCGGCAAACCTCCCGCGCGTACGAGCAGCGCGGGTTGAACGCGCAGCCTTGCGGCGGGTTGAACGGTGAAGGCAGTTCGCCAACCAGCTTGATCCGGTTGCCGCGACGCTCCGGGTCCGCCACCGGCGTCGCCGACAACAGCGCCCGTGTATAGGGATGCTGCGGGTTGGAAAACACGTCCTCCGCGCTGCCCTTCTCCACCGGCTTGCCCAAATACATGATCAGCACCTCGTCCGCGACATGGCGCACCACCGCCAGATCATGGCTGATGAAAATATAGGTGAGACCGAACCGGTCCTGCAAATCGCCAAGGAGGTTCAATATCTGCGCCTGAATCGAAACATCCAGCGCCGACACCGGCTCGTCGAGCACGAGCACCTTGGGGTTCAAAACCAGCGCGCGGGCAATGGCGATGCGCTGCCGCTGTCCGCCCGAGAACATGTGCGGATAGCGACCGGAATGCTCGGGCCGCAGCCCCACTTCCTTCAGCATCGCCGCCACTTTTTCCTTGCGCTGAGCGTCGGAAAGCGTGGTGTTGATGATCAGCGGCTCTTCAATGATGTCACCGATCTTCTGGCGCGGATTGAGCGAGCCATAGGGGTTCTGGAACACAATCTGCACCGTCGAGCGCAGCGATTTCAGCGTTGCGGCGTCCGCGCCGGTCACGGTCTTGCCGTCAATGACCAGATTGCCTGCGCTCGCGGGCTCTATCATCGTCAGCACACGGGCGAGTGTCGACTTGCCGCAACCGCTCTCCCCCACCACCGCAAGCGTCTTGCCGGCCTCGACCGAAAACGACGCGCCGTTGAGTGCCTTCAATTCCATTGGTGCAGAAAACGCGCCCTTGCGCACCTTGTAGAACCGCTTGAGGTCAGTCGCGGAGACAACGGCGTTCATGCTGCCATCCCTTCCGCCATCACCGGATAATGGCACAGCGCCTCACCGAGATCCGGCCCCTGCCGTGGCGGCACAACAGAGCGGCATTTGTCGTCGGCACGGCTGCAGCGCGGGTTGAACAGGCACCCCGTTGGCCGGTCCATCAAACCCGGCACCACTCCGGGAATGGCCGAAAGCCGCGCCCCTTGCGCCCTGTCCGGCAGCGCTGACAGAAGCGCCGCCGTGTAAGGATGGCGCGGCGTGCGGAACAGGTTGCGCACCGTTTGCCGCTCCACTTGCTGCCCCGCATATTGCACGACAACGCGCTCAGCGGTCTCCGCAACCACACCCATGTCATGGGTAATCAGCACCAGCGCCATGCCGGTCTTTTCGCGCAGGCTCACCAGCAGGTCAAGGATTTGGGCCTGAATGGTCACATCAAGCGCCGTCGTTGGCTCATCCGCGATCAAAAGTTTCGGATTGCAGGCAATCGCCATCGCAATCATAACCCGCTGGCTCATGCCGCCGGAAAGCTGGTGCGGAAACGCGGTCAGGCGCCGTTCGGGTTCAGGAATGCCGACAAGGTTCAACAGCTCAACCGAGCGCACGCGCCGCTGCGCCTTGTCCAGCCCCATATGCACTTTCAGCGATTCGCCAATCTGGTAGCCGACGGTGAAACAGGGGTTGAGGCTGGTCATCGGCTCCTGAAAAATCATCGCCATGTCCTTGCCGATGATCTTGCGCCGCGCCTTGGTGTCGAGCCCCTGCAGATCGTGCCCGTTGAATTCCAGCTTGGTGGCAGTCACCGTCGCGGTCTTCGGCAAAAGCCCCATCAACGCCAGCATCGCCACCGACTTGCCAGACCCGGACTCGCCGACGATTGCCTGAACCTCGCCGGGGTCAATCGACAGGTCCACCCCATCCACCGCCTTGAACGGCCCGGAGCCCGTGGCGAAGGTGACGGAAAGATTGCGGATTTCGAGAAGGGACATCAGCTTCTCCTCAGCTTGGGATCAAGCGCATCGCGCAAGCCATCGCCAACAAGATTGATGCAAAGCACAGTGATCAGGATCGCCAGCCCCGGCATCATCATGATCCACGGCGCAGCGGTGATAAACTCGCGCGAGTCGGCGAGCATTGCACCCCATTCGGGCATTGGCGGCTGCGCACCAAGACCGAGGAAGCCAAGCCCCGCTGCTTCCAGCATGCCATCGGAAATCCCGAGCGCGCCCTGCACAATGAGCGGCGCGGCGCAGTTTGGGAACACTGTTTTCGTCATCAGCCGGAATGGTTTGACGCCAGAGACCTTCGCAGCCGTCACATAGTCTTTCGGTAGTTCTGCCAGTGCCGACGCCCGCACCAGCCGCACGTAGCGCGGCAGATAGACGATGGTAACGGCAATGATCGTGTTCATCAGGTTGGGCTCAAGCACCGCCATGATGAGGATAGCAAGGACCAGACTCGGAATCGAGACGATCAGGTCCATGATGCGTATGACAATCACATCAAAGAGCCCGCCGAACCACGCCGACGCCAGCCCCAGCGCCACACCGAACACCATCGACACGGACATCACTGCAACGCCGATGAACAGCGATATCCGCGCACCATGCATCAGCCGCGAGAGCATGTCGCGGCCAAGCGCATCGGTGCCCAAGAGGAAGCGCGGATCGCCGTTTTCGAACCAGGATGGCGGCAGTTTGGTGAAGCCGCGATATTGTTCCAGCGGATTGTAGGGCGCGATGAAATCGGCAAACACCGCGCAGAACACAATCAGCCCCAGCACAATCAGTCCGCCCACCGCGCCGCGGTTCTCACGGAACACCCGCCAGAATGCCGCAAAGGGGCTGGGCGGCGCTTTCATCGGTTCTGCAACAACATCAACCATGCCGGATCCTCGGATTGATCAGCCCGTAGATGAAATCAATGAGCAGATTGAACAGGATAACGATGGTGGCAATCAACAGGATACCGCCCTGCAGCGCCGGATAGTCGCGCCGTCCGATGGATTCGATCAGCCACTTGCCCACTCCGGGCCAAGAAAAAATCGTCTCTGTCAAAACAGCGCCGGCAAGCAGCGTTCCCGCCTGCAGACCGATAACCGTGATCACCGGTATGAGCGCATTGCGCAGCGCATGCACGCCGATCACCCGCCGTGCCGAAAGACCCTTGGCGCGGGCTGTGCGCACATAATCTTCCTCCAGCACTTCCAGCATCGACGAGCGCGTCATCCGCGCAATCACCGCCAGCGGCACGGTACCAAGCACAATCGTCGGCAGGATCAAGTGCCGCACCGCATCCCAGAATGCGCCCTTCTGCCCAGACCACAGCGAGTCAATCAGCGCAAAACCGGTCACCGGCGGATAGAAATATTTGATGAGGTCAACCCGTCCTGAAACCGGCGTCAGGCCGAGCGTGTTCGACATGATCAGGATGAGGATGAGCCCCCACCAGAATATCGGCATCGAATAGCCGGTCAGCGCCAGCCCCATCAGCGACTGGTCGTAAATGCCGCCCCGTCGCGCCGCTGCAATCACGCCGGCCGGAACGCCGAGGATGACCGCAAATAACATGGCACACAGCGTCAGTTCCAGCGTTGCCGGAAACAGCTTGAGAAACTCTTCGAGAATCGGCGTTTTGGAGACCAGCGACACGCCAAAATCGCCGTGGAAAATACCCCACACATAGTCGAAAAACTGTTTCCACACCGGCTGGTCGAGCCCCATCTCGTGGCGCAGGAATTCAAGCCGCTCAGGATCAATGCCGCGCTCGCCGCGCCGGACCTCAATCGGGTCTCCGGGCACAAGCCGAATCATCACGAAGGTGATGAACATCAGCGATATGAATGTTGGCACCGTCAACGCCAACCGTTTCAGCAAATAGGTAAACATGGTTCCCGCCTCTCAAAGGAGCCAGGACAGGGTTTCCCCTGCCCCGATTGTTGCGGGTTATTCAGCGACGTCGACGTTCTGGAACTCATGTGCCCCGAACGGCGAAACCTTGTAGCCGGTCACGCCCTTGCGGATGGGTTCGAAAACGGTGGAGTGCGCGATGTTCATCCACATGACTTGATCATGATGGATCTTCTGCATTTCCTGGTAGAGCTTAGTCCGCTCGGCCTGATCGGTCAGCGTGCGCGCCTTCATCATGTCTTCGTTGAATTTGGCATCACAGATTTTCGACAGGTTCTGACCAGCCGGTTTCCCGTCCTTGTCGCATCCGGCAAGGAAGAAGAAATTGTCCGGATCGCCATTGTCGCCAGTCCAGCCGAGAAGGCCCATCTGGTGCTCGCCCGCCTGCAGCCGCTTGCGGTATTCGCCCCATTCATAGGACACGAGCTTGGCGTTGATGCCGACCTTGGCAAGGTCCGCCTGCATCATTTCCGCCATGCGCTTGCCGTTCGGATTATAGGGGCGCTGCACCGGCATGTACCAGAGATCGGTTTCCAAAGCCGTCACACCGGCAGCCGTGAGCATTTCCTTGGCTTTGGCTGAATCATAGACGTAGTCGACGGTTGAATCGTCATACGACCACATGGTCGGCGGGATCGGGTTCTTCGCCCGCTGGCCTGCGCCCTGATAGACTTCCTTCAGGATCGCATCCTTGTCGATCGCCATTGCAACAGCCTGGCGCACTTCCACCTTGTCGAAAGGCGGCTTGGTCACGTTCATCGACAGATAGCCGATGTTGAGGCCAGCCTGCTCCAGAACTTCAACGTCTGCGTTTGCCTTCATGTCCGGCAGATCGGCCGGGTTCGGCGCAATCATGATCTGGCATTCATTGGCCTTCAGCTTGGCGTAGCGCGCTGTCGGGTCCGGCGTGATCGCGAACACGAGGTCATCCACCTTCGGCTTGCCTGCCCAGCCGTCAAACGCCTTGTATCGAATGACCGCGTCCTTCTGGTAATCGACATAGGAGAATGAACCTGTGCCGACCGGAATCTGGTCAAACTGTTCTGGCGTCCCCTTGTCCAAAAGGAACTTGGCATATTCGGCTGAATGTATCGTCGCAAAATCCATCGCAAGGTTGGCGATGATCGGAGCATTCGGCTCCTTCAATGTCATGACGACCGTCAGATCGTCAGCGCCTTTGGCAATCGATTCCAGAAGATCCGGCATGCCCATGTCGTTAAAGTAATCGTACGAGCCAGCCGAGACCTTCGCATATGGATGATCAGGCTTCCACATCCGTTCAAACGACCAGATGACATCCTCAGCGGTCAGGTCGCGGGTCGGGGTGAAGCCGTTCACACCCGAATGAAACTTTACACCGGCGCGCAGCTTGAAGGTGATGACCTTGCCATCATCAGAGATTGTGTAGCTTTCTGCCAGCGCAGGCTCGGTCGCCGTCGCGCCCGGCACAAATTGCACCAGCTTGTTGTAGACCGGACGCGCAGCATCAAGGCTGGTGCCGGTGGTGTTGATGGATGGAGAGAAATTTTCCGGCGAGCCTTCGGAGCAATAGACCAGTGTCTTTGCATAAGCCCCGGATGCCATCACGGACATCAACGCGGTTGCAGCCAGAAGTTTGGTGAAAGTTCCCGACATGTTTGTGCCTTTCTTTACGGAACACGTGCGGGACCTACCCTCCCCGCAACTGGCACGCATCGAAAACCCTTTGTCAGGCCTTGGCAAGGGGCTAAAACTGTGGCCAATCGTTTTTTTCGACCAAATGGTCAAACCCGCTGATGAATCTGTCAGCTTCCCCTAAGTCATGATTTAACAAGCCAAAGTGTTCGCTGCCCCCAAAGCTCAAGGACCCCGAAATGCAGTACGCAAACTTCCACAGCCTGAAAAACAAGATTGCGTTTGTAACCGGTGGCGCTGGCGGCATCGGCGAAGCCGTCAGCCAAGGCCTTGCCCGCAACGGCGCCCATGTCGGCATCATCGACATTGACGGCGAGGCGGCGCAGCGCTTGGCGGAAACTCTGTCAAAAGATGGAGTCAAGGCAATCGGCGTCAAATGCGACCTGCGGGACATTGACGATCTGAAGTCAGCCCTCGCCCATCTCAAACGCGATCTCGGCTCTGCCGACATCCTCGTAAACAACGCCGCCCACGATCAGCGCCATGCATGGCGCGACATGACACCGGACTATTGGGATGAACGCATGGCAGTAAACCTGCGCCACATGTTCTTCGCCATCCAGTCCGTCGCGCCTGACATGATTGAAAAGCAAGCCGGATCGATCATCAATTTCTCGTCCACATCGTGGAAATTGAAGATGGGCACCCTCCCCGCCTACACCACGGCCAAAGCGGCCACCCACGGCCTCACCCGCTCGTTCCAGATGGAATTAGGCAAGTCCAACATCCGCATCAACACGCTCTACCCCGGCTGGATCATGACCAAGCGCCAAAAGGAACTGTGGTTCGACGCGGCAGGCCAGCGGACGCTCGACGAACACCAGGCCATGCGCGGCCTCATCCAGCCCGAAGACGTCGCCAATCTGGTGCTCTTCCTCGCCGCCGACGACTCGCGCTTCTGCACTGGTCAGGAATTCACCGTTGACGGCGGGTGGCTTTGAACTTTTCTGGCTTCATCTCTTGCAAATCATGACACATTCATACATATGAATGTTAATATCAATTTGTGAGATTGCCAGGGAGAATCTTCATGATTGCGAACGTTGGTAATATCGACCGTCTTGCCCGGCTGTTGATAGGAGCCTTGCTTGTTGCTTGGCCTTGGCTTGGCCAGGGAATGATGATGGGCGCAAGCGGACCGCTTCGCTGGGTTGGTCTGATTGCGGGACTTGTGCTGATTGGCACCGCCATCGTCGGCACCTGTCCGATTTATCGACTGCTCGGCGTCAATACCTGCAAGGTCAAATGATGCAGACGGAATTTACTCCGCTGCTTTCATTATCTGGCGGCATTCTTATCGGCGTGTCCGCTGTGCTTTTGATGTGGCTCAACGGTCGTATCGCCGGCATGACAGGCATTGTGTCGGGTGTCATTCCGCCACTTTCGAGGGACTGGAAATGGCGGGCAGCATTCATTGCCGGCTCAGTCGCAGCGCCGGTTGTCTGGCTGGGGTTTGGCCAGAGCATTGAGTACGCCGTTCCGGTGACCACGATGGAGCTCCTCGTCGGCGGGCTCATCGTTGGCATCGGCGTGACATTCGGCGGCGGTTGCACCTCCGGCCACGGCGTCTGCGGCATGGCCCGCCTGTCGCCCCGCTCCATCGTCGCCACATGCGTTTTCATGCTGACGACGTTCGCCACCGTTTTTGTCATCCGCCACCTATTGTGATGAATATGAAAAATCTCTCCGCACTCATTTCGGGCCTGATCTTCGGTCTCGGCATTGCCATTTCCGGCATGGCCAATCCGGCCAAGGTTCTCAACTTCTTTGACATTGCCGGAACATGGGATCCAAGCCTTGCCTTGGTCATGGGCGGCGCTCTTCTCACGGCACTGATCGGCTATCGCATTGTCTTTGCCAAAGCCGCCGCGCCGGTGTTCGAACAAGGCTATTCGCTCCCGACAGCGAAGAACATCGACCTGCCGCTCGTTGGCGGCTCGGCCCTGTTTGGCATTGGCTGGGGCATCGCCGGCTTTTGCCCGGGCGGCGCAGTTCCGGCGCTGGGTTTTGGCGGTACTGAAACGTTGATCTTCATTGCCGCAATGATCGGCGGCCTGCTGATCGGCCGCAAGCTGAAACAAGCCGCACCGGTCTTGATCAAAACTGTGGGACGGGAGACATCCGCATCGTGACCGTTCCGTTCAAACCTGATTTGACAATACAGCCAGCTGTCACTGCGTTCTTTGACGAACCGACGAACACGATCTCCTATGTAGTCGCTGACCCTGAATCCAAGGCCTGCGCGATCTTCGACAGTGTCATGGATATGGACTACGCCGCCGGGCGCATCACCTACGACAGCGCCGACACGATCATCGCATTCATAAAGGCAAACGGCCTCGCGCTGGAGTGGCTGATCGAAACCCACGTCCACGCTGATCATCTTTCCGCCGCGCCTTACATTCAGGGCAAGCTTGGGGGCAAGATTGGCATCGGAGAAAATATCACCGTCGTTCAGGACACTTTCGGCAAAGTATTCAACGAAGGCACAGAGTTCCAGCGCGACGGCTCCCAGTTCGACCGGCTGTTCAAGGATGGCGACAGCTATCAAGTCGGCACGATGACGGCACATGCCATGCACACGCCGGGCCACACCCCCGCCTGCATGACGCATGTTATCGGCAACGCCGCCTTCGTCGGTGACACGCTGTTCATGCCCGATGGCGGCTCGGCACGCGCCGACTTTCCCGGCGGCGACGCGCGCACGCTCTATCGCTCGGTAAAGCGCGTTCTTTCGCTGCCGGACGAAATGCGCCTGTTCATGTGCCATGACTATGGTCCCAATGGCCGTGACATCAAATGGGAAACCACTGTCGCCGAGGAGCGCGCCCACAACATCCACGTGATGGACGGCATCGGTGAAGACGAGTTCGTTGCCATGCGCGAAGCGCGCGACGCGACGCTCGCGATGCCCAAACTCATTATCCCGTCGCTGCAAATCAACATGCGCGCCGGCAACCTGCCGCCGAAAGAAGACGGCAAGATCTTCCTCAAAGTGCCCGTCAACGGGCTTTGACAAACCCTGAAAGTGATTTCAAATATGAACATTCGCACGATCGATGAGCAGTTTTCCGTGACCGGGCAGATCGAGGTTTCCGACATGCCGACCATCGCTGCCGCAGGTTTCAAGAAGATCATATGCAATCGCCCTGATCACGAAGCTGCCGGCCAACCAACGCACGATTCGATTGGCGAAGCAGCAGCAAAGGCCGGGATTTCCCTGATTTACATTCCTTTAGCCATGGGACAGTCGCTCGACTTTGAACCACACGAATTGGCCAAGGCCCTGGCAGCTTCAGACGGTCCCGTATTGGGCTACTGCAAGTCCGGAGCGCGCGCCGCAAACCTCTACGAACTGGCCAAAAGCATTTGAAGTATTGCAGCAATCGCCAAACACCGGCCCAAACGACGTGAGAAGTGACATGATCGCCCGCTATTTCCCGATCCTTCAATGGGGCCGGGCTTACGACCGCTCAGCGCTCAGCAATGATTTGCTTGCGGCGGTGATCGTCACGATCATGCTCATTCCCCAGTCGCTGGCCTATGCCCTGCTCGCAGGCCTGCCGCCGGAAATGGGTCTGTATGCTTCAATGCTTCCCCTTGTCGCCTACACGATTTTCGGCACCAGCAACGGGCTTGCTGTCGGTCCGGTCGCCGTTATTTCACTGATGACCGCCGCAGCCATAAGCAAAGTCGCCGCACCCGGCTCGCCCGAATATCTGGCAGCTGCGATAACGTTGGCGTTCCTCTCAGGCCTGTTCCTGCTTTTGCTTGGCATCTTCCGGATTGGCTTTTTGGCAAACTTCCTCTCGCACCCGGTCATTTCGGGCTTCATCACCGCATCTGGCATCATCATTGCCGTCAGCCAGTTGAAGCATCTTCTCGGCATCAAGGCATCCGGAGAAAACCTTCTGGAGATCATTGTGTCGCTTGGCTCAAACGTCTCTGGAACCAATCTCATCACTTTGACAATCGGTGTGCTCTCGACCGGCTTTCTATTCTGGGCCAGAAAGCGCCTCAAACCTTTCCTGATAAGTGTTGGCTTAAATCCCGAACCGGCAGTGATTCTGGCCCGCGCCGGACCCGTTGCAGCAATTGCGCTGACGACTTTGGCGGCATGGGCCCTGTCCTTGGGCGATAGGGGTGTGAAGCTCGTCGGCTACGTTCCGCAAGCCCTGCCGCCGCTGACGTTGCCATCATTCTCGATTGACACATGGACCTCGCTCGCAGGGTCCGCTGCGCTTTTGTCGGTCATCGGGTTCGTGGAGTCCGTCTCCGTCGCCCAGACGCTGGCCGCAAAAAGGCGCCAGCGCATCGACCCTGATCAGGAACTTATCGCCCTTGGCGCCTCGAACATCGTCGCCGCCTTCACCGGTGGTTACCCCGTCACTGGCGGTTTCGCCCGCTCCATCGTCAACTATGACGCGGGGGCCGAAACTCCGGCAGCAGGTGCCTTCACCGCCATCGGCCTCGCGGTTGCCTCACTTACACTCACACCTCTGTTGGCCTATCTGCCGCAGGCAACGCTCGCCGCAACCGTCATTGTCGCCGTCTTGTCGCTGGTTGACTTTTCCATCTTGCGAAAATCCTGGACCTACTCGAAAGCCGACTTCTTCGCTGTCTGCGCAACCATCGCGGCCACCCTGTTTCTCGGCGTGGAAATTGGTATCGCCTCAGGCGTGCTGTCGTCGCTGCTGATCCATCTTTACAAGACGTCAAAGCCGCATATGGCAATCGTCGGCCAGGTTCCCGGCACCGAGCATTTCCGCAACGTCAACCGGCACAGCGTCTTCACCATCCCGTCGATCCTGTCCTTGCGCGTCGACGAAAGCCTCTATTTCGCCAACGCCCGTTACCTGGAAGACAAGGTCTACGGCATGGTCGCCGAGCGTCCGGAAATAAGGGACGTTATTCTTATGTGCCCTGCTATCAACGACATTGACATCAGCGCACTGGAATCGCTTGAAGCGATCAACGAGCGTCTCCACTCTTCGAAGGTAAGATTCCACCTCTCTGAGATAAAGGGACCGGTCATGGATGCCCTGAAGACCAGCCATTTCCTCGATCACCTGACCGGCAAGGTCCATCTCAGTCAACATCAGGCAATTGACGAGATCACCCGCAATCAGCAACGTGAACTGGACTCGTTCGTCATCTGAAATGACAGCTCAGATTATGCAATAAAGCTCGTACAATGTGCCAACAACCGCCGCTACGCGGGCGTCCGCGATCGAGTAATGGATCGACCGCCCATCCCGGCGGGCAGACACAAGCTTCTCTGCACGCAAGCGCGCCAGTTGCTGCGACAACGAGGCCTGCGGTATGTTGAGC
>JANPGC010000325.1:0-2009 GCA_031423755.1 Phyllobacteriaceae bacterium | reverse complement strand
ATGAATGCGCCGCGCCGAACGGGTCGTACTCGCTTTCGGACCGTTTGGTGAAGCCGGACAAACCGCCCTCTTGACGCAACGTGCGGATGCGGTCGCGCCGTCCTGTCAAAATCTTGTGCGGATAGGCCTGATGCCCGACGTCCCAGATCACGCGGTCGTCTGGCGTGTTGAAAACATAATGCAGCGCAATGGTCAGTTCGACCACGCCAAGCCCGGCGCCGAGATGCCCGCCGGTCTTGGACACCGCGTCGATCATCTCCGCCCGCACCTCTGCTGCCACCTGTGGCAGGTCGGATTCCCCCAACCGGCGCAGGTCTGCAGGGATGGAGATTTTGTCGAGCAATGGGGTGATGGGGGCGGTCAATTCGGCTGCGGCCTTTTCTGTGCAGGTCTGGTCTAGAGGAACGGACTCTTTGCGGCAAGACGACGCCGGTCTCTTGCACCAAATTGTGAGACTTCATGTAGGCAATGGAATGAACTCCTCCTCGTCTCCGGGGACTATGTCGAACCGCCCGGTGCGCCACTCTTCCTTTGCCTGCTCGATTTTCTCTTGCGACGACGAAACGAAATTCCACCAGATATAGCGCTTGGAACCGATGGAAGCGCCGCCAAGCAGCACAAAATGGGCGTCAATGGACGCCGTTGCTACGATTTCGTCGCCCGGCTTGAACACCAAAAGCTGATGCCGCGCGAAACGGTCGCCGGAAATCTCCACCTCGCCGGACAGGATGTAGATCGCCCGTTCCTCAATATCGGCGGGCAATTTGAGCCGCTGCGCGGCGTTCAGCCGCACGTCGACATACACAGTCTCAGAATAGGTCGGCACCGGCGATGTCATGCCGGCAAACGACCCCATGATCACCCGCATGGCCATGCCGGGGTCTGAAAATTCCGGCAGCTGCGTTGACGCAACATTGGCAAACGCCGGGGCCATGTCTTCGACCTTTTCGGGCAGCGCGATCCATGTTTGCAGGCCCGACATGGCCATCGGATCGCCGCGCATTTCTTCGGGTGTGCGTTCCGAATGGACAATGCCGCGCCCGGCTGTCATCAAGTTTACGTCGCCCGGCGCAATGACCATCTCGGTGCCGAGCGAATCCCTGTGCCGGATCTTGCCGTCAAACAGGTAGGTGACCGTCGCCAGCCCGATATGCGGATGCGGGCGCACGTCCATCATCTTTTCCGGCGTCAGGACTGCCGGTCCCATCTGGTCAAAGAAAATGAACGGACCGACCATTCGCCGTCTTGCCGTCGGCAAGGCCCGGCGCACCTGGAACCCGCCAAGATCCTTGGCGCTGGCCAGCACCATGGTTTCAATGGCGTCGGAGGCGAACTTGTCGCCGGGTTCGGGGTCGGTTCCAGGGAAGAAGGTCATGGCTGTTCAAGCCTTTCTGACAAAAAGCGCCACCCGGCGCAGATGCACGGGCGCGTGGGTTTATCCTCACATGCTTGCAGGTAAGGTTTCAAGGCGCTGCGATGAATGGGAATGTGTTTTGTGAGGCCCACCAACATTATCCGGTATCCGGCGCATTCACCAAATCCCGCGCCAGCCCGTGGCATTCCCGCAGCACATCATCGACCGCGTGAATGGACCGCTGTCGCCAGCCGGGCGGCAGGCCCGGTCGGAAGATTGACATGCGCATTGGTTTGAACGGGGCCTTGCTCTTGAGCAAGAGATCGCGCCGGGCTTGCCAACGGGCGAGGCGGCGGGCCTGTTTGGGGAGATCGCTCAGCGCATGGCGCAGCGCGCGCAGGCGGGAGAACAGTAGCGCGGCATTGACGGGCTCGTCAGCATCGGAGCCATGCGGCGCTTGGAATTCCGGATCGTAGGAACTGTCAAAGCTGAAGCGCGGCAAGGCGTTGTTGTTGTAGTCGTCGAGGTCAAAATGCTTGAGCGGATCGAACAGGCAGAACGACGGGATTTTTGACGCGCTGGCCTCGCCGAAACTGGCAAGGCCGACGGGAACCGGACGCTGTGCGCGCGGCTTCAGGCTGAGCCCGCGCGCGGC